>CAZRPW010000068.1:0-23330 GCA_964601975.1 uncultured Bacteroides sp.
GACTTGATGACTTTCGACTATCAAGTGCCACTCATTATAAAGAGGGGTTGGAATTCGAAACTCTTAAAGTGCGGACGAAGTCGTTCTGTATTGTAGTGCTTCTTTACATCCACCAGCTTTTTACTGCTGGTGACCACATCAAGTGGAGCATTATCGTAGCGTCCGTTTCTTAGCACAACCAGTCGCCCGTGAATCCCTTTCAGGATCAGATCCAGGGCCAGGTTTCCATAGGCCATAGGTACGATTGAATCAATGGCATCGGGATCGCCTCCACGTACCAGGTAGCCAAGATGCTGGCTGATCACATTGATGGGAATTCCTTTGTTGAATTGTGCAGACTCCCTTTTAATCATATCTGCCACCGTAGTACCGATCCCGCCCAATTTAGCATGACCATAGGCGTCTTTAACCCCATCCTTAAACATCATTTCATCCATGCCCTTGAAGGTGGCGCCTTCAGAAACCAGTACCACTGAATAATTGCTTGGGTTCTGAACTCTGTCTTCGACCAAAAGCTCTGTAAGTTTAGTCACATCAAATTTGTGCTCGGGAATTACACAGCGATTTGCTGCTCCGGCCATCGTAGGAATCATGGCGGTAAATCCTGCATATCGGCCAAACACCTCCATTACCAGGATCCTTTCATGAGATCCGGCTGAAGTTCGGAGGGTATTGGTCATATTGATGGTCCGCGTTACGCAGGTACTAAAACCTATGCAGTAATCTGTTCCAGGAACATCGTTGTCCATGGTTTTTGGAATGGCAATCACCTTGAAGCCCTCCTGGTAAAGCCGAACGGCATAGCTGAGGGTATCATCACCACCAATGGGTATCAGGTAATCGATCCCCAGGAAAGCCAAATTTTCAAGCACTTCAGATGTGAGATCATTAACTTCCTTTTTATAGATTGATTTTAGATGGTGGGGGACATCTTCCTTTAAGACTTTGCTGGGATTGATCCTTGAAGTATGTAGGAAGGTTCCGCCGGTACGACCTGCCTTATTTACAATTTGCTCGGAGAGCACCACGAAGTGCTCCGAGTTATCTGCACCCTTTTCCCGAATAATTTCAGAGATACCCGACCAGCCCTTCCTCAGGCCAATTACCTGGTATCCCTCACGCAGGGCCCTAATAGTAACGGCACGAATGGCCGGATTTAATCCAGGCACATCCCCGCCGCCAGTTAAAATACCTATCGTCCCTTTTCTCCCTATCGCCTTTGCCATGGTTTTTTTCTTTTAAAAGTAACCCAATAATCGATAAAAATCAATGGCTGCAGCAATCAGTTTATTCATCCCACTTCAAAATCTTCATGAAATCATACTCTTCGGGATCCTGCACATACTTCTTTGCTGCCCTGTAATCTGCTTTTGTAATGTAGTGTAGATTGCTTTTAAAAATCACCTGAACGGATTCAGAATCAACATTCACCAGGCGGGGTTTAACCTTCCCCTTTTCGTCCTCTACATCTTTAAGGTAGAGGGGAGTAATCTTCCCTCCGCGATCGATGGTAGTCATACAACCGGTTTCCCCTTGTGAAAACAGGCTGAATACTCCCAATCCAAGCCTTGTGGCATAGGAGAGGTCATAAGCGATGGGGCGACAGCACCTGAGCTCATAGCCTATTTCTTCGGGACGGCTCTTGACACTGATACGCAGATTTTTCATATGCTGCTGGACAAGCATATTGAAGATGTGCGACTTACTCACATTACCCAATTCGGGGTGACCGTGGTCGTCGTAGGTAAAATTAATACCTGTATCAATGATCTCTTCATCGCTCATGAAGTGAAATACACCTTCACTAATAATGGCCGCACCATAATCAATCCCAAGAATTCTTCTCTTCACCATGGAGGAGATCACCATTTTGGTAATCTTATCGAAGGTGATTTTCGTCTTGTTGAACATCTCAGGAATAATGATCATCGGGTAGTGGCAGGCAGTCCCAATTCCGAAGGCAAGGTGACCCGCTTCGCGGCCCATGGCACTAACCACAAACCAATTCCCACTGGTTCGGGCATCTTCATAAATAGTGGTGCAAAGGCGAACACCCTCCTCCTTGGCTGAATGGTATCCAAAGGTTGGCGTTCCCTCGGGCAGTGGAAGGTCGTTATCGATGGTTTTGGGAACGTGAATATTTTTCACATCCATCTTTTGTTTGGCAAGGAATTTTGCAAGACGGTTGGCCGTGGAAGCTGTATCATCACCACCAATTGTAACCAACAACTTTACGTTGTTCTTCTTGAAAAAATCGATCTTAAACTCCTCATCTTTAGGCTTGTACCTGCTCATTTTCAAAGCAGAACCTCCACGACTGTAGATCTGGTCGGCATATTCAAAATCAAGGAATTCAAATGCTGGCTCATCGGCAAACAGGCTTTTATACCCGCCATTGATACCCAGCACATTGTACCCGTTGTTGTTAAATATTTTAGTAACTGAGCTTATAACAGTATTAATTCCGGGAGCAGGTCCACCTGCGCAAAGTATGGCTACAGCCTCTTTCATAATTATAGATTGTTATTAAATAATTGAACTATCTGATTCATTGTAAAAATTAGCCGTGAAAATACACAAAATTGAAAATATAGCCCATAAGAAATGATCTAAATTACTGAGCTATTATTGTTAATTTTACAGCACAGAATTTCAACCATGCAGAACCAGCAAAAACAGGGCAGCACTTCAGATGGCTTTTTTCTGATCAAATGGATCAGAACACTACTGGTCTGGATTCTGATCGTTCCGGTGAAAATTTACCAATGGATAATCTCCCCATGGCTTCCAAAAACCTGCCGCTATCAGCCTACTTGTTCCCAGTATGCCATAGAAGCCCTTCGCGAACACGGTCCAATTACAGGCCTCCTGCTTGGAACAAAACGAATCCTCAGTTGTCATCCATGGGGCGGTCACGGACACGATCCTGTACCGCCCAGAGGAACTCCGTTTGTTAAACTCTTTTCAAAGCAGAAAAATGAAAATTAAATCGCTGATCTTCATATCATCATTAATCCTGTTCATATCCTGTAAACAGGAACAAAAATCATTGGATGGAACGCCGGTTGTCAGCGTCTCCATACTTCCCCAGAAATATTTCATCGAACAACTGGCAGGCGAGCTGATCGATGTAAATGTTTTGATACCTACAGGAGCCAGTCCGGCCACCTACGAACCCACCGTCTCCCAGCTGAGTCAGCTTACCCGTTCTAACCTTTATGTGAGTATCGGATACCTGGGTTTCGAACTGAGCTGGATGGATAAAATTCGTTCGGTAAACCCATCCATGGAGGTGATCAGTATGTCAGATGGGATTCAGCTAATCCGCCGCAGCGGACACGAAGATGAACATGAGGACCATCATGCACATGAACATCAGCATGGCGGAGTCGATCCCCACATTTGGATGTCGGCCAGGAATGCCAGTATATTGGTCTCAAACACAGCTAATGCACTATACCGGCTCTTACCCGAAGATTCGGCACAAATCGCAGATAACCTGAAGAAGATGCTTGTCAGGATGGATTCCCTGGACCAGGAAATCGGACAGATTCTTTCGGGCAGCGAGGGAAGCAGTTTTTTGATATACCACCCTTCACTTTCTTATTTTGCCAGGGATTATAGGCTTGAACAAAGCTCCCTGGAATGGGAAGGCAAAAGCCCATCTCCCTCCCATATGAAAAAACTCACAGACCTGGGCCGGGAGCAACACATTTCCACCATATTCATACAGATGGAATTTGACAAAAAAAATGCGGAGATTCTATCAAAAGAGATCGGTGCTGAAATTGTTGAGATTAATCCACTGGACTATGACTGGCCTGGCCAGATGATCCGGATTGCATCTAAACTTAAGGAGGCAAGGCGATGAAAACTCCCCTGTTGCAAATACGAGATCTGTATGCGGGTTACCAGGGGAAACCAGTACTGAGCAAGGTCTCCCTTGATGTCATGGAGAACGATTTCATTGGAATTATTGGCCCAAACGGCGGAGGGAAAACCACGCTGTTGAAAATACTGATGGGCCTGATGAAACCTTTGAAAGGCACTATCGAGTATTCCTTCAGACGTTCAGACATTGGCTACCTGCCCCAGGGCAACCAGCTGGATGAAAGTTTTCCGATTACTGTAAAGGAAGTTGTGTCTTCCGGCTTGAACAGTAGTATTAGAAGGAGCAGCGGTATGAAAAAATCCAGGAATGACCAATTGAATAAGGCGCTTCACAGGACGGGGCTTGAAGCACTGAAATACAGGCCCATCGGGGAGCTTTCAGGAGGTGAGCTGCAACGTACGCTGCTTGCAAGGGCCATCGTCTCATCTCCAAAACTCCTGGTACTTGACGAACCGGATACCCATGTGGATAACCGTTTTGAAATGGAACTGTATCAGCTCCTGAAGGAACTCAACCAGAACATGGCCATCCTGTTGGTTTCACATGACATTGGAACCATCTCGCCCTACATTAAATCTATTGCCTGTGTAAACCGTGATCTTCATTACCACCCATCCAATGAAATCAATGAAGAACAACTAAAGGTATATAATTGTCCCATCGAAATTATTACCCATGGACCCATTCCACACAGGGTAATGAAAACCCACAAGCCCTAGACTCATGGACATAGTTGAACTTTTTACCTACGGTTTCTTCAGGAATGCATTCATTTCCGCAGTCCTTATGTCGGTAAGCTGTGGCATTATCGGAACCTACATCGTATCCAGGAGAATGGTCTTCATCAGCGGAGGAATCACACATGCCTCCTTCGGAGGGGTTGGACTGGGTTACTTTCTCGGCTTTCCTCCCCTTGCCGGAGCCGCAATTTTTGCCGTAATTGCTGCTTTGACCACCGAAAACCTGACCCGAAGAAAGGTAATCCGGAATGATTCCATCATTGCTATCATGTGGTCGCTGGGCATGGCACTGGGCATCATCTTTGTCTATCTTACTCCCGGTTATGCACCCAATTTAATGAGCTTCCTCTTTGGCAGTATCATCACGGTGAATTCGACCGACCTATGGCTGATGCTTGCACTGGCAATCGTTATCACCAGCTTTTTCATTATTCTATACAGGCCGATTCTCTACGTTTCATTTGATGAGCAATTTGCAAGGACACGGGGAATACCCGTCATGTTTCTGAATTACCTCCTGATCATCCTGGTGGCCCTCACCATCGTATTGAGCATCCGGATTGCCGGGATCATTCTTGTGCTCTCCATATTAACCATACCCCAGAATATTGCAAATCTTTTCACCAATCGATTTGGCAGTATCATGATTGTTTCCGTAATAATCGGCTTTGCAGGATCCTTTATTGGCCTGCTTGTTTCTTACTACCTGGATGTCCCGTCCGGAGCAACCATTATATTTACACTTGTTGTCCTTTATCTGGCTGCCAGACTCGTGAAAGTTATTAATTTTGGGACGGAAAAATCACAGACAAAATGAAGCTGAGAAAAATCATTGAGGAGGCCTGGGAGAACCGGGATCTATTAAAAGCCCTGGAGGTAAGGGATGCCATTGCTAAGGTAGTGGACCAGTTGGACCAGGGGGAGCTTAGGGTAGCAGAGAAGGTGGACTCCCAATGGGTCGTTAATGATTGGATTAAAAAGGCTGTAATCCTTTATTTTCCCATCAGGCAAATGGAAACCATTGAGGTTCCCCCCTTTGAATTCCATGATAAAATACCTCTCAAAAGCGGATACAAAGAAAAAGGGATCAGGGTGGTGCCACATGCAGTAGCCAGGTACGGATCCTATATATCTAAAGGGGTCATCTTAATGCCCTCCTATGTAAACATAGGAGCCTATGTGGAAGAAGGCACCATGGTTGACACCTGGGCTACTGTGGGTTCATGTGCACAGATAGGGAAGAACGTGCACCTCAGCGGCGGAGTGGGAATTGGCGGAGTTCTTGAACCCGTTCAGGCAGCCCCTGTAATTATTGAAGACAACTGTTTTATCGGCTCTCGCTGCATTGTTGTAGAAGGTGTAAAGGTGGAGACTGAGGCAGTACTGGGTGCAAATGTAGTACTTACAATGTCAACCCGTATTATTGACGTAACAGGAAGTTCACCCGTGGAGATGAAAGGAATCGTACCGTCCCGTTCTGTTGTAATCCCCGGATCCTATACCAAAAGCTTCCCGGCCGGAGACTACCAGGTACCCTGTGCGCTGATTATCGGACAAAGAAAACCCTCCACCGACCTCAAGACTTCATTGAACGATGCCCTGAGAACCTATAATGTTTCAGCCTGATGCGAATAGGATTTGACGCTAAACGAGCCTTCAATAACTACAGTGGGCTGGGCAATTATAGCCGGTATATAATTTCTAATGTCTGCAGGTTCTACCCCGAAAATGACTGCCTTCTTTATACCCCGACTATTGCCGATCCCGACCTTTTCCAGGAACCCGAAGGGACAACCATAAAAAGGCCTAAAACAAAGCTCGGCAGCCATTTTAGCTCCTACTGGCGAAGCTTCAGGCTGGCACACCGCCTGAACGATGATGGTGTACATGTATATCATGGGCTCTCAAATGAAATCCCCTATGGCATACACAGAACCATGATCCGGTCGGTGATTACCATTCATGACCTTATATTCATGGAACATCCCGAGTTATACAAGCCATTCGACAGGTATGTCTATAAAAAGAAGGCTCAATACGGAGCCCGGAACGCCAGCAGGATTATTGCAGTCAGCGAACAAACCAAGCAGGATATTATCCGTTTTCTTGGCGTAGATGAATCACGAATCAGGGTGGTTTACCAGGGATGTCACAGGCAATTTTACAACCGTGTAAGCCCCGAGAATAAGCAGTATATTCGTCAGCGTTTCAACCTCCCGAAGGATTACCTTCTTTACGTGGGTACCATCGAGGAACGTAAAAACCTTCTCAAAATCATAGAAGCCCTTGACAAGGGTAATATTTATTGTCCCCTGGTAGTGGTAGGCCGAAAAACCAGTTACTACAACCAGGTGAAGAACTACATCGAGAAAAAAGGAATGCAAAACATCCATTTTCTCGACCAGGTTCAGGTCTCTGACCTACCTGCCATCTACCAGGGTTCAAGCGGATTTATCTATCCTTCCTCCTATGAAGGGTTTGGAATCCCTATACTTGAAGCACTTAATTCGGGAGTCCCCGTAATCACCTCTGCAGGAGGATGTCTCGAAGAAACTGCCGGCAAGGGTGGCCTGCTTATCAACCCCAATGATAATGAGCAGATGATTGATGCCATCCGAAAGATACTGGACGATACAGCATTGCGCGACCGGCTGGTAAGGGAGGGCGGATCACATGCCATGAAATTCAGGGAGGAGCAAACCATTCCTGCCCTATATAAGGTATACCTGGAATGTGTAAATGATTGATGCGGAAGCAAAAAAAGCAGCTGAGGTAGTCCGCTCGGGTGGCATTATCCTCTATCCCACCGATACCATCTGGGGAATCGGTTGTGATGCCACCTCTGCGAATGCCGTGCAGCGAATCTACGAGATCAAACAACGATCCGACAGCAAGAGCATGCTGGTGCTTGCCGGGGGACTTGAAATGCTCAGCACCTACCTGGAACAGCTTCCTGAAGAGGCCCTGGAGATCATTAGAACAGTCACAAAACCAACCACCATTATCTACCCTGGCGCCATCAGACTCGCTCCCAACCTGCTGGCTGAGGACGGATCGGTAGGAATCAGGATCAGCTCCGATGAATTTTGCCAAAAACTTATAAAAGAAACAGGATTCCCCATCGTATCCACATCAGCGAATATTTCGGGAAATCCTGCTCCGGCATCTTTCGGGGCCATCGAATCAGAGATCAGGCAAAAAGTGGATTACGTGGTTAACTGGCGGCAGAATGAGAATACTCCCTCTGCCCCTTCCGCCATCATTAAACTGGATGAAAACGGAAGATCCACCATTTTGCGGCCCTGAAAACAGCCCGCCAATCTATCAATAACTACTTAACAAACTTGGTAACCAGCTTACCTGACTTTACAAAATAGACTCCTGAAGCATAATTGCTAATATCCAGGGTATATTCCATTCCGTTTACAAGAAGCTCATCCATTACCATTCCGGCAGCATTATATATAGCTACCCTGTTATGATCCTGGGTCAGAACAATATTCAATTCGTTTACAGCAGGATTCGGATACACATTCAGCGTATTTACCTTGCGCTGTTCCATTCCAACAGGATAAGTAACCGACACATCAAGGGAAGCCAGAACTTTGCTGTCATCCCTGGCCATGGCTACCACAACCACAGAACCAGCTGTATCGCCGGTAAGCAGGCCCGATTCATCAATGCTGGCCCAGCCTGTTCCGGGAACAACTTTCCAGTTCACCCCTGTAAGGGTTGCGTCAGTGGGATCAACGGCGGCAGTCAGCTGAAGGGTCTCATTTATAACTACCTTTGAATCACCTGATATGGTAATCATCTCAACAGGAATATAGTCGGCGGTCAACAAAGCCAGGTCGTTTTCATTAACCAACTCAACACTGTCGATATATACAACAGGATCATGTTTTCCAAGCATGAACTGGAACTGCTCATTGCTTTCCCCCACTATGAGATGTGTAAACTGTACATCAAAAATATACTTTACGGGTTCCGTCGTGCTCTGGAAGGTCCAGTCAGATAGACCTGCAGCATACTCATGATTAGAATCTCCCAGCCTTTGATATGATACTGCATCTCTGCCATCCTCAAAATCCACATTAAAAGTATCGGCCTCATCGGACCACATCACAAAGCTGAATTCATACATATCATCGACATTCAGACCCCAACCACCTTGCTGCTGCAACCTGACATCCCATACATTGGGTGGTGTTGTCACAGAAACTACAGGATCAATCACACAAACACCTTCATCATTCACATAAGTGTCTTCACTTATATTCCATTCCTTGGGAGTGTTATCCGCTTTCAAATCATCAAAATATCCATTCCTTATAAGGTTAAGTTCCGGCCTGGTTACAATCTGGTTGCTGACAGTTATAACTGTACTTGTCTCCACATATGAACCATCCGACGCTAATGCCGTAACTGTAACATCTCCATCAACAATACCGGTAACAACCCCGTTTGCATCAACGGAGGCCCTTCCGGTGCCATTCTCAACTGACCATATCAATTTCTTATTGGAAGCATCTTCAGGAAGAATTACAGCCTCCAGATTCAGAGTGCCATTGTTTTCATCAATCTCAGTGTCACCAGAAAGTGTGATAGAGCTAATATAAATTCCTGCTTCAGCCCCGTCAAAAACGACAACCCCACAGTCATCCATATTTACCCAGGATGAACCATTGGCACCGTTATTCATCCAGGTTACACTATTGGCTGCATCATCTCCAGGTTCCCTGTCAATAATGGTTACATCAAAACCCATATCTGCAGTCTTGTCAATTCCAACTCCATCCTTGTCCACCAGATTTTCGAAAGGAATAAAATACTCTGCAATATAACTAGGATCTTCCACCATAAAGGCAAACTCAATGAAATCACCTTCGGTACCATTAAATCCACAGGTCCTGAGTGTTCCATCATTCGACCCGTCTTCAAAGGCAGGGGCTACCTGGTAATGACCCGAATTTGCAGTACTGGGTCCTACGGCATCCTCAAGTTCATAATTGACATCAAAATAGATTTCAGGTTTGTCATACTCCCAACTATTCACTCCATCTATGTAGTGGGGATAAAATCCATCATCTCCAACCCTCAGTAAAACATAGATCCCTTCATCAGTCCATAAGGCCTGCCAGGTTGTTTCCCCCGGGTCACCCAGTGTAGCAACGTTATCCAGATAAGGAGTCACAATGTTGATTTCTGCTTCTGCTTCTGCCCATACCTCATCAACCTCCCCGTCAATCACGGGAGCCACTGAAGCCTTGTAGATTGTTGCATCTTGAGCAACTGCACCTACAGCAAGCATCACAGCAAATAGTAGTAAAGTAAATTTTTTCATCATGTTATTAGTTTTTAATTAGTAAAAAGCTCCATTGTATAAACGAATAGGTGTACAATTTACACTTTATATGGAGAAAAAAAAACCGCCTGCAATGCAGGCGGTCCGGGTGGTTGCATTCGCAACCGCTCCTGTAAGCCCGTCCGCCTGGCGGAGGGGCGCTCCGTATCTTATAATGACCTGACCTTCCCTGATCCGGAAGATGTAGTGTTTAGCTGTGGGGTTCCATGGTAATAGATACTCCCGCTGCCCGAGATCCTTGTTTCCAACTCATCCTGAACGGTAATGCGGACCGAACCTGAGCCACTGATCCCGGCTGAAAATTCTGAAGTTTCAAAGTACTCAGCAAGGACATTTCCGGAACCACTTATCTTCACATCCACCTCTTCTGCCCTTCCCTTCTCCAGGATAACATCGCCCGAGCCTGAAATCTTCACATCCACTTCTTCAGCCTCAAGATTAGTGAATAATACAGTACCACTGCCGGATATGGCAATTGTAATCTCTTCCGAACGAACAGGCTTCTCTGATTTAAAATCGCCAGAACCGGAAAGACCTACTTTATCAAGCTCCTTTGAAGTAATATAAATAGTCAACTTGGAACGTTTCATCTTCCAGTCATCATACTTTAACTTCAGGTATCCATTCTCGACCTTTGTAACCAGGTCCTTTACATCCTTCGAATTACCTTCAATTCTAATTTCATGGCTGTTACCGGGAGTATAGAATACATCCGCACTGATGGCAATACCGATGCCGGTAAATGGATCCAGATCGCGGGTTTCCTGTGCCATAAGGTCACTGCCTGAGAAGGAAGAGATCAGGAAAAGTAAGATTAGAGCAGTCAGGGATTCAATAGCTTTTTTCATCGTTATATACTTAGGTTAAAAATTAATTGTCAACCCAATGACGATGAAAACCAGATAGTGTTACAGTTTGGTAAGGCCCTCTGGCAAATCCAGGTGAAGCAAACTGTTCTTATGATCTATTTTTTGAATAAAATCGTCCGTAGCAGGAATCATGATTTCTTTTCCGGCATGTTCAATCACCCACATCGGGTTCATTTCACTGGGAACGATATCTGAAACGCGCCCAATCTCCCCGAGATTCAAATCAATAACACGATAACCCAGCACTTCATCGACCCTGTTTGCCTTTTGCTCCGAATCACCTGCATCCCGCTGATCAAGAAACACCTCATAGCCAACATAGGCTCTGGCCTCTTCCAGTGAATTAATAAATTCTAATTTCGCGATGGCCTGTACATTGGAGACCAGGTCAAGCGACTCTATAAAAAAAGGAACCCGCTGTCCATCTATATCGATGAACAGCGGGATTCCTGGTTTCAATTTCTGTGCTACGACAGGGATAAGTATTATATGAACTTCTCCCTGGAGTCCATACGGTTTCGAGATTTTGCCGGCTTTTACGCCTCCCTGGACCGTCATTGAAAGAGCATTTTACTCCTCTTTCTTCTTGTCCTCTTCCTTGTCCGCCTTGGCGGATTTGGCTTCTTCCTTAGCGGGTTCCTCAGCCTTGGGCTCCTCCTTGTCCGCCTTGGCGGATTTGGCTTCCTCCATAGCGGGTTCCTCTGCTTTGGGTTCCTCTTTTGGAGCTTCCTCTGCTTTGGCTTCCTCTGCTTTGGGTTCCTCTTTTGGAGTTTCCTCTGCTTTGGGTTCCTCTGCTTTGGGTTCCTCCTTGGCGGGTTCTTCAGCAGCAGCGGGTTCCTCAACTTCTTCTACAACTTCAGGGGCGTTTGCAGCCTCCTCAGCAGCTATAAGCTCTGAACGACGCTTGGCAATCTCCTGTGCTCTCTCTTCCTTGATTTTTGTCTCTGCCTCGAAACGGGTCTTTTCATCAGAATCCTTAGCCGATTTAATCTTGTCCATTTTAGCCTGGATTTTCTGTTCTTTTTCAGTCATCCAAGCCTGGAAACGTTTTTCGGCTTCAGCTTCGTCAAAAGCACCTTTTTTAACACCTTCAAGAAGGTGTTTTTTGTACAATACTCCGTTGTAAGATAAGATAGCTCTACATGTATCAGTAGGTTGAGCGCCTTTCTGCAGCCATTCTAAGGCTTTGTCGAAATCCAAAACAATGGTGGCAGGATTGGTATTGGGATTATACTGACCCAATGCCTCAATAAATCTACCATCTCGTGGCGCCCTGCTATCAGCAACTACAATAGAGTAGATCGCTTTAAATTTACGACCCTGTCTTTGTAATCTGATTTTTGCTGGCATACTCTTTTAAATTTAAATGATTAAATACCTACATTTTAAGCGTCGCAAAGGTAGCAAAATAGTTTATAAAGTCTGTAAAGTCCGTAAAGTTTGTAAAGAAAGGATGCGCAGGCTTGAGAAAATCCTTCTACTAATTTATTAACATGGGTGAATCGTGGGCCTATTTAACCTAACTTTACCCTTTATGTTTTTGATATTTGACACCGAGACAACTGGCCTTCCAAAAAGAGACAATGCTCCTCTTAGTGAGGTAGATAACTGGCCAAGAGTGGTGCAGATTGCCTGGCAGCTTCATGATGAAAGCGGAGAGCTGATCAGCAATGACAATGTACTGATCCGGCCCGATGGTTTTGAGATCCCGTATTCAGCCGAAAAGGTGCACGGAATCTCTACTGAAAAAGCAAAAACAGAAGGAATCCCCCTGGACGAGGCGCTGTCTATCTTCAATAAATCTCTGGAGCAAACCCGGGTCCTGGTAGGTCATAACATCAAGTTTGACATGAATGCCCTGGGGGCGGAATTTTACAGGAGCGGAATACAAAGCAATTTCCTGGAATTAAAACAGGCCTGCACCATGCGCTCCAGTACCGACCACCTGAAGATTATCGGCGGCAGGGGTGGAAAATTCAAGCCTCCGAAACTGATGGAGCTATATGAGTTCCTTTTCGAAGAACAGTTTTCTGAAGCGCACAATGCCGCTGCCGATGTGGAGGCCACCGCCCGCTGTTTCCTGGAGTTGCTCAGGCTGAAGGTAATCACCCCCGAGTCCATGGATATGAGTCCTGCGCAATACAGGGCCTTCATCGCCAAACATCCCGGAAGAGTTAAACTTCTTGGTCTGAACCATGCCTCAAACTGGGAGAGTCCGACCTCAGCACCACAGGAGAAGCCAGCGGCAGAAAAGGAAACAGAGCCTGAAACAGATCATGGGCAGGAAACAACAACCCGTCCGGATACAATATCCGGACAGTGGTCTGATCCCGACCCGGAACATGCTGAGGTGGAGTTCTGCCACCTGCATGTTCATACCCAGTATTCAATTCTTGACGGGGCAGCAAGCATTCCCAATCTGCTAAAGAAAGCGATTGATGATGAAATGAAGGCCGTTGCCATCACTGACCATGGAAATATGTTCGGTGTCAAGGAATTTCACAACGAAGCCACCAAGCGGGGCATTAAACCCATTCTTGGATGCGAAGCCTATATTGCACGGCGTTCGAGGTTATCCAGGGAGGATAAGAACCTGGATGCATTTGATCACATTGTATTACTTGCAAAGAATAAGGAAGGATATAGGAATCTTACTTCCATGATCTCGCTCGGCTGGACCGAAGGATTCTATTACAAGCCGCGTATTGACAGAGAAATCCTGGAGAAATACAGCAAAGGAATTATCTGCCTCTCGGCCTGCCTCGGAGGCGAAATACCTCAGGCCATCATGCACAGAACTGTGGATGATGCCGAAAAGGTTCTGCTGGAATACAAGCGGATTTTCGGTGAAGATTTCTACCTGGAGATGCAACGCCACCAGTCCAGCGATCCCGAAATGAATAAAATGGTTTTCAACGACCAGGTATTCGTGAACCGGACTCTCTTCCAACTGGGGCAAAAACATGGGGTGAAATGTGTGGCGTCAAACGATGTGCACTTTGTGGATATGGATGATGCCGAAGCACACGATCACCTGATCTGTCTCAACACAGGCAGGGACCTGGATGACCCCAAGCGGATGAGGTATACCCGGCAGGAATGGTTCAAGACCCAGGCTGAAATGAGGGAAGTCTTTTCAGATCACCCCGAGGTTCTAAGGAACACCATGGAAGTAGCGCAGAAGGTAGAAGCCTTCGAATTGAACTCCGACCCCATCATGCCCTATTATCCTCTTCCCGAGGGATTTGACAATGAGGATGACTACCTGAAACACCTTACTTATGAAGGAGCAAAGCTCAGGTACGATCCCATCACAGATGAGGTCAGGGAGCGCATCGATTTTGAGCTGGGAACCATTGAGCGGATGGGATTCCCAGGCTATTTCCTGATTGTACAGGACTTTATTGCAGCGGCCAGGAATATGGGGGTATCCGTGGGTCCGGGTCGTGGATCGGCTGCAGGATCGGTTGTGGCCTACTGCCTTAAGATTACTGATATTGATCCGATAAAGTACGACCTGCTGTTTGAGAGATTCCTGAATCCCGACCGAATCTCCATGCCTGATATTGATATCGATTTCGACGAGGATGGCAGAGAAGAAGTCCTGAAATGGGTTGTAGAAAAATATGGGCATGACCGGGTAGCTCACATCATTACTTTTGGCACAATGGCTGCCAAGATGGCCATCAGGGATGTGGCCAGAATTCAGAAACTGCCGCTTCCCGAAGCTGACAGGCTGGCAAAAATGGTCCCCGAACGTCCCGGCACCACCTTCAAAAAGGCATTCGAAGAGGTCCCCGAATTAAATGCCGAGCGAAGCTCAAGCAACCCATTGATTTCCAACACCCTGCGGATTGCTGAAAGGCTAGAAGGATCGGTCAGGCAGACCGGTCTTCATGCCTGTGGAGTAATTATTGGCCGTAGCGATCTGAAGGAGCACCTGCCGGTATGCAGTTTCAAAGATTCGAATCTGCTGGTAACACAGTTCGATGGTCATTTCGTGGAAGATGTGGGGATGCTGAAAATGGATTTCCTGGGACTAAAAACCCTTTCCATAATCAAGGATGCCATCGATAACATCCGGATTTCAAAAGGTTTGGAAGTGGACATTGACCATATCCCCATGGACGACCCTGCCACCTTTGAACTCTACTCCAGGGGAGATACCACCGGCCTGTTCCAGTTTGAATCTCCGGGCATGAAGAAGTACCTGAAAGACTTGAAGCCCAACCGCTTTGAGGACCTTATCGCCATGAATGCTCTTTACCGGCCGGGACCCATGGAGTACATTCCCAGCTTCATTAACCGGAAGCACGGAAAGGAAAAAATAGTCTATGACCAGCCGGAGATGGAGGAATACCTCGAGGACACCTACGGCATTACAGTATACCAGGAACAGGTGATGCTGCTTTCCAGGAAGCTCGCCGGATTTACCCGGGGAGAAGCCGACTCGCTTCGAAAAGCGATGGGGAAGAAGATCAGGAAGATGATGGACGAACTCAAGGTGAAGTTCAAAGAAGGCTGTTCGAAAAACGGCATTCCTGAAAAAACCATTGAAAAAATATGGACCGACTGGGAGGCTTTTGCGCAGTATGCATTCAATAAATCCCACTCCACCTGTTACGCATACGTCTCCTACCAAACAGGATATCTGAAAGCCAATTACCCTGGCGAATTTATGGCAGCCGTCCTAAGCCGAAACTTTACAGATATTAAGAAGATTGGCATATTCATGGACGAGTGCAGGCGGATGGGGATACAAGTCCTAGGACCCGATGTAAACGAGAGCAATGTGCGCTTCACAGTGAACGATAAAGGTGACATTCGCTTTGGATTAGGCGCCATTAAGGGGGTCGGGGGGAATGCGGTCCAGAGCATCATAGAAGAACGCAGCAAAAACGGGCCCTTCAGAGACATCTATGATTTTGTAGAGCGAAATAACCTGCAACAGGTAAATCGCAAAAACCTGGAAGGGCTGGTCATCTCCGGAGCCTTTGATTGTTTTGAGAACATTGCCAGGAGTCAGTACATTGATACCGTAGAGGAAGAAGAAACCCCCTTCATTGAACAATTAATCAAGTACGGAAATAAGATCCAGTATGAACGGGATACGCCCCAGCAGAACTTGTTTGGAGAAAGCGGAGGCATTACCATCAGTAAACCTGAACCCGCAAACCTGGTTGAGTGGGATGACTCGACAAAATGCAAACGCGAAAAAGAACTTATAGGTATCTACCTCACCTCTCACCCCCTGGACCGTTTCAGGGTGGAAATCGATTCCTTCTGTCCCAATACACTTCACCAGCTCCACGACCTCTCCCCCTATAGCGGAAGAGATGTGGTATTCTGCGGAATGGTGAAATCTGTGAGAGACGGAGTCGACCAATGGAAGAATAAGCCCTACCTCCTGGCCCAGATGGAAGACTATACCGACACCTATAACATTCGCCTTAAGAATGACGATTATGTGAACTTTAAACATTATTTCGGTCCGGATGTGGCACTGATGATCCGGGCCACTGTAAATGAATGGAGCCCCAGGGAGGAACCCCTGAAGAAAATCTACTCCCTGAGAATAAAGATGATCTATATGTTGGCCGATGTGCGGGATAAACTGGTTAAATCGGTGGACCTGATCATGGATATAAACAAGATAAATCCGGAATTAATGGATGAACTTGAACGCTTTACAGTACAGGATAAAGGCAAAGTTCTTAAATTCCATATCCACGACCCCGAAACCCAGATGAAGCTCAAATTGTTCTCGAGGAAGAACCAGGTTCTTTTAGATGACGAATTCATGAATTACCTGAAGGAAGGGAGAGATTTTGATTTCCGTTTAGCATAAGAAATTTTTTTATAATTTTGACCAAATTTAAAAGATACAACAATGGCACTAGAAGCAACCGATAGCAATTTCGAAGAACTTGTATTAAAATCAGATAAACCGGTAATCGTAGATTTCTGGGCTGAATGGTGTGGCCCCTGTCGCATGGTAGGTCCGATCGTTGAAGAAGTAGGTGTTGAATATGATGGGAAAGCTGTAGTAGCCAAAGTTGACGTCGACAGCAACCCCGGAATAACAGCCAAATACGGAATCAGGAATATCCCCACCATCCTCTTTTTCAAGAATGGTGAAGTGGCTGACAAGCAGGTAGGCGCTGTTCCAAAAAGCACCATCGTCAATAAACTTGACGCCCTTTTTTAGAACCTCAAATTGCTTTAAAAAGCGCTGCTCAATAAGAATTCGGGATGAAGAAGAAGGTTCCGTCCTCGTCTTCGAGTCCATTTATTTTCCCAAATAAAGGCTTCTGTTGATTGTTGTTTACAACTGCGGAAGTTACCTTCAGCACTATACTCTCAATCGGAACACAGGCATCGGGACTATTTGACAGAACGTTGGCAAATGTTCGGGTAAACTGGCTGTCATCTGCTGCCAGTTCGTATCCTGCAGAAGAGAAAACCTGGGAAGATTTAAAACTTGTGGCCTCCCAATCATTACAGTCCCTCACTTCAATGCCCGAGCGCATAGCCTGGTAAAAGCTTTCGCCCGACTCACAGGCATCGGTAATAACCAGGGTATGATTCACAGTCTGGGGATATGATTGCATGGAGGCTTTGAGTGCATTCACATTAAAATAGGTAAACTCATCATCCCTGCGGCCGTCCGTTGGAATCCAGTAACTTGTTTCGTTGATGTATTTACCGTGACCGGCATACCATACCAGGATAGAATTTACCCGGTTACTCCTGATCAGATCCCGCAGCTCGATGGCAAAGAAACGCTCCATATCCTGCTTGCTCATGTTTTTCTTGTGTATAACATTGTGAATCTGGTACCTGGCCAGCGCTGATCTCATTAAGGTAACGTCTTTGGAAGGTCCGCCCAGGCTGGTAAATGACTCATAATTAGAGTTCTCAATAAATATCGCCCAGGTTTTTCCCATGGGATTGTCCCCAAAAGCCTGCGCATCCCTGTTGAGTGTAAACAGGGTTTCAGACTTATTTCCGAATTCATCCGTAACCTGCACATTCAGAGAAGTCTTATTTTCTATTCTGACCATCGCTGAAAAAGCAGGATTAATATCACTGGGAATGTAACTTGCAGTAACACTATCGATGAAAATATTGCTAATCTTACTATCATCTTCCACACGCCCCTCCAGGTATATTACGGGTTCATCATTGTCAAGGTACAGGATGTTATTCTCAGAAGCATAGGGTGCAATAATTTGTACAAGTGGTGCCTCAACCTCGGTCCGGCGGACCGTAAATATGGATGTTTCTGAATTACCATAAATATCGCTTACCTGCACGGTTATCTGGTCCGACTCCCTCACATTTACACTGGCCAGGAACTCGTAACCATCTTCAGAGCGTTCCACGGGGACCGAGAAATTATTCACCTGGAGAGATTTGATTTCACTTTCATCGGTAATGATCCCTGTCACTGCGATAACCTGTGTGCCACGCGGAACATCCACACTATTATCATCACTGGAAATGGGTTCTGTAAGCCAAACAACCGGTTTATCATCCTCCCTGTTCAGTTCGAACATCCGCTGGGTAGCCTGCTCGTGCAATCGTTGTGCGGTTCCATCATATTTGGACATGGCCAGGAGTAGCTCATAATCATTCAGTGCCTTCTCATAATCACGAATGGCTTCATAGGCTCCTGCCCTTTTATAATAGACCTCAGCCAGTTTCGGATTCAACTCAATAACCCTGGAATAATCAACCAGAGCATTGGCACTCTGGTTAAGGGCGGTATAATAATCCCCCCTGAGCAGAAAAATATCAGGTTCATCAGGATACTCGATGGATGCAATGGAAAGCACTTCAATGGCCTTGGGATAATTCAATTGTGCTGCCAGAATCTTACTTTGAAGCAACAATCCTTCAAAATTACCCTGATCCAACTGCAGGGCCTGGCTCACCGATGTATAAGCTTCCGCATAATTTTCCTTCTTGTAAAGCAGATTTGCAAGTGCATAGTGAGTCCCCGCAACCCGACGGTTTTCCAGGATGGATTTCCTGTAGGCTTCTTCCGCCTCCGGAACCATATCCAGTTTCTCATATACCCGCGCGAGCATGTAAAATCCCTTTTCATCCTCTTTGATCTTCAAACACTTGCGGCAATCTTCAAGCGCTTCCTGATAGCGGTTAAGTTCCATCAGTACCGCAGACCTTATCTGGTATGCTTCGAGAAAATTATTCTTCATATCTATCGCCTTGTTCAACCTGTCCAGGGCAAGGTCATATTTAGACAGTTGATAATAGGCAGCACCTGAAAGGTATTGGAGTTCTGCATCCTTTTCTTCAAAAACGATGGCCCTGTCAAAATCTGCAGATGCATTTTCGTGGTCTTTAAGTTTTGAATAAGCCATGGCGCGCAGGATGTATGCCTTGGCGTTATCCGGGTCCAGTTCAATTGCGGTAGTAAACTGATCTATGGCATCATCAAAGTTCATCTTCCTGGCAAACTCCTCTCCCGCTTTCACATACTGCTTTGCAGACTGGCCACTAACCAGGCCCGTGCCAAGCAGCGGAAGCAGTATGAATATATAGATCAACCTTTTCATTATTCTTTCATTTCTAAGTATTACGTTCCACCCCGCTTATTGTTTCCTAATGTATTAAATTTTAGACAAATATGTGTATTCATAGCATGAACGATGATTCCCGCTCAATGAACAGGAACGGAATGATTCGTGAAAACTTCCAACATTGTCTCCTTAAATATCAATTGTTCAACTGGCTTTCCCTTCATGACAGGAGCACTGACTCCCTGGCTGAAGGACATCTTCCCGGTTAATATCCTGGCCTCATCCCAAAGTCCCGACTCCAAAAAGGAGCTATGCAGCTGAGCCCCACCTTCCACGAAAACCGAGAGGATGTGCTGATCATACAGCTCCATCATCAGATCATCTATATCATAGGAAGGATCGAGATAGAGACTGCGGGTTCTCCCGGAGTACTTACCAGGGACCCCGGTAAATACGAGAGTATCCTGACTCCCATCCAGGATATTTGCATCAGGCGATAACCTTCCATTTCGGTCAAGCGTGATTCTCACAGGCTGATTGCCTGACCACCTGCGCACGTTTAGCCTGGGATTATCTGTAATGACCGTATTTGTCCCAACCATAATAGCCGCCTCTTCTGATCTCCACTTGTGCACCAGGGTCCGGCTAACCTCACCTGTGATCCAATTCGTCCCGACAGGATCACCAGGTTCCCGAACCACATCCATGAAACCATCCTGGGTTTGCGCCCACTTCAGAATCACATAGGGCCGTTTCATCTGGTGAAAATGAAAAAAGCGCCGGTTCAACTGGTATCCCTCTGCTTCAAGGCAACCGGTCTCAACACGGATCCCCCCCTCTTCCATCTGCCTCACTCCCTTACCGTTTACACTGGGAAAGGGATCTGTATTGGAAATAACCACCCTTTTGATTCCCTTTTGCTGAATCAGCATTGAACAGGGGGGTGTTTTCCCATGATGAGCACAAGGTTCAAGACTACAATAAAGGGTTGAATGCGGAAGCAGCGAAGGGTCCTTTACAGATCGGATTGCATTTACCTCGGCATGTGGGCCCCCAAATTCGTGGTGGTAGCCTTCGCCTATGATTCGCCCCTCATGAACAATCACGCTGCCAACCAGGGGATTGGTCCGTGTAAGACCCAAACCTTTCCTTGCCAGCTCAAAACAGCGGCGCATATATATTTTATCCTTATCCGTCAACAGACTCTTCCTTTATTACTATTTTTGATTATGATCCAAAATCATGCCACACTCAGAGAAATTCGCCTCTATCTTCAAAAGGAGATATCAAAAATCTACTCTCAGGGTGAAACAAACGCTATAATCAAATTGATTATGGAACACTGCGGTTTTCCCTCCTCACAATCTTTCCTGAACCCCGATCACCAGCCCGGCAACGCTACCGTGACGCAAATTAATGAAATTGTAAGCGATATTCATACACACAAACCCATTCAATACATTCTTGGAGAAACAAGTTTTTATGAACTGAACATTCGCATTGATGAAAATGTCCTGGTGCCCAGACCAGAGACTGAGGAGATGATTTATAAAATCGCCGGGAATCAGCCAGGAACACCAGGGCGGATTATTGACATGGGGACCGGGTCGGGCTGCATTGCCCTTGCTCTGAAAAAACAATATCCCAATGCCCAGGTAACAGGTCTGGAATTAAGCCCTGAAGCCCTGAATCTAGCCCGTCTGAATGGGAAACACAATCATCTTGAAGTGCAGTGGATCCAGGGAGATATCCTGGGGGATAATCCCCTCAACGGTCATTCAAAATTTGATCTTATTGTAAGTAATCCCCCCTATGTTTTGAACCGGGAGAAGAGCATGATGGACCGCAATGTACTTGACTTTGAGCCCCATGCAGCTCTTTTCGTGGAAGACTCTGATCCATTGATATTTTACAGAGCCCTCGCCAGGCTCTCAGGGGCCTCACTCTCTTCCAACGGAACAGTATGGCTCGAAATCAACGAAAACTTCGGCGCCGATGTGGCCCGACTGATGTCTGATTCAGGTTTTACCCAAACATTTATACATAAAGATATTCATGAGAAACAGCGGTTCATTGAAGCCAGGTTCTAAACACACAAGCTATGAAAGAGCCCTCCAGAGAGCAGCCGGGCTCTGCAGCCGCCAGGAGCAATGCTCCAGCAACATCAGGGAAAAACTGCAGAACTGGAACGTGAGTGATGAAGACTCAGAAAAGATTATCCAGAAACTTACAACTGAAAAATTCCTGGATGATGAACGTTTTGCCGGCTTTTATGCCAAAGACAAACACAGGTTCAACAGCTGGGGAAAGATCAAGATCACCCACATGCTCAGACAGAAAAGAATCGGTGAAGAGGAAATTGAGAATGCCTTATCCCAAATCGGGGAGGAGGACTGGTACCTTAGCTGTCTGAAATTAGTCCGTCAAAAGTCCGCATCCCTCAAGGAAGAAAATGACTTCACCCGCAGGGGAAAGCTTTTCAAATTTGCAGCGGGCCGGGGTTTTGAGCCGGCTCTTATTTACAGAGCCCTGGACCAGCTGGGAACAGAATAGGCAGGCAGAGCAAATTCTTTTATATCTTTGCGTCAAATTCATAGATATGATTACATCAGACCAGATTAAGAACCTTTGTGATCGCCAGGCTGCGTTAAGGAGGCATCTTTGACGTGGATGGCAAGACCATTCAGATAGAAGAAGAGCAGCTAATCACGCAAGATCCGGAATTCTGGAACGACCCGAAAGCCGCCGAAGAACAATTGAAAAAAGTAGCCCGGCTTAAAAGCTGGGTAGAGGGATATATGGCCGTGGAGACTGCTGTGGAGGACCTTAATGTATTGTCAGAATTTCTCGAAGCGGGCGAATCGTCCGAAAAAGAAGTGGAAGATCAGTACCATATTGCACTCGAGCTCACAGAAGCACTGGAATCCAAGAATATGCTTCAGAATGAAGAGGACAGCCTGGGGGCAATTCTGAAGATCAATTCGGGAGCAGGCGGTACCGAGAGCCAGGACTGGGCCGAGATGCTCATGCGCATGTACCTCCGCTACGGGGAGAAGCACAATTACAAGATCAGGGAACTGCACATGGTTCAGGGCGAAGAGGCCGGAATCAAATCTGTTACCCTGGAATTCACCGGCGACTTTGCCTATGGTTTCCTGAAAAGTGAGTCAGGGGTTCACCGCCTTGTAAGGCTTTCGCCCTATGACTCGGCCAACCGGCGCCATACATCCTTTGCTTCGGTTTTTATTACCCCTGTGATCGACGAATCTATAGAAATTGTGGTTAATCCGGCTGATATTGAATGGGATACCTTCCGTTCGGGAGGTGCCGGTGGGCAAAATGTGAACAAGGTTGAAACCGGGGTCAGGGTCAGGCACCTTCCCACAGGAATTACGGTGGACAATACCGAAACGCGCTCCCAGTTAAAAAACAGGGAGAACGCCATGCGGATTCTGAAGTCTCATCTTTACGAAATAGAGTTGCAGAAAAAGAGAGAGAAGCAGGCCGAGATTGAAGGAAACAAGATGAAGATCGAATGGGGATCGCAAATCCGCAACTACGTACTTCATCCCTACAAACTGGTGAAAGACCTGCGCACCAACCTGGAAACCGGCAATGTGCAATCTGTCCTGGATGGGAACCTGGATCCCTTTGTAAAAGCATTTCTGATGGAATTTGGGGGAAAACAGGAATAAAAATGGGGTCTTATTACCATACAAAGGAATCGGTTCAGGAATATATCAAAATGGCCCGGGGGTATGATGGCCGGGAGGCCATTGAGAAACTCCGGCAATTCCTTCCTCCCGGCTCAGAGATCCTGGAAATCGGATCGGGGCCGGGTACTGACTATGGACTTCTGAAGTCAGAATACAGGCCAACAGGATCTGATAATTCACCTGAATTTATAAATCATCTGAA
>CAZRPW010000069.1:0-23299 GCA_964601975.1 uncultured Bacteroides sp.
TAGTAATGATGGCATCCGGACTCCGGGTCAGGGTCCAGTCGCCCGCCGGCAATCCGGTCAACTCCACACTCCCCGTGGCAGTGCTGCAATCGGGCTGAGTGGGAGTTCCCGCTACAGGGGCTAAGGGCGTCGCAGGCTGGGCATTGATTACCACTTCCGCACTGGCAACTGAAGTACAACCAGCGGCATTGGTGACGGTATAGCTGTATGTCCCTTCAGCAAGATCGTTAATTGTCGTTGTGGTAACGCTTCCGGTAGTAATGATGGCATCCGGACTCCGGGTCAGGGTCCAGTCGCCCGCCGGCAATCCGGTCAACTCCACACTCCCCGTGGCAGTGCTGCAATCGGGCTGAGTGGGAGTTCCCGCTACAGGGGCTAAGGGCGTCGCAGGCTGGGCATTGATTACCACTTCCGCACTGGCAACTGAAGTACAACCAGCGGCATTGGTGACGGTATAGCTGTATGTCCCTTCAGCAAGATCGTTAATTGTCGTTGTGGTAACGCTTCCGTTAGTAATGATGGCATCCGGACTCCGGGTTATGGTCCAGTCACCCGAAGGCAAACCCGTCAATTCCACACTACCCGTAGCCACATCACAATCGGGCTGAATAGGGGTTCCCACTCCAGGTGCATCCAGCTGAGCAATTGTAAAACTGGCATCATCAGAATCCGAAAGAGGATTGGTAGGATCATCATCTGTCGCTGTAAAAGTGATTATTTCAGTTCCGTTCCAGCCGGAATAGGGTGAAGAAATTGTTGCTATTCCACTATTAATGGTTACCCCCAATTCTGAATTCCCACTAAATGACCATAAGATATCCGCATCGTCGGTTTCAGCATCATCCACAAAATCAGCAAGATTTATTGTAGCAAAAACAGCGCAGGCCTGCACTGATTGATCCAACAGACCCGATAATACAGGGGCTGTATTAGGAACCACATAGCTTGCTGAAAGCGTAAGCGATGCTGTTCCACTCAACTGAAAAGTGGAAGAACCCGAATTAAGTGTCTGAGAAACACCGGATACCTCTTGGGATTCACTTTGATCCCATACCCTGAATGAATAAGGATTACCAACAGTGAAACCATCTGTCTCCGGAGTCCCATCGTCATCCCTGGAGGCAAGTATCTGCAAACTTGTCCCCCCGCTTATAACACCACTCAGCAGCGATACACCCACACATTCGGAGCCATCAAAAACAGCAATCTCATCTCCGGCATCCATATCAACACCATTGATGGTGGCCTGGGTAATAGTGAAAGTCATCAAATCCAGGCCTTCGGCTGACCAATTTGCAGAGAAATGACTCTGCCCATATCCGGATAATAAACTTAAGAATCCTACAAGCAGAAGAATGCCCTTTTTCATGGGAATGGGTTTTAGGCTAAGGTTTAAATCTCGCTTAAGATAATAATCAACCTTTACCTATTTCGCCATACGCTTCCCTATTTAATAAAGCACGCAAATATTACTATGAATCTTTCAATATATATCATGAAAAATGGATTCGCATCATTTTCAATGCATGAGTTTAAACTTGCTGGACATCCCCCAAATGAACCCTGTTAAACCAAGTATCAACGGGATTCATCAAAAGATAAGGAATGAATTATCTCGAAAACCAAATTTGCACGATAATTGCGATAAGCAATTATTTTTATTTCATCCTAGCTCTGTGCCTCTTCGTAAAGTGATTCTATAAAGCTCCAGTTCACCACATTCCAGTAGGCGTCCAGGTAGCTCTTACGCATGTTCTGGTAATTAAGATAATAGGCGTGCTCCCAAACATCGACATTGAGCAGTGGTGTACCTTTTACTTCGGCCACATCCATGAGCGGATTGTCCTGGTTTGGCGTAGAGGTAACCTGCAATTTGCCTTCCTTATCCAGTAGCAGCCATCCCCAGCCCGAGCCAAACTGAGAGGCTGCAGTTGCCGAAAACAGTTCCTTAAACTTTTCAAAGGACCCAAAAGTGTCATCAATTGCATTTGCCAGTTTCCCACCTTTGGCCGGAGTTCCGCCACCTTCGGGCGACATGAATTTCCAGTAGAGGTTGTGATTGAAGTAACCTCCCCCGTTATTTCTCACACCGGCTCCGTAGCTGGAAATATTCTCAAAAATCCGGTAAATATCCGTGGAATGCAGATCCTCGTGTTCCAGGGCAGCATTAAACTTTTTAGTATAACCAGCGTGATGCTTCCCGTAGTGAAGCTCCATGGTCATGGCATCAATGTGAGGTTCCAGGGCATCAAAAGCGTAGCCGAGCTCGGGCTGAAGGAATTTCCCGTCTCCACCGATAGCAACCAGGGATGCGGTAGCACCCTGTGCTGTGGCACTGTTCATACAAGAAGAAGCAATTGTGGGGGCCACCAGTGCGCCTGCACCAAGGATGGCTGAAGTTTTTAAAAATTCTCTTTTATTCATGGCAACTGTGTCTTAAATACTTAACTGATTAGTTTCAGATAGAATAACAGACTGGCGGCCATTTTGTTGAATGAAATATATAGAAGTCTTATTTTTCGTCAGCTTTTGGTTTTATTACCGCCCCCCGATTGGTTTTACCATCGATTCGAACCACCAGTTCTTTGGGGAATCGCACATGCCTGACAAACTCATCTTCGTAAATTGCGGGTAAGGAATCCAGGAAGGCCGGATCATAGAATCCATCCCCTATAAAAGGATTGATGGTCATATAGCCCACCCGGAATGAAGTAAGGTTCTGGAAGAAATGGGTTCCCTGGCTGGGATCAATGCGATAATTCTCCAGTCCGGACTCCACGATGAGTCGTGCCTCCGAAATCTGGGTCCAGTTAACCGGGATCCCCAACCAGGGATCCGAAGAGCCCCAGCGCCCCGGCCCCACCAGCACATATCCCCTGCCAGGCCCATTACTAACCCCACTAACCTTACTAACCCCACTAACCTTACTAACCTTCTTTCCAGCTTCTTCCTGATCAAACTCCCCTTCAGAAATCATATGACTGGGCCTCAGCGCCACAAACTTCCGGTTTATTTCCTCCATTTGATGGGCAATGTCCCGACTGCGAGCGGCATCAAAATTGCCCGGCTTCACATAGATTATGTCTTTGATCCCGGTAAATTCTCCGTTACCCAGGGCCGATTGAGAATACAGGATGCAATCCTCCTGTTTCACTTCATCCATCTCCACATGACTCGACTGGTCGCTCTCCACAATGGGTCTGATCTGAAGGAAATTAAAGAGATAAGGATACCCGGGAGGTACATCCATATCCACTGCAAATTCAATTTCTATGGGCAGATTGATCTCCTCCTCCCCAATCTTTAAAAGCTCCTTCAAAATGGCGGCAAGAGGTAAGGTCTCATGCTGCAAAATTCCCGCAAAAGAGATAAACCGCTTCCCCTCATAATGAATACCATCCCGAACCACATCCGACTGGTAGTCGTAAACCGATGCCACATGCTTGAGAGTAGGATCTCCATCAGCTGCAGTAAGTCTAAGCTGTGCCAGGTTCACTGCATCATCGGTAGATGTATGGTACTTTCCCTGGTTCAGGTCCAGGGCATAAAAATGTTTCTGGGTATCCCTGAGCATCATCTTGCTGGACGAAAGCTGCAGAATCTTCTTTGGAAAGGCCGGGGAGAAGCGCAGGCTGGTACCACCATCCACAATGTATTTCCCCAGACCGAAGGCCACCTTGGCAATACCATCTTCTGGTTTCTCCGGTGCGATGGGGTAGAAATTAATGGAGCGTGCAACGCCCGAAACAGTGGGGTAGTAATAATTCCCGTGACGGGTACCACAAACTTCCTGGATCACGATTCCCATCTTTTCCTCATCAATCACGTTAGAAGTGGCCTCAATATAAGCCTTGCTCTCCTTGAAATAAACCGAGGCATAAACCGACTTAATGGCATTGGTGAGCAATTCCATGGTCTGGGCCGCATCTTCTTTGTTTACCGGGATCATATAAGTCGAATACACTCCTGCAAAAGGCTGATAATGTGAATCTTCCAACTTACTAGACGAGCGTATGGCAATGGGAGATTCAGTCACCGAAATCACCGTATATAGGTCCTGATGCAACCAGCCCGGCAATTTAGATGATACAAAGTGTTCCAGGATTTCCTCATCCTGCAGGTCCGAGATACCAATCCGGTAGAGGTCATTCTTTTCCATGAACTCATCAAATACATCGGTACTCAGCACCACCGTTTTGGGAACTCTGATCAACACATTCTCAAATTTGGTGTAAAGGTTGTACTTGTCTATAACCGAATTGATAAAAGCAAGTCCCCGGGCCTTCCCCCCAATGGACTCATCCCCGATGCGGGAAAAGGTCCGGTAACTGTCGTGGCTGTTCTTGTCAAATTTAGCGATGATCCCCCGGCTCTTACTGATACGGTAGCTGGAGATCGCTTCATAGAGGTATTCCCGGATCTGAGTGAGATCCTTGAAATCATCGTTCCTCACATATTTAAATAGCTGTGCAACAGGAAATATTGCCCTGGCATTCAGCCATTTTGAAAAATCGTTTCGCCCTGAATGAAATGCAAGCACCTCGTCGGAAACTTCCCTGATCTTCTTTTGCAGGGCAATCAGATCAGCCGCCCTGCCAACTTCCTCCAGGGTATTCGGATCCCTGAAAATAAACTCCCCGAATGCAAAATTCTGGATAATGAAATTTCGCAGTTCAAGGGAAAGCGATTTAGAATACTTGTGTAGAAAACCCACCCCCATTTTCTCTGCCAGTATAGCGTTGGAAAGATCCGAAGACTGCATAAGGGCAGGCAGGTTGGGATCGTCATTGCGCATGGCTTCCACCAGGTTAATCCCCAGCTTGCTCTCCTTATCACGACCATCATCCTTTTTAAAACTCACATCAGAAATCACACCCAGGAGGTTGTCTTTATAACTCTTATACAAGCCCATGGCCTCATCAAAGGTCTTGGCCAACAATATCTTCGGTCTGCCACGCATGCGCAGCATCCGCTGGTGCTCGTTCAGAGCCTCCTTCACAAAGTTTCTCGACTGCTGCATGACAATCCGATACAGTTCCGGAAGATAGGTGGAGGTGTAACGGATCGAATCCTCCACAAGGATAATGCACTGAACTCCCACCGTATCGATGTCGTAGGGGGCATTCATCTTGTCCTCAATGAGCTTGATAATTGCAAGGAGCAAATCGGCATTTCCCAACCAGCAGAATACATAATCAATTGCTGACAAATCTTCATTCTGCAGCCGGATGCTGACCTCCCGGTTGAAGTGGGTAAGGACCACGATAGGGACCTCTGCATATTTATTGCGAATGCGTTTTGCAAGTGAAAAGGCATCCTCCTCCCCCAGGTTTAGCATTTCGATCACCAGGTCGATGTCCTCATCCTCCATGATCCCAAAGGCCTCCTGGGCAGAAGTGGCCTTCATAAATACTGGCGGATAGCGCAAATTTAGCGACACATATTCGTTAAAAATCTGCTCATCAATGCGACCATCCTCCTCCAGCATGAAGAAGTCATAGTTACTACTTATTATAAGAACCGTACGAATCCGCTTCTGCATCAACATGTTGAATGCAGTCGGACTAAAATCAATGCTTGGGTAAGTCAACCCCTTTGAAGCAGGCATGGTTTAAGATAATAGAAATTCTTTTCTTCCCGTCCATCATTATACAAACAGGCTCCTTAAAACGTATGTGTTTTACAAAGCCCTTTTCCTCAATCAGCTCCTGATTTTCCAATTCACCCCAACGGATAAAGGAAGTATGCGAGTCATGCTGAATACTGAAATAGCCCACGTTCATGGAGGTTACATTGTGGAAAAAATGCGAGCCCAGGGAAGCATCCAGGGGGAAATTTTCAAGGGAAGTCTCCACAATCACTTTTGCATTGGAAATCTGCGACCAGTTCACCGGAATCCCGATGAAAGGATCACGGGTTCCCCAACGACCCGGACCAATCAGGATGTATTTTCTGTCCTCTGCCACCATCTTCCGGTTCAACTCCTCGATTTGCCTTGCCATCTCCCTTGTTTGCATCTTATCAAACAAAGCAGGATCAACGTATATCAGATCACATATATCATCCACTTTCCCGTTACCCATACTGCGCTCCGCATAGATAATCATATCTTCGGGTTTCAATTCATCCGTATCGAAGGTATACTCCCCACCAGTTCCCAGCATGGGCTTAATCTGCAGGATGAAAAATGAAGGCTTCCCGTTCTCGGCACGGTCAAGATCCACAGAGTATTCAAGCTCCACCGGCGATCCCAATGCTTCCTTTCCCACATCCATGATGAGCATAAGCGCCCTTGCAAGGGGAACATACTCATATTTCAGAATATTGGCAAAATTCAAAATTCTTGGTCCCGCCGTTGATAGTCCCGCCTCCACCCGCTCATTATTTGCATCATACACCGAAGCCAGGTGCTTCAGCACACCCTGTTCTTCTGCCTCCGAGATGGGCAACCTTTTCAGATTGGCCTCAGAACCATCCTTCACAAAGTCCACTTCCGAATTCATCATATCCAGGGCCAGAAATTCAACCTGGGAATCACGGAGCTGGCTCTGCAAAGAACTCATCTCCAGGGTGGGGTACTTTGGCGAAAAGCGATAGGCGCGTTCACCATTCACCACGTAGTGACCCAGTCCCAAACCAGCAATGGCAAAACCATCCTCCGGTTCCATGTGAGCCACCGGGTAGTAGTTGTGCGACTGGGCCGTACCACTCATGTGAGGGTAAAAATGATCCTTATGATAAGTACCCACCACATCCTGGACGACCACTGCCATCTTCTCCTCCTCCAGTTTGAAATTGATGGCCTCGAAATAACGTCTCGACTGGGGTGAATAGATAGAGGAATATACAAGCTTAACGGCATCACAAAGATGCTTGAAGCGAACCTTGAAATCGGGGTGGTTATTGGGAATCAGGTAGGTTTCGAATATCCCCGAAAAGGGCTGCATGGTAGAGTCTTCCAACAGGCTGGACGATCGAACCGCCAGTGGACGATTCACCAGTTTCAACAGCTCCTTCAGCCGCTTCTCCAGGTTATAGGAAAGGTCACCAGCCAGAAAACGTTCACGCAGCTCCTCATACCCGGTCTCCGTATGAATCACCTCATGCAGCCCGTTCCGCTCCATGAAAATATCAAACTCATCGGTCCCGATAATCGAGGTTCTTGGAGTACGGATATTCATCTCCGGAATAATCTCAGAGAAATTCAGGTTATAAATCAGGGTATTGATAAAAGCACAACCCCTACCCTTTCCGCCAAGGGCACCACTACCCAGGCTCACAATATTGGATTCGTCCAGCAGGGCCGAACCTTCAAAGTTTACAATCTTGCCCGTGTTCGATTCGTTCCGGTATTTCTTAATCACATACTGCAGGTAGCTTCGAAATTCGGTCGGAGTTTTAAAATCGGTCACCTTCACCGGGTGAATCATCTTGGCAATCTTGATCTCGCCACGGGCCATGAGCCAAAGCGAAAAATGGTTTCGTTTCCCATGGTATACCAGCGACTCATTGGGAATGCTTGATATCTGGGTTTCAAACTCCTTCAGTGATTTCGCTTCCCCAATCTTTCTTCCACCCGAATCACGATAGACAAAATTTCCAAAACCCAGGTGGTGCATAATGAAGCTGCGGATATCCTGCCGAAGGGTCTCACTGTTCTTATTGATAAAGGTTGATTTCAATTCAAAGGCCTTCCGGGAATTCTTAATGTCGGATGACTGAATCACGGTTGGAAGGCCCGTGATGAGCTCCCTGGCATGTTGTGCAAGGCTGAAACCTGCATTTTCGTCCAGCACACCCTCCTTCTCAAACTTCACATCGGTAATCAGGCAAAGCAGCGAATCCTGGTGCATCTTCACCATATCCACCGCTTCTTCATAACTGGTAGCCAACAAGATCTTCGGTCGCGCCCTGAGCCTCAGCACCTTGAACAGCTCATCGGTGCTCACATCATCAATTATACGTTTGGTCTGCTCCAGAACATTACTGTAAAGAAGCGGGAGGTAGCGGGAGTAATAGATTTCCGAGTCCTCCACCAGCAAAATCACCTTCACCAGTCCCAGCTCCGTATCATTCTCTACATTCACCTTATCCTCCAGGTGCTTTACCATGGCAAAGAAAATGTTCGAATCTCCGTTCCAGACAAAAAGCCTGTCAATATTACTCAGCGTGGGATTGGTCTCTTTGAATGCCGACACCTCCCGGTCGTTGTTAAGTAAAACATAGATGGGGATGTAGGGAAAGTCGCGCTTCACCCTTGAAGATATCTGCATGGCCGTCACCTTGTCAGCACCAATCATCAGGATCACCATGTCGAAATGACGCGAATTAAGCTGTTCTATGGCCTCATCATAGTTAGACACCCCCGTCACCCGCGGCATGGACGTCAGATTCAACTGCGAATACTCCCCCAGGATATGCTCGGAGAAACGCCCCTCCTTTTCAATACTGAAGGCATCGTAAAGCGTAGCCACGAGGAGAATCTCCTTCACCTTGAAGCGCATCAGGTCATGGAAAATATCACGGTTGGCATTTTGCTTGCTCAGAAACTTCTGCAACAACATGCGACTATTCACCTCGCCCCGATGCTGAAAGCGGCTAATCTCCTCCCTTACAGTCTCCTTCTCCTCGGTTTTATGCAGAATTTTCCTTGCCTCCAGGCTGTTCAGATAATTGGCAATGATGCTGGACAAATTTTCAATCAGCTGTCGCTCCTCAGTCAGGAAGGGCCCCTCATCCAACTCCGGAAATTCCTTCAGGTAGTAAACCTCGATGGCACCCTTGCGCATATCGATGGTTTCAAACTTCTGCATCTGCCTCCACTCTCCTTCCCGAAAGCCCTGGCTCTCATATGCTTTCCCCTCAAACCAGATTCGGGCAACAGTCATTTCGGGGTATTGCCAGGCCTTGGGAAGAATCTTGACAACCTGTGTCAGGATCTCCTCCACCGTCCGGTTCTCCTTAATAATCTGGGTGGTCTCGTTAATGCAGGTAAGCTCCTTCAGCCGCTCCTTACGCTCGGCGATGAGGCGTTGAATTTCTTGTTCTGATCGGGGGAGTGTGCTCACTAGGTTAGTTAATTAGTTAGGTAGTTAAATAGTTAGGTAGTTAGGTAGTTAAATAGTTAGGTAGTTAGCAAATTTCTTACTTACCCTTTTACCCATTTACCCATTTACCTATTTGCTATTTACCTATTTGCTATTTACCCATTTACCCATTTACCCATTTACCCTTTTACCCATTTGCTATTTACCCATTTACCCATTTACCTATTTGCTATTTACCCATTTGCTATTTACCCATTTACCCATTTACCTATTTACTATTTACCCATTTACCATTTACCCCTTACTTTCAAACACATTCCCGCTATTCAGCAGGTCATCCATATTTTTAATGCGTGAGGTTTTCTTGGCATGCTGAACCTGGTCGAATAGATCCGACTCAAAAACCGAGGATTCCACCGCCCGGATTACCCCCATGGCCACCGGGTATTCGGGTAGCTCCATACGCACAAGACGATAGTGGTTGGTGTCATCATAGTCCTGGGCATTGTGCACGATCAGGTCCTCCTCGGTCACACCATCTTCACCAATGGTTACCGCTTCAAGCCTGTTACAGCGCATCATAAGCCCCTTGTTTCGCTCAGCTCCGAAAATCATGGGTTTACCATGTTCCAGGAAAATCTGGTGATCTTTCCGAACATCTTTCCCGGTAATATCCTCATGTACCTGGTTTGCAAAAATTACGCAATTCAGCAGGATCTCTACCACGCTGGTACCCTTGTGCTCGGCAGCAGCTCTGAACACCTCGCGCATCATCTTTGGATCGCTGTCCACAGTCCGCGCAAAGAAAGTCCCCTGGGATCCCATCGCAAGTTCTCCCGGGTTGAAGGCATTTTCGATGGTCCCGTCGGGTGAGGTTTTAGTCACACTCCCTTTAGGAGTTGTAGGCGAATACTGCCCCTTGGTCAGACCGTAAATCTTATTGTTAAACAGGAGGATGTTCACATTGATATTCCGCCTCATGATGTGTATAAAATGGTTCCCACCGATGGCCATTGAATCGCCGTCGCCGGTAACAATCCAGACACTAAGGTTAGGATTGGCAGCCTTTATACCCGAAGCAATAGGATTGGCACGTCCGTGAAGACTGTGAAATCCATAGGTATTAATGTAATAGGGGAAACGGGACGAGCACCCGATTCCAGACACAAATACCACGTTCTCCTTTTTTATCCCGGTTTCGGGCAGAACATTCCTGACGGTGGAAAGCACAGCGTGTCCGCCGCATCCAGCACACCATTTTACAGGTCCGTCAAGTTTGTAATCCTCTTTACTTGATACGCTTACCGGTTCGAATTTTGTATCCATAGCTCCTATTATATGGTTTCCAGCACTTCGTTAAACTTCACCTTCAATTCCGAAATAAACAGGGGCAATCCCTGCACCTTATTGAACTGCAAGTATTCATACTTCGGGAATTTTGATCGCAGATAGGTAGCAAACTGTCCCCTGTTCAGCTCACAAATCAAGATTTTCTTAAACCCCGACAAAACCTCCTCCGTATTGGAGGGCAGTGGGTTAATGTAGTTAAACTGGGCCAGCGAGACGCTCTTCCCCTGCTCCTGCATATCTTCCACCGCCGAGACCAGGGCTCCATAGGTGCCCCCCCAGCCAACCACCAGGAGGTCTCCACTCTTCTCTCCCATTATTTCCTGCTTTGGAATGAATTCAGCTACTTTAGCCACTTTGGCCTCACGAAGTTCGACCATCACCTGGTGGTTCATCGGATCATGACTTACCTCACCAGTCACATCCGCTTTTTCGAGTCCCCCAATCCTGTGACGTAATCCTTCCTGACCTGGTATTGCCCAGAAACGGTTCAGCCTTTCAGGATCCCTCTTGTAGGGTTGATAATCTTTATCATTGTCCTTCACCCTGGGTGGATTGATTTTCTCCATGTCCTTCATAGCAGGAATCTGCCAGAGCTCCGAACCATTTGCCAGGTAGGAATCTGTTAGCAAAATCACCGGCGTCATATGCTCCAGTGCCAGTTTAGCGGCGATGAAACCAAAATTAAAACAACCTGCCGGCGTAGATGCTGCAATAACGATGCATGGCGACTCGCCGTTTCGTCCGTAGAGAGCCTGCAGAAGGTCGGATTGCTCTGTCTTTGTAGGAAGCCCGGTGGAAGGTCCACCCCGCTGAACATTCACAATCACAATGGGCAGCTCGGTAATCACGGCCAGACCAATGGCTTCGCCCTTCAGTGCCAGTCCTGGTCCCGATGTACTGGTGATTGCAAGTTTTCCGGCGAAAGAAGCTCCAATGGCAGAGCAGATCCCTGCAATCTCATCTTCAGCCTGGAAGGCAACAGCCCCAAGACTTTTATATTTAGTAATTTCCTGGAGAATCTCTGTAGCTGGGGTAATGGGATAGGATCCCAGGAAGAGCTCCAGTCCTGCCTTTTCTGCTGCAGCCAAAAGCCCCCAGGCTGTGGCAATATTCCCGGTAATGTTTCTGAAGAGCCCCTTCTTCCCTTTCATTGGATTCACATGGAAGGTAGTTGACAGAGCCTCGATGGTCTCTGCGTAATTGTAACCTGCGTGAAGCACTGCAATATTGGCTTTTACCAGTTCAGGTTTATTCTTAAACTTATTCTTCAAAAAATCCTCCCCGATCTTAAGATCCCGGTTAAACAACCAGTATAACAGACCTGCAACAAACTGGTTCTTCGTCTTATCGGCAGTCTTATTATCAAGCCCATGCTGCATGGCTACATCCCTGGAAAGCATGGTAATGGGAGCCTTCACCAGGTTATATCCCGTCAGCGAGTCATCATGAAGCGGATCCTCCTCATACTCGGCCTTTTTGTAGTGCTTGTTATCGAAGTTGTCAATATCAATAATGATGGTGGCTCCGTCCTTGACCCACTTCATATTGGCTTTAAGGGCTGCCGGATTCATCGCAACCAGCACATCTGCCTGGTCTCCCGGAGTACTTACCTCCTTATGCCCGATATGTACCTGGAAACCCGAAACCCCCGCAACAGTCCCCTGTGGAGCCCTGATCTCTGCAGGATAATCCGGAAATGTTGATAGGTCATTCCCTATGAAAGCCGACGTATCCGAAAACTGTGTGCCGGTAAGCTGCATTCCGTCCCCGGAATCTCCAGCAAACTTCACCACCACCTCTTCTAGCTCAATAACCCTGTGATTCTTTGCCATCTTAGTTATTTAGTTACTTAGTTAAGTAGTTTATTAGTTGGGTAGTTAAATAGTTAATTCATTATTTAGTTGGGTAGTTAGGTAGAGGGTAGTTAGGTAGAGGGTGGTTAGGTAGTTAGGCAGTTAGATAGTTAGGTAGTTAGGCAGTTAGGTAGTAATAGATATGTGGTTTAGCTATTCGCCTGTTATAAGGTCCAGGTAATATGTGTTTGCTCTGACGCTGCAAAATCAGTAATATTCCATGTCAAAGTTAGGTATTTTCAATGCCGAGCCTCCTTTAGAACAAACTATTTTCCCATTTTTTTTAACATGCTACTCCAAAAGAAATTTCTGATCAAATATTTAAAAAAAGTCACAGATTTTAATTAACATCCCCACTTTCTTATCAATGTATGTAAATATATACATGTTTAAGAATAAATCAAATGCCTGACAAAGCTCTTTATTCCATTTAGATTTAGCTGTGCTATTTTCAATAAGTGCTAACTTTAAAACAAAAAAATGGCACTTATAAAATCTGTTCGAGGCTTTGATCCCGTATTCGGGGAGAACTGCTATCTGGCCGAGAATGCAACAATCATAGGTGATGTAGTGATGGGCGATGACTGCTCCATATGGTTTGGGGCGGTTCTCCGGGGCGATGTAAACTCGATCCGCCTCGGAAATCGGGTAAACATACAGGACAACAGCACCATTCACACCACCTTTGAAGAATCCATCGCCGAAATAGGCGACGACGTCACCGTGGGTCATAACGTGGTCATCCACGGTGCAAAGATTGAATCCAATGTGCTAATAGGGATGGGGTCCATTATCCTCGACCATGCAGTGGTGCAGTCGAACACCATAGTCGCAGCCGGCTCTGTGGTGCGGGGCAAGGCCATCCTTGAACCCAACAGCCTCTATGCGGGCACCCCGGCAAAACGCATCAAAGCCATCGAACCCGAACAATTCGAAAATATGGTCAAGCGCATCGCCAGGGATTACATGATGTATGCCGATTGGTATAAATAGCGAGCAAAGCTCGCAGTAAGTAGCCTGCTTCGCAGGCTGTAAATGGGTAAATAGCAAATGGTTATTGGTAAATGGTAATTGGTTATTAGCAGTTGGTTATTGGTAATTGGTTATTAGCAATTGGTTATTGGTAATTGGTGATTGGTTATTAGCAATTGGTTATTGGTAATTGGTAAATTGGTAAATTGCTATTTACTAATTACTATTTGCTATTTGCTATTTACTATTTGCTATTTGCTATTTACTATTTTTATGCCAAATATTCCGCTTCTCCAGATGGATCTTTTCATTGAAAAAGATGTTGGCAATGACCTCGAAGTAGGGAGTGTGATCAGATACATAGAACAGATTTTCGCCTTTGCTCCCGGGATTTAGCAGATCATTTTCCAGGAGATAGCCTTGCACTGCCTGGGCAACGATCTTGGCAGTATCCAACACATCTACTTCGAAATTAAAAAAGCGGCTGATCTGGTTACGTATGATGGGATAATGGGTGCATCCCAGGATCAGGGACGAGATCCCTTCCAGTTCATTACGTGATAGGTAGGAACGAATAATGGCATTGGAAATGTCATCAAAGACAAACCCTTCCTCAATCATGGGTACAAACAAGGGTGTGGCCAGGGAGTTCACCTGGATTGCATCCTTAATTAATCCGGGCTTACCTTTGGAAGCTACTTTCTCCAGGATCTTCTTTTCATAGCTTCCCGAATCGATGGTGGCTTTGGTACCAATAATCCCAATGTTATGCGGGCCATTTTCAGGAGCAATGTTGTGATCAGAACAGACATATTCAACCACCGGGTCGATCACATTCATCACCACCGCCCTGGATCCCACATGGTCCTTCACCTCTTCAAATGCATTAGCAGAGGCGGAGTTGCAGGCAATCAGAATCACCTTGCATTTTTGTTCCATTAAAAAATCAGCAATCCCCAGTGAATAACTCAGGATGGTCTCCCGCGACTTGTCACCGTAAGGCAAATGGGCTGTATCACCAAAGTAAACAAGCTTCTCAGACGGCAGAATTGTATGTAATGCATGTGCCACTGTCAGACCCCCAACCCCTGAATCAAATAAGCCTATCGGACTAAGCTTTCCCATGTTCTGAATTTAAAATAAAACTACATAAAAAATGTGAGGCCCTTGCGAACCTCACATCCAATTTTTTTCACGCACCAGGCACTTTCCAACTACTTAACTATCCAACTATCTAACTGCCTAACTGCTTAACTACCTAACTAAAGGCCCATTTTAGCCTTCACAAGCGGAAGCATATCAAGACTCTCTTCCGATGCATATACCGGGTTGCCCTGGCTCATGTCGAATACATAAAGAAGTCCTTTTTCTTTGGCCACCTCTTCAATGGCTTTACGGGCTTTGTCCATCACAGGCTGAATCAAGATCATCTGTTGCTGCTGCAGGTCCTGCTGGGCAGTCTGGGCAAAGTTCTGAAGGCGCGCTTGCATCTCCTGTATCTCAGAAGCTTTGGCTTCCTTAATCAGCTGGCTCATGGTTGTCTCAGTCCTTTGAAACTCTTCAATTTTTTTGTTGATTTCCACCTGAATCCGTTCAATCTCAAGTTCATAAGTCCTGTTCAGGTCCTGCAGTTTAACCTGCGCTGAGTCATACTCAGGCATATCCTGGAGCAAGAGCTCGGCGGTGATATGACCAAATTTCTGTGCGTTTACTGCAAGGGCCATAAAGATAACGGCAATTGCCAGGGTAAATCGTTTCATCGTATTCATCGTTTTATTCGTGTATATAACTGATTGATTGCTATAAAGAGCGTACAAATGTAAGATATTAATTCTTATAACCTAACTTTTTAAGGACTTCGTCGCTCAAATCATAACGGGGATTTGAGTAGAGAATTGCAGCTCCCGAAGCGGTATCAAAAATGACTGCATAACTGCCTTCAGCCGAGAGTTCTTTAACGGCCTTGTAAATGGCATCCTGAATGGGCTTGATGAGCTCCATGCGCTTTGTGGAGAGGCTTCCTTCCGGACCAAAATATTTGGTCTGAAGCTCCTTAACTTCGCGCTCCTTTTTCACAATTTCTTCTTCACGCTGCTTTCTCATCTCCTCGGTGAGCAGAACACGCTCACTCTGATAGGTCTTGTACATTTTCTCGATCGTCTCGTATTCCACAGCAATCTCAGCCTCCCAATCCTCCGAGGCCTTGTCCAGCTCCTGCTGGGCAGCATTGTAGGAAGGGATGTTCTTAAGGATATAGTCGCTATCGACAAAGGCAAACTTCTGGGCCATGGCAATACCTGCGAAAAGGAAAAGGGCCAGGGCAATGGATATGATCTTTTTCATAACGGTATGGATTTTTCTATAGTGATGTGTTCTGTTTATGGCCTTATACAATTCAAACACCGTACCAAAAATGATTCAGGCATTTCTAAAACTGTTGTCCAATCGTAAAGTGGAAGTTAGATCCACTGATACCTGATGAACCAGGATATTCATCAAATCCCCACGCCCAGTCGATCCCCAGCAGTCCGAACATAGGCAGGAAGGCTCTTACACCCACCCCTGCAGCCCGCTTTGCATTAAAGGGATTAAACTCGTCAATGGAATACCAGGCGTTCCCACCCTCCAGGAAGGTAAGCACAAAAATTGTAGCCGAAGGATTCAGAGAAATCGGGTAGCGGAGTTCCATGGTAAACTTGGTATAGACATTACCCGAGCGCCTGCCATCCACAGTAGGGGTCAGACTCTGATTGGGATAACCCCTCTGGGCAATGGTTTCCCGTCCATAGAGGTTATACCCCGACAGTCCGTCTCCACCCACATCAAAGCTCTCAAAGGGCGAGGGTCCGATATCATCATTATAATGCCCCAGGTAACCATAATGCATCCGGGTCATCAGCACCAGGTCGCCCAGCAGGGCATAGTACCAGTCGGCCTTAAACATCCAGCGGTGGTATTCCACCCACTTGTACTTATCCTCATCTTCAGCTGTTGCATAGTTCATCCCGGGATTAAACAGGGAATAGGGAGGTGTAATCTGCAGGCTCAGGCTGATATTGGATCCACCCCTGGGGTAGATAATCTGGGTTTGCGAGTTACGGCCGATGGTAGTGGTGAAGCTGAAGTTGTTGAAAGTTCCGTTTTCGGCAAGGAAACCTGAATAATCCTTCATCTTATAACGCTGATAGGTAAAGGCATTGTAAAGCGTAAAGAAGTCATCCGGCCAACTCAACCTTCTTCCCAGTCCGACCGAGGCCCCGGTCACCTTCATGAATTGATCGGGTAAATCACTAGGATTCCAGTAAGAATAACTGTATCCACCCATACCCTGGTTGATTTTCGAATGATAAAGGGAAAGGGAAAGGGAATTTGGTTTCTTTCCGCCAAACCAGGGTTCCACGAAGGAAAAGTTATAAGACTGGTAATACTTACCGTTGGTCTGAGCCCTGATGGAAAGGGTCTGACCATTCCCGGAAGGAACCGGTCTCCATGCCTTGGGATCGAAGACCCGTTGTACGGCAAAGTTGGAAAAACGTATCCCGATGGTTCCCACAAGCATGCCTGCACCATATCCTCCCGATACTTCCAGCTGATCCGTTGCCCGTTCAACCAGGTTGTATTCAATATCCACAGTTCCGTCCGACTGGTTCGGAATGGGATTAGGTTCCATTTGCTCGGGGTCGAAGTGCCCCAGGTTAGCCAGTTCGCGTACGGTACGAATCAACTCACTCTTGCTGAATTTATCACCGGGCAGGGTACGAAGCTCACGCCTTACCACGTGTTCGCTGGTACGGTTGTTTCCCTTAATAATCACCCTGTTAATGGTGGCAATTTCGCCCTCGTAGATACGCATTTCAAAATCGATGGTATCATTCTCTACACTCACTTCTACCGGCGTCAGGGAGAAGAAGAGGTAACCATTGTCAAGGTACACACCATTCACTGCATCCTCATCAATGAAGAGCCGGTCATCCAGTACCTTCTGGTCGAAGATATCACCTTTCTCAATCCCAAGTACCGCATTGAGATATTCAGATGGATACTTGGTATTCCCTATCCAATCCACATCCCCAAAATAGTACTTGTCACCTTCCTCAATATTCAGGTAGAGATCCACCCGGTTATCCATCTCAGGAGTCCAGGCCATTGAATCTGAGAGCACCTTGGCGTCCCTGTATCCGTTCTGATTATAGAAGTCAACCAGGTTTTTCTTATCCTCCTTGAAGGTTTCAGCCACCAGCTTTGAAGCCTTGAAAATATTGATATTCACCTTTTTGGTGTCCTTCATTTTCCTGCGAAGCAAAGATGTCTTAAAGGCCGTTACTCCATTGAAATAGATCTCATTGATCTTCACGCGCCCCATCTTATTGACAACAATCTCCATCTGTACCATGTTTACTCTCACGGTATCATCCTGCAGGTTGATATTTACCTCTGTATTGAAGAAGCCCTTTTCGACGAAATGATCCTTGATAATCCGCCTGGTGTTGTCCATGATATCGGCAGTCACCTGCTGACCAGTTCTCAGGTTGATCTTTTCCATTACATCCTGGGTCTCGGATTTTCCGATCCCCACGATTTCGAGGCGAGACATCCTGGATTGTTCTGTAAGATAGATATCAATCCATACACTGTCGTTTCGGATTTGTGTGGCTGAAATCCTGGCATCAGAAAAAAGCCCCTGTTTCCAAAAGTTCTTCAAAACATCAGTGACCTCATCTCCTGGCAGCTTAATGGTGTTCCCGACTTTCAGTCCGGATAAGCTTATCAGTACCTCTTTCTGTATAAATTCAATACCGCTAACGGTAATGTTGGCGATTACATACTCCCTGACATTGTCATAGTCCATCACCTTAAGGTCACTGTAGTCGATGGAATCCTGAGTCTGATCAGCTTTTTCCTGCGCAGTCAAACCTGCTGAGGCGATCAGGAGCGAAATAAAAAGTAAAGTCCGTTGTATCATTCCCGCATTTAATTATTCTGTGTTACAGCCCTGGGATTCTCATCAACCTTACCGAATCGTCGCTCCCGTCTCTGATAATCGATAATGGCTTCATAAAAATGCTCCTTGCGATAGTCAGGCCACAATACCGGAGTAAAATAAAGCTCGGTATACGCAAGTTGCCAAAGCAAAAAATTACTGATCCTTCGTTCTCCGCTGGTACGAATAAGCAGCTCAGGATCGGGCATAAAAGATGTGTTCAGGTAGGTCTCCACCATGGTGGATTCAATCCTGTCCGGATCAATCTTTCCGGATACAGCATCCTGGCACATCTGCTTAACCGCATTGGTGATCTCCCATCTCCCACTATAACTGAGGGCAAGCACAAGTGTAAGCCCTGTGTTTTTGGAGAGGAAGTCCACCGATTTCATGAGATTCTTCTTCACGCTTCCCGGAAGGTCAGCTATGTTTCCAATCACTAGCAGGCGGACATTATTTTGGTCTAATTTCCTCGTCTCTTTGGCAATACTGGTGGTTAGAAGCGTCATCAGACCGTCTATTTCAGTCCGGGGACGATTCCAGTTTTCGGTAGAAAAAGCATAAAGCGTCAAATATTCAACACCCAGCTCACCGGCGGCCTCAACAACCTGGCGCACCGATTCAACACCATTCCGGTGTCCAAAAAGGCGCTCCCCGCCCTTCTCCCTGGCCCATCGTCCATTACCGTCCATGATAATGGCGACGTGCTTCGGCAGCTGGTTCTTGTCTATCTGATCCTTCGTACTCATCAAGCTAATTCTACCTGTCAATCTTCTTACTGGTATTGGGATTTATGCCTCCCCTTGCCACACTCCTCCTCGGAGCTTCCATAATGGCAGGACAGGGATCCCTGAATTCAAATATCTTATATGTCAGGAATATCCCGGTAAACATATACCAGTCATTATTCCCAATGGGGTGCTTCACACCCTCCAGTCCAATGTTCTCGACACCGTCAATTTCATCCGTAAAGGTCTTCCGCATAGAGATTTCTACTCCTCCACTCAACCTTTTCCCAAGATTCGCCTTCAAACCTCCCCCGAAGGGCAAATATAAATGCGACACCGATTCACCGGCATAATTCAAACTGTATCCCAGTCCCGCCGACACATAGGGCGAAAATTTCGTCCTTCTCCAGGCGCTTTTGTAAGGCCACCAGTTGAATTCAAAATCAAGGCCCAAATCTACAAAACTTGCCTGAAAATCTGCCGCTTGTCCGTCAAAAACTTCACCTGCATAATCCATGCTATAAAAGACCCCGTGGGCCCTCAATGAATTTCGAGCATTAAAATTATATCGAAAGATGGGACCAATGGCCGGGGGAATCACCGTTGGACGGGGAATTGTAGTGCTGATATCCCCCTGGTACCATGGAACTGCAGTCATAAAACCAATATCAGCCCTGCGCTGGCCAAAGAGTGGAAGGGCCAGCAACATGCCTGCTCCCAAAATCAGGTATTTCAGTCTATTTCTCATAAATACTTTTCAGGAACCATTATCAATCCCCTTCTGAGAACGGTCCGCCACACCGGTTTATTATACGATAAAGCGGTGCAAAGATAGTATTAAACTGCAAGATAAACGAGTAGAAGGGAAGAGATGAAAGACAAGCTGTCACAATTGGTCAAAAAAAACAGAAAAAGGTATGTGGTCTACCTGTAATACTTATTGAAAATAGGACGTCCCCGCTTGTCGTTCCGTATTCGGTAGATCGCTTTAAGGGTAACCAGGTAGTAACTGTCATTATAATCAGACCATGCCGAGTCATAACCATCCAGCAAGTCGGAGGTGGTAAAGTGGTAGCCCATCTCCAGCCCAAGGCTCCAGCGCGGATCCAGGGACATCTTGAATCCTCCACCCACAGGAAATCCGAAACCGTAGCTTTTGCCCGGAAAATACCCTTCGTTTTCCAGCGGTTCATTCCCATCCTCATCAATAACGGTTGCACTGGAAAATAATCCTCCCGCCCCTGCATAGAGATATGTAATGAGCTTGCTATAGTTATTCACCATACCACGACGGTTATAAATCCCTCCTCCAAAACCACTTCCGGGACCAGTAAGGAAAACCTCGACCCTGGCATAGTGCTGAAAAACATGGCTATTGAAAGAATATACCCGACTATGGGTTTCACCCTCCACGTCCTGCCCACCAAACATCAGGTAAGAAAGATCAAGGCTCACAGCAAGGTTCTGCCTGATCATGTAACGAGGCGTGACGCCGATACTGGGTCTTAGCCCGTTGAATGCATTGGCAAAGGGTTTGTTGGCCCTTCCAATATCGCCATAAAAGGGAACCGCCGATATCCCAAAGTCCACCTCGTACCTACGCAACTTCCATCGCTGTGCATTTGCATCAATGCCCGTAAAGGTCAGGATAACAGCAATAAAAATCCAAAAATTTCTTCTCATGACGATGGCTCAGATATTTTCACAAAGATAAAAATAAGTATTTTATTTCTAATTCCTTTTATCCGCACCCCACATCAGCTTATTTCTAAGGGTTGAATAAAAGCTAATATTCTCAATACGGATCATTTTTAATGTCTCATTCGCCTTGCGAATGGTGACCGTTGTACCCACCTCCAGATCGACCGAATGAGAGTCCATGGCCATCTGAAATTGGGGGTCACGGGAATCCACAGAAAGCTTTAGTACGGCGGAATCCGGCAACACAAGCGGCCTGACTGTCAGGTTGTGTGGAGCAATGGGTGAAAGGATCATGTTACGGGACTCGGGCACCACAATGGGCCCCCCCACACTGAGGTTGTAAGCAGTGGATCCGGTGGGTGTTGATAACAATACGCCGTCGGCCCAATATGCACTTAAAAATTCATCATTCACCCGCACATGTATGGTAATCAGGGAACCGCTGTTCTTATACAGGCGCACCTCGTTCAGCGCAATCCCATCCCCCTCCAGCTCACCGTTAGAGGTCTCCACTTTCAGAAGCATGCGCTCTTCGATGTCGAAATTTCCATTGAAAACACTTTCCAGGGACTCCTCCATATTCTCCTGGGATATGTATGAGAGAAACCCCAGCCGGCCAATGTTTACCCCAAGTACCGGAATTCCGCTTTCCCTCACCAAATTTACAGTCTCCAGAAAGGTACCATCCCCTCCAAGAGAAAAGAGGAAATCCACATCCGAAGGAAGATCATTTTTATCATTGAAAAGGCCAGCAATCCTGGGTCTTAGCCCGGTCTTCTTCTGCAGATATTCATACAGGGGTTCGAAAATCCACACATCCGTATTCAGCTTTTGGAACTTGCTGAACATGGTTGCAATATTCTCCCGGGCGTAGGAAGGAAAATTTCTTCCGTAAACAGCGACTTGCATCTTTATATATTCAGGTATTTAAGAAAGACATCAAAGCGCTCCTGGTAAAACTCGTCCAGGTCCTCATCGTTCATGTGGGCCGAAACTACCGTATAATTGTAGCGGTTAAAGGTCTCCAGTACTGAGGTCATATCAGTCAGATTAATCTTCAGGGTTACCCGCAGCTTGGAATGCTCACCGTTGGAGGATACATAGAGGCTCAAAATCCTGGCGTTATTGCTCTCCACAATCTGGGAAATTTCGCTCAGGGAATAGTCATGCTCCATCATCTCCAGCTCGATAATCCCTCCCGGCTGCTGCATGGCCGACAAATGGGCAAAGTGCTGGGTTAACTCCTCCTGGGTTATCACCCCCAGATATTGATTGTCGTAATCCAGCACAGGCACCAATGTTAGCTCGAGTCGGGACAAAACCTCAATCACTTCATAAATATGCTGGTCCTCTTTCACATAAGGCTTCTCCAGCGAAAGGCTGTGATTACCTATGGGTTCATCAGCATTGTTAAGGTCGTAAATATCAGCATCGGAGATCAGCCCCAGAAAATCACGCTGGTTCACAATGGGCAGATGCTTGACACGGAATACCTCCATCCAGGCAAGGGCCGATGTTCCGGTGTCTGAAGTTTTCAGAGCCGTTACGATATCAGATATGAGTTCTTTTGCAAGCATCGGGTTAAACTTAATGGTTTAGCTAGTATAAAACAAATACCGGACCAAACACTTCAGTCGAAAGTCATCAAGTCGTCAAGTCATCAAGTCATCAAGTCGTCAAGTCATCAAGTCATCAAGTCATCAAGTCATCAAGTCATCAAGTCATCAAGTCGTCAAGTCGTCAAGTCATCAAGTCATCAAGTCGTCAAGTCATCAAGTCGAAAGTTTCACTTCTTTACAGACTTTACGAACTTTACAGACTTTACGGACTTTACAGACTTTACGGACTTTACAGACTTTACAGACTTTACAGACTTTACAGACTTTACAGACTTAATTTCTTTTCGATTGTATTTAATAAAATGGAAATGGCCACCTCGTTCATGCCTCCCTGGGGTACAATGATGTCGGCATAACGCTTCGAAGGTTCAATAAACTGGAGGTGCATGGGCTTCACGGTTGCCTGATAGCGATCAAGCACCTTACGCACATCCCTCCCCCGCTCCATCATATCCCGCTGGATCACCCTTCCAAGCCGGTCGTCCGAATCGGCATCTACAAATACTTTGATATCAATCTCATTTACCAGGGGCATATGAGTATAGATCAGGATTCCCTCAAGGATGATCACTTCCTTAGGGGCCACCGGAATACTTTCCTTCGATCGGGTGCAAGTAAGGTAGGAGTACATGGGCTGATTAACCGGCTTCCCGGCCTTCAGCATCCTGATGTGTTTGGTAAGCAGATCGAATTCCAGTGAATCGGGATGATCAAAATTAATCTTCTGCCGCTCCTCCAGCGGAAGGTGGCTGTTGTCTTTATAATAGGAGTCCTGCGGAACCAATGCCACCCTGTCGGCTGGAATATTCTCAAGGATCTTTCTTACAACTGTGGTCTTACCGGAACCGGTCCCTCCTGCTATGCCAATTGTGAACATAAAAAAGTAAATAGGTAAATGGGTAAATAGGCAATTAAGTAAATAGGCAAATAGGTAATTAAGTAAATAGGCAAATAGGTAATTGGGTAAATATACTGACTTATTTATTCACTTACTTACCATTTGCTAATTACCATTAGTACTATGAACTGATTCCTGTGTTTTGTCCAT
>CAZRPW010000070.1:0-22657 GCA_964601975.1 uncultured Bacteroides sp.
GACTTTACAGACTTTACAGACTTACCAGACTTTCCGACTTCCTCCGCCACCAGGAGGCAAGTGATGAGCCTGTGATATTCATCATGGGTCCGAATACAGCAGGTGCCAGGCCAACGGTGGCTACCTTTCCCATTTGCAGGGCAATACCCGAGGCCAGTCCCCCATTTTGCATCCCCACCTCAAGGGCGATGGTCCGGCACGATTGCTCATCCATTTTGGCAAGGCGGCATATCCAGTAACCCAGGAGGTAGCCGGTGCTATTGTGCAGAAGACAGGCGACAATTAAAAGCAGGCCGATGTCCAGCAGGCTGTCTCTTCCGGCGGCTGTGATTACTACGATAATAATTCCAATACCGGCCATGGATATAAAGGACAATACCTTGCTAAGGGTATTGCTGTTTCCCCCGGACAGCTTCTTAAAAGCTACACCGGCGATTAGGGGTAATACGAAGAACCAGAGCAGATCCTTTACTAGTTGTAACGAGGCAGCTCCGGCGCTTATATCGGCTGTTGAATAGAGGATCATGTTTTTGCCCGAGATGATCAGCAAGTAGATCACAGCCTGAATCATTATGCTTTTTGTTTTATCCTTTCCATAGGCCATGGCATTGAACATCAAACCACCCACGATTGGGAGGATTACCATATTGATGATACTGAGCATCATGGACCAGAAATCAATGGGTACAAACTGGCCTGCAAGTAATTTCATCAACGAGGGGGTGATCAGTGGTGCCAGCATGGTTGCGATGGCGGTGAGGGTAACCGAGAGGGCAAGGTTGGCTTTTGCAATAAAAGACATCACATTGGAGGCCAGACCGCTGGGGGAAGATCCCACCAGGATAATTCCGGCTGCAACTTCTGGAGGAAAGCCAAAGGTGCTTGCAATTGTGAATCCCACGATGGGCATGATGGTGAACTGGCAGGCCAGTCCGATCAAAACCCCTTTGGGCATTTTTACGACCCCAACAAAATCCTTGTAACTCATTTGGGACCCCATTCCAAACATGATGATCTGCAGCAATGGTACGATGCTTGCCTTCAGTTCAAAATCTCCCCAACGAATAAAGGGTGCCGGGTAAAACATGGAAACGGTGACGGCCGCAAAAATCATGATGGTGTAGGAAAATCCTTTTGAGATGGGATTGCCCCTGACCCCGAAGGCCAGGAAAACAAAAAATGAAATCAGCAGGGGACCGAGACTGCTCTTCGCTCCGCTAAGGTATGCGACAATAAATAACACTGCAGCAAGTCCTGCAAGCCCTAAAAGAATCTTATATACTTTCCCAAGCTTCATTTTTTATGGAGGAAGATATAAACTATTTTAATAATTTGTAGGCTGAAAGCTTCAGATGAATTATTTAACAAAAAATTTAATGAAAAAAGTATGGATGCTGGTCGCCGCCAGCCTGCTATTAGGGTGTAGCAATCCCGGGGGATTGAGCCCAGTCCGACTCAGATGTGAATACCTTGAAAATCCGGCAGTGGTGGATGTGCCGCAGCCCCGGTTGTCATGGATTAACCTGGCAGGTGAGGGGGTACGCGGACAGGAACAAACAGCCTGGCAGGTGAGGGTTGCCGGATCGGAGGCGGACCTGGAAACAGCCGATTTATGGGATAGCGGTAAGCGGATGTCGGTTCAGTCAACACGGGTGAGTTATGAAGGAAAGACCCTGGAGTCGGGGCAGGAATGCTGGTGGCAGGTCAGGGTGTGGGACAAAGATGGTGTTGTTTCGCCCTGGAGTGAACCCGGTTTCTGGAGGATGGGCCTGATGGAGCCGGGCGACTGGAAGGCCAGCTGGATTGGTGCACCCTGGCAGGGTGAGGAGGCAATTCCAAAGCCCCCGGGGGGACCAGATGGAAGGCCTGAGGATTTTGGTCCGCCGGCACCCCTGCTGCGAAAGGATTTTGAAGTGGAGAAAAAAGTACAATCAGCAGTGGCTTTTGTATGCGGACTGGGTTATTTTGAGCTCTATCTGAATGGTGAGAAGGTGGGAGAGGATCTGCTGGTCCCCAATCAGACCAACTACGGGAAACGTCCCCAGCTGGCCGAAGCCCTGATAAGTTTGCCCGATCATTTCAGGGAGTATAAGGTGATGTACCTGGCCTATGATATCAAAGATCAATTGCAGGAGGGCATGAATGCCATAGGAGGGATCCTTGGAAATGGTTTTTACAATCCGGCCAAATTCTGGACAGCCGCCTATGGCTCTCCAAGGTTTTTATGCCAGGTTCATATTACTTATGAAGATGGCACAAAGGAGGTCATCCTTAGTGACGAGAGCTGGAAAGCAGCTGAGAGTCCGATCGAGATGAACATGGTTTATTACGGGGAGGTCTACGATGCCCGGAAGGAGCAGCCGGGGTGGTGTACGCCCGGTTTTGATGATTCAGGCTGGGAGCCTGTGGTTTCGAGGAAGGCCCCCGAGGGGAAAATGGTTGCCCATACTGCCTATCCCGACCGGGTAACGGAGCGATTCCAGCCCATATCCATCGAGAAAAAGGGAGAGGGGCATTTTGTGGTGGATTTTGGAATGGAAATTTCAGGATGGGTGCGTTTGAATCATGTGGAGGGTCCGGCGGGTCATCGGGTCGGGATTGCCTTTAACGGAAATCAATATTCGGGCGATAACGCCTATATTTTTAAGGGAGAGGGCCCTGAGAATTATGCCCCACGCTTCAACTGGTTTGTATTCAGCGGGGTCGAGATCACCAACTGGCCTGGCGATCTGAAGCCCGGGCACCTGACTGCCGAGGCGGTGAATACCTATATTGAGCCCTCGGCTACTTTCGAAACATCAAATGCCCTTTTTAACCAGATCAATACCATCTGGAGAAGGAGTCAGACCGACAACATGCATGGAGGCATCGCCAGCGATTGTCCCCACCGTGAGCGATCCGGATATACCGGTGATGGTCAGATTGCCTGCATGACGGTACTGCGGAATTTTGATGCAAGAAACTTCTACCAGAAATGGATAGGGGATATGATGGGGGCCTCTAATCCTGAAACCGGCTATGTGCCCAACGGGGCTCCCTGGCAGCCTGGTTGCGGAGGAGGTCCTGCCTGGGGGGCGGCCATCTGCGTAATGCCCTGGGAGTTCTATACCCAGTATGGTTCTGTGGATATGCTGGAAGATAATTATGAAGGAATGAAGGGCTATCTCAGGTATATGCTTACCTGGACCGGCGAGGATGGGATTATGCATTCTAAACGAACTGCCCGGGATGGTTCTGTTCTGAAATGGTTCAACCTGGGAGAGTGGGTGCCACCGGGGGAAATGATTCCCGATGAGATGGTGCATACTTTCTACCTTTGGTACTGTGCCGATCTGACCGCCCGAAGTGCAAAGGTAAGAGGCCTGACAGAAGAGGCGGAGGAGTACAACTCACTGGCAGAAAGAACTGCCGGGGCTTTCCGGAAGAAGTTCTATGATGAAGCCAAGGGATCCTATGGTGATGCCGGGGGTAACATCCTGGCCCTGAAAATGGGTGTGCCCGAGCAGCAGTATGAGCGGGTGGTGAGCGCCCTCAAAGAAGGATTACTTAAAAATGGCGGACATATCGATACAGGAATCATTGGAACCCGCTTTTTCTTTGAGGTGCTGGCCGACAATGGCTTGAATGAGCTGGCCTACGAGGCTTTGAATCTGACCACAGAGCCCTCCTTCGGACACTGGATCGAACTGGGCTCCACCACCACACGTGAAAAATGGGATGAGGGTGGCTCACATAACCATCCGATGTTTGGTGGCGGTCTGACCTGGTTTTACAGGAACCTGGCCGGGATGAAGGCCGATCCTGATGAACCCGGATACCGGCATATTATTTTCAAGCCGCAGCCGGTGGATGAGTTGGAATATGTTACTTATACGAACCTCACTTCCTATGGAGAGGGAGGGATCACCTGGAAGAACGGGTCAGATGGATTTTCAATGGAGCTGAATGTTCCCGTAAGCTGCAGAGCCACCGTACATGTACCGGCATCCGATTTTTCAAAGGTCAGTGAAAGCGGGAAAAAGGCCGACCAGGCTCCCGGGGTAGTGTTCCTGGAAATGAAGGATGGTCATGCAGTATTTGAGGTGGGGAGCGGATCCTATCTCTTCCAGGTAAAAAAGTAAAGTCATGGAAATACTGAGTGAACGTTTGATAATGACAGAACTTGGCTGGGATGATCTTCAGGATGTACACCGCTTGCACTCAATCCCGGAAGTAGATGAGTTTAATACCCTGGGCATCCCGGAGAGTATAGAAGAGACCCGGGAATTGATGCAAGCTGAAATTGAGGCACGGGAAAAGAATCCCCAAAACAAATATACCTTCTGCATAAGGATCAGGGAAAGCAAAAAGTTCATCGGACTTTCTGGATATACTCTTTCCAATGATAAATTCAGGCTGGGGGAGATTTATTATAAACTATTTCCCGATTTCTGGGGAAGGGGATATGGAACTGAAGTGGCAAAAAAGCTCATAACTGTTGGATTTGAGGATTTTGGTTTGCATAAGGTTGAGGCAGGAGTTGCTCTTGGAAATGACAGATCGCTCAGAGTCCTGGAAAAAGCGGGCATGACCCGTGAGGGTTTAAGAAGAAAAATTCTTCCTATCAGGGGGGAGTGGATAGACGGTTACCTCTTTGCCATTGTGGAGGACGATGCAAGGGATTATTGAAAATGAAAGGATGAGCCTTTAATCCTGCTCGCGGTGCCACATTGTAATTTGCACACTCTGGCTTTCCCTCAGGTGTTCAGCCAGTTTCTCTGCGCAGTAAACCGATCGGTGCTGTCCGCCGGTACAGCCGAAACTGACCATGAGGTGATTGAAATGTCGTTCTTCGTAATTATCAACCGACATGTCGACCAGTGAGGTGACGGCGCTGAGGAATTCATTGGCATCGCCCTGGTGGTCCAGGAAATCGATCACCGCTTTATCCTTTCCCGTCAGGCTTTTATAGGCTTCCAGCCGGCCGGGATTGGTGATGGCCCTGCAGTCGAATACATAACCTCCTCCGTGACCGCTTGGGTCTTCGGGGATCCCATGTTTGTAGCTAAAGCTGTTGATGGATACGGTGAGGGTCGATTTGCGTCCTTCCTTGTCCTGGAAGCGCTTCAGTTTTGGTGCTTTAAGCAGTTTCCCGAAGACCTTTAAGAGGGTGGGTATCTCTATGGTGAATTTGACATTCTCAAGGATCCACCTCAGGTCGTTCAGGGCATAGGGTATACTCTGGAGGAAGTGGGTCTTTTTTTCATAAAACCCACGGAATCCGAATGCCCCCATGGCCTGCATGATCCGGATCAGCACATAGGCATAGTAGGACTCCCTGAAGGCTTCAGGGTTCACCCCCGGATACTGTTTCAGTCCTTCGATATAGTGCTCCAGCAATTCTTCCCGGACTGCAGGGGGAATATCTGCTTTGGAATCAAAAAGAAGGGAAGCTACATCATATTGGAGTGCTCCTTTGCGGCCACCCTGGTAGTCGATGAAACAGGGTTTGCCATCCCTGAGCATTATATTTCTTGACTGGAAATCCCGGTAGAGAAAATAGTCTGTATCCTGGGCCAGCAGGTATTCTATCAGGATATTGTAATCATCTTCCAGTTGTTGTTCATTGAAGGGGATGTTGGCCAGCTTCAGGAAGTAATACTTGAAGTAACTCAGGTCCCATTGCATACTCTGCCGGTCGAAACTGGCCCTGGGGTAGCACACGGCGTAGTTCAGCCCCTCCGATCCCAGGATCTGGAACTTCTGTAGTTCGGTCAGGACAGATTTATAAACCCTGGTAAGTTCTTCGGGAAAATTTCCATTGTCCCTTACCCGGAATAGGTAGTCGAAAAGAGCCAGGTCGCCAAAGTCCTCCTGCAGGTAAGCATGGTTGTCAAGATCTTCCAGGTAAATTTCCGGTACTGCCAGACCTTTCGAATGAAAATGCTTGCTGAACTGAACAAAGGCTTCATTCTCCTCGCGGTCCATATTTATGGCCCCGATGGCCACAGAATCGGTTCCCGAGATCCGGTAATACTCCCGGGGCGAACCCGAGGCCGGTAGTTTATTAATGGAACTTACATGCTCACCGCACCAGCTGAAAAACAGCTTACTCAACAATTCTAATTTAGTCTGGCTCATTATGCCTTAAAGATACCCAATATTGACAACTCGAATAAGACGGTTTTTTAACAATCAGCTTTTAGTGGGCCTGGTATTAGTACATGAATACCACCGCCGTATGCATGGTGAAAGTGGGGACTTTCACTTTTATAAGCTCTCCATCGCGCTGGAAGACAAGCCGGGTAAGCCCCGGCACCAGGTAGACCTCCTTGATTTCCTCCGGTAGCTCAAGTTCCAACTCAACTCCTGGTACAGGAAGAAAATCCTCGATGACCTCTATGTCCTCGCCTCTCAGGAGTGCCGGTGCATAAAGCAGATGACTGATATAGCGCTTCTCTTTCTCCTGTTTCAGCAGGCTGACCCTTCCGCAGCTGGGCAGGTTCTGAACCTTGAGCAGGGCATGATCATTGAGCAGTTCAATGGCATTCCCAACCAGCTGCCGGTGGAGCCTGACCCCGTGTTCGAAGTAGAGCTGGTCAAGGTGATGGGCAAAGAAGATTACATTTCCGGTTCTAAGTACTGCGGGGTAATCAGAGTCTTCAAGTTTATAGGGGGTTTCGCGGTGACTGGAGTAGTGCTCATAAGTGCGATTAAAGTATGGCTCTCGGATCACTGCCAGGGCTTCACCCCGGGTGGCTTTCACCAGCATACCCGATTCATAGTTCAGGAAGGGCGTACTTACAATTTCCTTTTCTACTTCTTTCCTGATGACTGTAAAATCAAAATCATAGGCTGATTTGCCCAGGTATTCACAGCCCACATCCAGCAAAAATTTTGTCTTTTCCTTATTCATGGCACCCTCGCCGAAGACGATGAGCTTCCCCCCGTCCTTTACCCAGGAGTTAATCAGATCGGCCTGTTCCGGACTCAGGCAGGCCTGTCCCGGAATGATCAGGATCTCCAGCTTATCCAGGTTCTTTTCACTGGCTACGACGAAGTCCTCATGCAATTGAAGCAGCATGTTTACCACTCCAAAATCGGCCGCATGCTCAAGGGTGAGCCACAAGCCGAGCTTTGAAACGGGCACTCCGCCTGGACCATAATCCTCAATCTTTTCAACATATTCGTAGGCCTCTCCAATATTGCGATAAGTCTCCAGATCCATTTCACCCGAAGGATGCAATTGATCGCCAAAATTGCAAGAGACTCCAAAAGATATCATAGCTGCAGCTTCATATTTAATGGCATCGGGGTGCTTAAAGCCTCCGAATTCACCCCAGGCCTTGTGAAATTTTCCGCTCATGGCTACAGCCGGGGTTCCCTGTCCCAGGTGATATTTGGCTTCAAGGGGAAGTTTATCATAGCCTCCCCAGGAGGTGGGCAGGTCCTCCATTTCGGCGTGGGTATTCATGTCAAACAGCCGTTCTTTGAACATGAACTTATTGTCTATGTGGGTGGCCGAGTTAAAAAAGACCGTAGCCTCGGGATGGTAGGTGGCCACCAGTTCCCGAATCTCCTTCATGTGTGCTTTCATAGCAAGGGCATAGCTTCTTTCCACAGCCTGCCTGTTTTCCAGATCCACTCCTTCCGCCTTCATTCTTTTAAGCGAATAGGCCGAATAGCTGGCAGGGTGAATGTGATAGATATCAAACCAGAAGCCATCCAGATCATCGTAGCGTTTGCAGATTTCGGTCACACACTCCTTAATGTATTCATGATAGGCGCCACCGGGCGTCGGATCCAAACATTTCCATGAATAGTGGGGCCTCACATCTGTGGGTGCAGCATTCAGGTCAAGGTTGATGGTGCCCGGGTTTCCATCCTTGTGCCTGATCATCCATTCGGGATGCTTTTCTGCATCCAGGGCGCTCCATCCCACTGTAAAATAGATGGGGCAAACCACCCCGATCTCATGACAGGCTTCAATCTGGGCCCCCAGCAGGTCAAAATCCAGGTTGGGGTGTTGGGTTCCCACCTTTGTGGGAAAATAACTATAGCCATGATGGCCCTTCCCAAAGATGTTGATCTGGTTCACATGTCCCAGTATCAAAGCTTCCTGGAACTGTTGCTTGTCAAAACGCTCCCCGATATCCGGAATTTGTTCCGAGGTGTGGAAATCCAGATGAACCTGCCTTGTAGGCAAGGGTTCATGGATGCTTCTCTGGTTCTGTGAGAACACAGGTATGGATAGGAAAAACAGGGCAATCGCGGCCAGGAAACTTGCTCTATTCATGATGGAGTCAGAATGGTTTTATGGAGAATTGAAAATGGATAACAGCAGGTTTTACCCTGTACTTTTCAAGTTGGCGGATGGCTGTACCACCTACCCCGGAGACTTCAAAGTCTATGTTCAGGGTATTCACATCTGCCTCCTTCAGCTGGTAGGTGTAGACTGCCCGGGAGAGCATGTCGGTGCTGTATTTCTGGTAGCTGAAATTCATTCCCTGAGTGGAGGAAAACTGCAATCCATGTCCCTGGGCGTCGGACAATTTAAGCCAGCGGACATCGCTGTGATTCCCATAATCCTGGGGCATGATGTAGGGAACATACTCCTGGTCGACGCTTGATTTGTAGATACCCACTTTCGCACCTGTCTTCCGGTCGGGATAGGTTTCGAAGATCCCTCGCCCGTACCACTCAAGATCGGAGAAAGATTTTGGAAGCTCAAGCTGCCAGCCAGCCCTTGGTAAAATGTCGGGCATATGGCCGTGGGGAATGATCTGTAAATCGATGTGGATGGTTCCGTCGGCAAGAAATATATATTTCTCGATACATTCGAAGGCCCCTTCCAGAGTGGTGGAGTTCCAGTACCTGTGAAGCCTTAGCTCCACAGATGAGCTCCCTGTATTGCGTGCTTCTATTTTTGCAATTTCAACCTCCAGATTGCGCATGCCCAGGGTGCGAAGTTTGTTGTCAATGCTTCTGCCCAGACCGGGTGTCATATAGCGGTCGGAATAGGTGTACGAGCCCCAGGAATCCACATCATTGGCCAGGGGAGCACGCCAGATATTAAACAGTGGTCCCTTTTCAAGTAGAGATGTTTTCTGAAACTCCAGCTGCTCAAAGCTGCCATCCTCTTTACTGATTATATAGGTGAAATCGGTCCCGGATATCTTTACCTGCTCCCGGTTTTCTGTAAGGATGATTTTTCCCTTTAGGGCCTTGTTTTTCTTTTTTGCAGTGGTCATGCTTTGTGCTTCCCGGAGGACAAACTGCTCAAAGGCCACCTCATGTCCGGCCGAAGCCCAGAGGGTTTCATTCTTCAGTGAATAGGAGAGGGTGAGAATTACTTCGCCCTGGTCTTTGGGCAGGGTATAGGGTATGTTTAGCTCTGTCTGGCTTTGGGCTTCCAGGGCCAGGTCCAGTGCACCCTCTTCCACCACATGTCCGTCCAGCATCAGTTCCCAGCGGGTGGTGAACTCATCAAGGTTTTTAAAATGGTGCCTGTTGATGATCCTTACCCGACCTTTTCCCGGATCAATGATTTCGCTGGCAATGGGCTGTCCCGATTTCTTAACCTGGTGGATTTCAGGCTGTATTTCACGGTCTGGCCAGACAATGCCGTAGGTCCTGCCTCCCAGTCCGGTACTGAAAAATGTTTCCCCTTTGCTATCGACTTCGAAATCAAGGGCAAGTACCGCCTTATCCGTGGAGAATTCACCCAGGGTCTTCTCGACAGGAATAGCAGCCGGATAGATTCTTACATGGTCGATGGTCATGGACGACATCCGTCCCGAGTATTCACCCTGGTCCTGGCTCTCGGCTTCCCGGCCAATGCAGAGAGGGTAGGGGGTGTCTCTAATCAGTCCTGTACATGGGGTCTCGGCGCAGAGCTCCTGATCAATAAAGAGCCTGGCCGATGTGCCATCATAGATGCCGGCCACATGGTGCCACTGTCCATACCAGTTTTCAGGAATTTCGGTCCGGACACTCCTTCTTCCAGTCTCTCCTTCCATAAAGGGCAGGGAAACTACATCTGCCGGATTGTGCAGTTGCAAGTAGAATTCCAGGGTGCCCGGTGTATCCATTTGAATCCCGTATCCGTATTTGCCTTTGGCGATTATGATATTTGCCTGGGGGATAGGCTCGGGCTTGATCCAGAAGCTGATACTCAGCTCATCTCCAGTAATGTCCAGTCCGGGGTCGCGGTAAAACTCCACCCAGTCGTCGTGACCACTGAAAGTAAGGCCTCTTCCATCATGCCCTTTTTCAAAGACGGGGCGTCCCATAATGGCCCCGTGGTTTTTTTGGCCCGAAATATCGGGTGTTGTCCACAGGGTGGTTTCTATCCCGGGACTGATCCAATCCCAGATGGCCCCGCCCGACAGGCGGGGATAGCGCCAGATCAGATCCCAGTATTCATCCATGCCTCCCAGGCTGTTTCCGGTGGCAGCCAGGTACTCATCCATAAAGGAGGGGCGCAGGTCGTCGGGACCAAGGAGCTTTCGTTCTGCCAGGTTTTTTAGCTGAACCGGCGTCCAGTACCTAGGTCCTGTTACTGGTTCGAAGGGAATATAGAAGGTATTCCCTCCATACATCCAGGCAGGGCGGGACGGATCAATTGCAAGTCCCGTTTTTATAACTTCATGGATATTGGGACCGCTTCCCGATTCGTTTCCGGCACTCCACATAAGCACCGATGCATGATTCCTGTCGCGGTGCAGCAGCTTACGGGTCCGGTCGCGATACATTTCTGTATAAGTGGAATCGTACGATAGCTGAATATTTGCGTGGGCTTCATCGCCCACTTCATCAACCACGTAAATACCCAGCTCATCGCACATATCCAGATACTCGGGAGTGGGGGGATAATGGCAGGTGCGCACGCAATTGATATTATACTGTTTCATCAGCAGCAGGTCTGAGCGAAGCGTCTCCAGCGGAACCGCCTGTCCGTATACCGGATGGTGCATATGGCTGTTGACGCCGTTTAGTTTGACCGCTATGCCATTTACCCTGATCACTTCTCCCATCAATTCCACCTCACGGAAACCAAGATTCCCGGAGAAGGCTTCAAGGGTCTTACCCTGTTCGTCCTTCAGCTCAAAGAGGATGGTATGGAGGTGAGGGTGTTCGGCCGACCAAAGCAATGGATTTTTTACCAGGCATTCTAATTCCACATGTTGATTGCCTTCCCCCGAAAGGGTAATAGCTTTATTCAGCTTTTCATCCAGAACCGAAAGCCCCCGTTTGTCAAGAACATCCACAGATATTGAGTAGCCGGATTCTGAAATTCCCTCCGGGTTTGCCAGGCTGATTTTAGTATGAAGTGTGGCATCGCGGTAATTTTCATCGAGGTCGGTTGTATAATAGAAATCCTGAATGTTCACTTTTGGGAGGGCTGTCAATTTTACATCCCGGTAAATGCCGGAGAGGCGCCACATGTCCTGGTTCTCCAGGTAGGAGCCATCACTGAATCGGATTACCTGGACCGATATATCATTCTCTCCTTCCCGTATAAAGGGACTGATATTGTATTCGGCAGGTTCGAAGCCACCCTGGTTGTAGCCCACCTTTTCTCCGTTAATCCAAACATAGGATGCAGACTTAATTCCTTCGAATCGAAGTAGTACTTCTTTTTTAAGCCACGCCTGCGGAACCTGGAAGCTTCGTTTATAACAGCCGGTAGGGTTGTAATAATCAGGAATATGGGGCGGATCACTTTCAAAGCTCAGAGCGACATTTCTGAATTTTGGATGGCCATAGCCATACATTTGCCAGTTTGAAGGAACCGGGATTTTTTCCCATTGACCTGTGTCAAACCCGGGGTCTTCAAAACCTTCGGGAGCCAGGTCGGGGCGCTCTGCCCAGAAGAATTTCCAGGAGCCATTCAGCGATTGGAAATTGTCTTTTGTATTGTAGGGGAGGTGATAGGCATGGGGAGCTGTCTGCCCTTTTTCAAAAATGGACGGATCATCGTAATCTGAAGGCGAGAATTGGATGCCGGCCGGACCTTCCTTCGTGGGAAAAACTTTTTGAATGCTTCCGTCCTCATTGTAAAAGAGGCGATCTACACAGACAGACCTTCTGAAGGGATTGTGTCCGTCCCAGTTCAGTACCGCTTCAATTTCCGGATGGTGTTTGAAATACAGGTCCGAGTTGTGATAGAAGAGGTACCAATCTCCTTTAAACAAAACAATGGAATGGTGATTGGTGCCGCTGTTCACCTCGTCCAGGATCTCACCCTTATATTCGAAAGGTCCGTAGGGTGAATCCCCCATGCAGTAAAGGATCTTCCCGCGTCCCGAGTAGGATAGATAATACTTCCCATTGTATTTGTGCATCCAGACTGCCTCGAAAAAATCATCCACCCCTTCAATCACCCTTACCCTGTCGTCAAAGGAGATCATATCGTCATTCAGTTTGACAATGTTTACGTCATTCTGACCAAAGATCAGGTAGGGGGTTTGGTCATCATCGATGAAAATGTTGGGATCGATGAGATCACGGTTATTCACCACTCCGGGGGTCGTCCTGGATATAAGGGCTTTGCCCAGGGGATCGCTGAACTTCCCATAGGGCTTGTCACCCACGGCAACTCCGATGTAATCGGACTCCACAGGGTAGTAGAAATAATACTTTCCATTTCGGTATTCGCAATCGGGAGCCCAGGCCTCGTGCGTGGCCCAGGAAAGATCATCGACCGAAAGGGCTACTCCGTGGTCGGTCCAGTTTTGCATATCGACCGTCGAGAATACATGCCAGTCGACCATATTGAACCAGGTGGCTGTATCCGGGTCATGCGAGGGGTAGATGTAAAGGGTGTCATTGAATACCCGGGCCGAGGGGTCGGCGGTGTACATGTGGGTAATAATCGGGTTCTGGGACTTTAGAGGCATAAACATGCAGGAAAGAGCCAGAAATGGCAGAATGAACTGTTTTTTCATAGGATAGCTAGTGTCTGGCCTCTAAAATATCAAATAAAGAAGAGAATATCCACTACCCGTCGGATTCCTTTTAAAATATTGAAGGGGCCGTCTCATACCTCAACATGAGACGGCTTCTTATGATTTGTCCAAACCCCGCTACCCTCACTGACAATTATCATTGAGCGTGCCAGGGGTTCCGAAGTCGCCTGTGCTATACACTGAGGAGGATATACACCACGAGCTGCCCAGGACGGCATCCGTTGTATTGTTCAGGTTGGGGTCAAGGCAGATGGACGCTCCTGTGCCTTCCGGGAAGCCTGGCTCGCCGTAATCCAAAGCGAAGATCAGGGCACCGGGAGCACTTTCACTGCCTTCATTGTACAGGGACAGCAAAGCCCCGGTATTTGCGAGGGTAATATCAGATCCGTAAACATATTCATTGCTGGCATTCGTGGCAGTTTCGGTCCGCGATAAGACGTAGTATTCTCCGGCTCCCAGCACCCACTCATCGGTGATTGTATGGATGTTGGCATCATCCCTCTCCAGTATCAGATTTTGCAGGCTGATGCTATGATCGGAGTTGTTGTAGATCTCAAGCCATTCGCCTTCGGTGTCGGACAGGGCCGAGGGATTAGCCATGATTTCGGTGATCAGGAGTTCTCCATAGGCCACTGCGCCCGGCTGGGGTAAAGGAGCGCTGTCCGAAAGGTCGATCGTCTCCACAGCCACAGCTGTCTCATCCATAATAATCTGAAAACCTGCCATTCCTTCATCAATGGATGCATCCACCAAAATTTCATAGTGACGGTTTGCCTGCGGCTCGGGAATGCTGCCTGTGAGCACCTTGGAACTCAGTGTTCCGTCAGGTTTTTCATAGCTGAGTTCTGCCAGGATATCAAGGGCTGAAGTTTGAAAGTAGCCCAGCCTGGTTTCGCTGCTTGTGAAAACCAGGGAACCCAGTGTTGAAGAAACCGTGGTTGTATATTGCGTGAAATGGGTTACAATGTTATCTGAATATACAACGCTTACCACGGTGTTAGCCAGTTCGCAATTAACCTGTACTTCCTCCTGTACGTTGCTGCTAATTGTAAAAGGCTCAGAGATTCCATAATAGTAAGGGTTCTCAAATTCTGCAGGAAAGTTATTGTCAGAATAGGCCTCGGCATAATAATCGCCGGTTTCAAGTTCAATGGCAGCAGGCATGTCTGTTACATTCTCAAATGTAAATGCCGGCGTACCGTCGGCCCGATAAATATTCACGTTGAATTCATCCAGTACCGGGGCCGCCTTGTACAATGTGGGCCTATCAGTAATACTGATAAGCACGCCGATATTGACATGAAGTATTCCGGTTTTCTTTTTAGGTTCCGGGTCCTCTTTCTGGCACGAGATCAGGGTAATGCCCATGATGCAGATCATTAAATAAAAAATGTTTTTCATAGCTGAAGTTTTGTTTGTGGAATAAATCAATCTCATGGGTTGATGTGGCCTGTTGAGAAAAATCAGCGCAAGTCATAATTTATATTACTTTCGGGCCGTGATGAAAAGAATTATAATCACCATTTATCTAACCGTAGTATCACTGGGTGTGATCTGCCAGGAAGGTGATTTGACGGTTCAAAAACCATCGGGTAAGCAGAGGAGAACTGAGAAGATTGAGCAGGGAAAATTTATGGCATTTCCTTTTGCGGCACCTGCCTATACACCAGAGCTGGGTCCCACCCTTATGGGAGCGATGATGATTTCCTTTAAGACAGATCCTTCAGACACGCTTATTCAGCGCTCATCTGCACCTCTGAATATTGGGATTTCAACCAGGGGCTCTTACTTCTTTAATTCCATTATTTCCACCTTCTGGTTTGAGGACCGATTGCGTGTTTTCGGTGAATTACGATTCCGGAATACCCCTGACCACTACTGGGGTGTGGGTTATGACCTGGCAAGCGCTCATCCTGAAAGGGATGAAAGCACAGCCTATACCCGATCTTTGTGGAAAGTCAATCCCAGGATTCTCTGGCAGTTCAAAGATGATTTTTTCCTCGGATTGAGTATTGATTACAACAGGACTTCAGCCAGCGATGTGAATCCAAAAATGATGGCAGATCCCTCCTTCGTTGAATTTGGGCCGAAAAATTTCAATACTGGTCTGGGCATCATTTTTCGCTACGATTCCCGGGATATTCCCGTAAATGCCTGGTCGGGAACCCTGGTCGATTTGCAGGGCATTGCTTATACCCCCGTATTAGGAGGGAATCATTCGTTTACCGTTATTCAGCTTGACATCCGGAAATACCTGCAGATTTTGAGGCCTGGAAGTACACTGGCCCTGCAGGCGAAAAGCAGGATCACCCAGGGGGATGTTCCCTATTCGGACCTGTCTTTCCTGGGTAGTCCCTACGATCTCAGGGGTTATTATCTGGGTCATTACAGGGATCACTCCATGATTTTTGGTCTGGCCGAATACCGTCATCAGTTTTTGAAAAGGGATGGTGAGCTGAGCCGGCATGGGGTGGTGGGATGGTTGGGAACAGGGAGCATCGGAGCCGATCTTTCCGGTTTCAGGAATTGGATTCCGAATGCAGGATTCGGCTACCGCTTTGAAGTTCAGCCAAGGATGAATGTGAGGGCTGAGATTGGATTTGGAAAGGATAGCAAGGGATTCTATATCAGCTTCAATGAGGCCTTCTGAGTTGCAGGCTGTGAAATATCAGGGAGGAAAGCACCAGGAGAAGGGAGACTGCAAACAAGGAAATACCGATACCTGCATGGTCAGCAGCTACCCCAAAAAACAGCGCAAGCAGGGTGGTCAGCAGGGTCCGCAGCAAGGATTGGGCCGAGATGACAGAAGTGAGAATTTCTTTGGGCACTTCCTTTGCCACTGCCCCGGTCAGGATGGGCTTCCTTATATTTTCTACCACATAAATTGCAGCAAAAGCAAGTAATGAAACAAGCCAGATCCCATATTGATAGGAAACTCCGCTTATTATTCCAGCAATTAATCCGGTCAGCAGCGTCAGGTAAGCGATGTCTCGCCTGCTTTTTTGTGCAATTTTTGCCGATTTCCTTGATGCCAGGGAGGTGGCCAGGAAGATGAAAAAGTAGAGGATCCCGATCATCAAGCCGTTCTTTTTTTCCGGATCGCTGTGCCCCAGTATCGGAATCACCACCACCAGGTTCAGCATTACCAGCTGGATGTAGTCTTTCATAGACCGCAGGTAGGCTGTGTGTACCGCCGAGCTGTATATGATATTCAGCACAGGTCTTTGCCTGATAACCTTCAGAAAGGACCTGATGGCAATGCCCATCTTCGGCAGCTTTTTTGTGCTCATACTTACGGGAGATCTGTCCAATACCTTAGGGTAACTCAGGATCAGGAACAGGTTAAGCAGGTAGGGAACGATGGAGTAGAGAAAGACCACCTGGTATGAACCTCCGAAGAAGACAATGACTCCCGCGAGAAGTGCCGAAAGGGCAGATCCTCTCTGTGACCATGAGCGGGTATGTCCATAATAATTGCTGGCATATTCATCCCATCCCCTGGATTTCAGGTAATCCATAATCATGCCTTTATGTGTGCCTGTGCGAAAGGCTTCTCCGGCGCCAAATAGTGACATGGCGATTATAAAGACCCAGAAGTCGTCAAAAAGAAAAAACAGGGCAAAGGAAAGAATGTAAATGAGCAGGGAGGCTGCCAGGGATGACTTCCGGCCAAAGGAGTCTGCAATGATGCCGGAAGGTAATTCTAATATATTCGTTATAAGCTCTCGTATGGCGTAAAGTATACCAATCTGGGTAAATGAAACCCCTTTCTCCACCAGGAACAGGATGAAGAAGGCATCGAAGAACCTCAGGTTCTTCAGGAAGCCGTACATACAAAATTTATAGTACTGCCGGTTTTTAAAACGATGCTCCAAAGTGCATAATTAAGTATTATAAAGATGCAAATTGTATCTTAGTTTCATGTTTTTAATTAACGCTTCTGTAAACAGATATTTGTAAAAATGAAAGTACTGTACATTGGAGGAACCGGAAATATTTCTGCAGCCTCGTCAAGACTTGCAGTTGAACAGGGTATCGATCTGTATCACCTTAACCGGGGTAAGGTCAAAGCCAATGTTCCGGCATCTGTTAAAACCATTAAGGCTGATATTAATGATAAGGCAGAAGTGATTGCCGCGCTGGGCGATCATACATTTGATGTGGTTGTGAACTGGATTGCTTTCAAGGCGGAAGATATCCAACGCGACATTGAAGTTTTTCAGAACAGAACCAGGCAATACATATTCATTAGCTCAGCATCGGTGTATCAAAAAGTGGGCGGTCACCCGGTCATTACAGAAAGCACACCACTATACAATCCTTATTGGGATTACTCGCAGGATAAAATAGCCTGCGAAGAACTGCTGAATTCCGAGTATCGTAAAACCGGTTTCCCAATCACCATTGTTCGTCCATCTTTAACCTACGAAACCGTTATTCCTGTTGCCATTGGAAGCTGGACCGACTATACCATTGCAGACCGTATGAAGAAAGGGAAAGAGGTCATTATTCATGGCGATGGCACTTCACTTTGGTCGGTCACACATGCGGTTGATTTTGCGAAAGGCTTTAATGGCCTGCTGGGAAATGCACAGTCGATTGGACATTCCTTTCACATTACAAATGATGAATTATTAACCTGGAACCAGATTTATGAGGCTGTGGCTTCTGCAATTAATGTTGAACTAAACCCGGTACATATTTCCTCCGATTTTATTTGCGATGTTGCTGATACGATGGACTGGGCCTGGATGCGTGGAAACCTGCATGGCGACAAAGCCGTCAGTACCATTTTTGATAATTCGAAAATTAAACGTTTTGTGCCTGGGTTCCAGGCTACCATTCCTTTCGAACAGGGCATTAAAACCACGATAGAATGGTTTGAAGCCGATCCGGCCCGGATGCTTATAGACGACAATAATAATATGTTTATTGATACAGTTTTAAAAGCTTACAAAAAGTTGGGTTAAGCTAAATCTGTTCAATTTAAGACTTACACAAGATGAAGACAATACAAACTGTTTTTTGCCTGTTGCTGATTGGGCTGGTCCCGGAAGTTTCAGGCCAGTACCTCAGGGTGAGTGACAATGATCGCTTCCTGGTAAGTGATAAGGGAGAACCATTTTTCTGGATGGGTGATACAGGTTGGGAGCTTTTTCATAAACTCACCTTGCCGGAGGCCGAATACTACCTGAGGAATCGCTCTGCTAAAGGATTCACTGTCATACAGGCAGTCATCCTGTCAGAATGCGACGGACTTACCACCCCTACCCCCGAGGGGTATTTTCCCTTACACGATCATGATCCATCCAGACCAGATGCATCTTACTTTGAAAAGGTGGATCGCATTGTGGATATGGCTGCCAGATACAATCTCTATTTGGCCCTGCTTCCTACCTGGGGTTCCCATGCGGAGGACAGGGACCACGCTCTTTTTGATAACCTTAACATATTTACACCAGAAAAAGCACATGCCTACGGAACCTTCCTGGGAGCCCGTTATAAAGACAAATGGAATGTTATATGGATTGTTGGAGGAGACAGGCCACCCACTGGGAATGAGGAGGTCTGGACCAGGATGATAGAGGGGCTCAGGGAAGGAAGCGGGCAAAAGCAATTGGTCTCCTACCATATCAATGGCCGGACCTCCATCACTGCTTATCCCGAGATAGCTGATCAGCTTGATTTCTATATGATGCAATCGGGGCATGGCAATGTGGCCATTCCCAATTTTAAAATGATCGAGCAGGATTATCACAGAATTCCCGTGAAACCGGTAATCGACGGAGAGCCTGTATATGAGGAGATCCCCATAGGTTTTTCCACAGTAAATGGGTATACATCTGATTTTGAACCACGACGGGCTATGTACTGGTCCGTTTTCGCCGGTGGCTTTGGTGTGACTTACGGTCATAATTCAGTTTGGCAGATGAATAAGACAGGATACCCTCCGGTCCTTTGGCCTATCAATGATTGGGAAGCGGCCCTGGATGCTAAAGGAAGTTTCCAGGTGCGTCATTTACGAAATCTGATGCTGTCAAGGCCCTATCTTTCACGCATTCCTGACAATTCGCTGATTCCTGGAGATAATTTCTCATTGGCCGATTTTAAAGTGGCCACCCGTGACGGGACGCTCAACAATCGGGATGCCACCTATGTCATGGCATACTTTCCAATTTACAGAGATTTGGAGTTAAAAACGGATGTGATTCCCTCGCAAAGAATCAGAGCCTGGTTTTTTGATCCCCGTACCGGATTGGCTTATCTCATTGGCGAGTTTAAGAATACAGGTACTTTTTCACCTCCCTGGAAAGACAGGGTCAGAGCTTCCATGGGTGGGCCAGATTGGGTGATTGTGATTGACGATGCAACTGCTGACTATCCGACTCCTGGAAGTCAGCGATAAAATTCAATAGCACAGAAATATTTACTTAAAAAGAGATCATTCCATGAAACGTATATTGTTTTTTTCACTTGGATTTTGCGCTTTGTTTTTTTCAGTTTCCTCTGGCTACGGACAGCAGAGTGGCATTGGTGTATATGATGCGGATGGGTGGACGATCCTTGTGCCAGGTGCTGATTCAAGAATTGTATATGTAAGCCATTCAGAAGGCGATGATGCCAATGACGGACTGTCTCCCGATGCACCCAGGCAAACCATTGAAGCAGGTGCGGCCCTGATGCGGGACGGATATCCCGATCACCTGCTCCTCAAAAGGGGTGATACCTGGATCATGGGCAAAGGGCTTGGGGCATTTCATTCGGGACGCAGTGCAGCAGAACCCATGGTGGTTGCATATTATGGAGAACAGGGCGACAGGCCCATGATTAAGACGGAAGGGCCTTTCGTATGGGTTCAGGAACAGAACCGATCAAACCTGGCTTTTGTAGGCCTGGAGTTATATGCGTATAAGCATGATCCCAATTCTCCTGATTATGAGAGTGAAAGCGGAGTGTCGGGGATTTCGATGATTGCGGCAAGCGGAGAAAACATTCTGATTGAAGATTGTAAATTCTCATATGTACAAATGGGTGCATATACTACCGGTCAAGGCGAAAAAGGATCGCTTAGAAATCTGAATTTCAGAAGAAACATTTGTCTTCACTCCTGGGCTGGAGATTCTTATACGATCCATGAGTTGAGGACCCGGGTTCAGGGGATGTATATTTCTGGTGTGGATGGGATTTTAATTGAAGAAAACCTATTCGATCACAATGGGTGGGATGAGCAGATTGAGGGCGCCGGAGCCACCATGTTTAACCACAATATCTATATGTCGACCGCCAATCAGAACTGGGATAAAATCATTGTCCGCGGAAATATTCTCGCCAGGGCATCGGCACATGGCCTCCAGTTGCGTTCGGGTGGATGGGTTGAAGACAACCTGTTTGTGCAAAATGCGATTAACCTGAACGTGGGATATCACGCAAGCGCTTCTATGCCCGGGGCCCGGGGAATCGTTAAGAACAATGTTTTCCAGGAGGTCAGGTTGATGGATTCCACAAATGTGGAGTATCCAAGGACAGCTTCAGTCAGGGGCATAGGAGAGATTACCATCCCTGCTGTCATTGAAAACAACATCTTATCCCACTGCATCAATGAAGCTCAGTTTGGAATCGATAACTACCAGGACAAATGGGGATTTGGTGGAGAACTTGTCCTGCGAAACAATATCGTCTATAAGTGGACCGTGAAAAGTGAAAAGCCCGAGGCGGCCTGGCCCGATCCGGAGAGAAGGATTGGTGATTATCACAAATTACTGGGGAAGGAAGCCAGCACAGTCGCTTTCCTGCTTGAGGCCAGGAAACGTCCCTTGAAAACATGGTGGCCCGACTACTCAGCTAAAAGCGTGAATGAATTTATTCGAAACGGTTTTATTCAAACAGATAAGATTTACCTGTGGCCAGGTGAGGTTCCGGGAATGAAGGGTGAAAAAAACGAACCTGTACTTGCGCCGGACAAAGGAGATCGGGTGATCAGGATTGCAGAGGTAACAAATCCGTCACTTGAGGTATTCAGACCCGAAAGATCCAAACATAACGGAGCGGGAATCATTGTATGCCCGGGAGGAGGTTACCATCACCTGGCGGTTGACAAAGAGGGATATGAGGTGGCCAAATGGCTGGCTGAACTGGGCTACACGGCTTTTGTTCTGCAATACAGGGTGCCCGACCAGTACGATGGTGCCCTGAGTGATATCCAGCGCGCCATCAGGGTGGTAAGAAGCCGGGCCGGAGAATGGAGACTAAATACAGGGAAAATTGGGGTCTTGGGTTTTTCTGCCGGAGCAAGTTTATCTGCCAGGGCAGGTACAGATTTTGATGCGGATGGCTATCCCGGGGTAGATAAAATAGATGAAGCATCCTGCAGGCCAGATTTTGCCCTCCTCATATATGCCGGCCTTCTTGACAAGGGAGTGAATAAGAGCCTTTCACCTGATGTCGTTATTAAGGAAAACACTCCTCCCATGTTTATTTTCGGGACTGCAGATGATACGCATGCCAACAGCAACATTGTTATAGCCCAGGCATTGAGGGATGCCGGCATCCCGGTTGAATTGCATCTGATGCCAGAGGGAGGGCATGGTTACGGCTTGCGAAAAGGAAATGTGGCTGCGGAAACCTGGCCAATTTTTGCCGAAGCCTGGTTGATGCGGAACGTTCAAAAAGAAGAGGTTTCCTACCATGTTCAAAAAGTCATTCCGACGAATGCTCCGGAAAAACTTGTGTCACTTTTGAATGAGCTTGCCGCCAAGGAAAGCAATCCGTTGCTGAAAGAGCACTTTGAAGCTGTGGCAAGGTTTACCCTGGATACCACCCATGGTTTTCAAATCACCGAAGAAAACATGGAAGACGCATCCAGGGTGCTTCAGTTTTTTCAAAACGAAGGGTCCAGGTGGGAAAGCTATGTCGATGGACCCAGGCCATTGATCATTTCTTTTAAATCGCCCACTGATGGTAAGTACAGTTACTACCAATTGTTCCTTCCAAAGGGGTTTGATCCGGATAAAACAGATTATCCTTTCTATATGGAGCTACATGGGAGCGGAGGTGGTAGAAATGATAACCCAAGAAAACAACTCTTTATGCCCCTGCAGCCCGATCTGAAAGGGGTTACTTTGCAGGGATATCTGAAGCAGGGACTGTTTATTTATCCCTGGGGACGAGGAGACAAGTGGTACCGTGGCATTGCAGAGTCGGATATTCATGAAGCCCTTGCAGATTTTGACAGAAGGTTTACCACGGATCCACGGAGACAATATATTTATGGATTCTCCATGGGAGGAGGAGGGGCCTTCAGGTTCTCGCAAGAAAGCATAAACCGGTGGTCAGCTGTAGGGATTTATTCCGGTGCTATATTCGATCTGAAAGAAGAGGAAGCGTCGGCATTCAAAAATACACCGGTATGGATGGTGTGGGGAGCGCAGGAAGATAAGATTGGTAAGACAAGTAAGGCGCTGAAGGAACTTTTCCTCAAAGAGGGGGTTGATCTTTACTGGAAGGAGATCGAAGGTGTTGGACATAGCTACCTTGGAGCCTATCAGGAGAATTTGATGGAGTGGTTTACCACAAAGGAGAAAAAAAGGTGAATTATTATAAGGCTCTTCTATTCATATATTTAATAAGCATCTGCTCCAATTTCTCGGCAACAATAGGTTTTGAAATATGATTGTTGCATCCTGCTTCAAGAGCTTTTTGAATGTCTC
>CAZRPW010000071.1:0-22481 GCA_964601975.1 uncultured Bacteroides sp.
TATATTTATCTTACTGCAACACAGAAGAATCGTTACAGGTAAAATGCGGAAGCCTGGTCGGGTTGGCAGGAAATATGAAAGTCAGATTAGGGAGGCACGGGAACACAGGAGAGCCTGCCGTCTCCACAAGCGGGAACGCGGCACGGGGACAGCCGCAAGAACAACTGATCTGATAGCTGCACTCAACGTCAAGCTACGAAGGCACTATCGTTACTATGGTGTCACCTTCAATAGCAGGAGCCTGAATGGCTTCTTCATGGCAGTAAGATACAGGCTTTTCAAATAGTTGAATGCAGAGGGGGAAAATTAGACTTAGAAGGGAGAAGGTCTCTGCTTTCGTTGATAAATACACCGCGTTAGTGAAACCATTTATCAAGCATTCTTGTGTATCCTTATCGCGAACCTGACTTCTGAGGAACCGTATGCGTGAAAGCCGCTCGTCAGGCCCATATTTTTGCTTATCACTACAGAAAACACTAAGGATCAGATCCCGCCTGACACACTGAGCGCTTAGGGGAAAATATTGGGGTATCTCCAAATCCACCCTCTACGACTTTACAGACTTTACAGACTTTACAGACTTTACAGACTTTACAGACTTTATGGACTTTACAGACTTTACAAACTTTACAAACTTTACAAACTTTACAGACTTGACAGACTTTACAAACTTTACAGACTTTACAGACTTGACAGACTTATCGACGTTCTAACAGTTTATAGGCAACTGGCACAATTACAAGTATCAATATCGTCGAGACCAGCAGTCCGCCGATAATCGTCCAGCCCATCGGTGCCCACAGTGTTCCTCCCTGGAGGGTCAGCGGCAGCAATCCCCCGATGGTGGTCAAGGCCGTCAGGACGATAGGTGTCAGGCGGGTTTCTGCAGCTAGCTGCAGGGCTTCATCCAGATCTTTCCCTCCCTCCCTCAACTTGTTTATATAATCCACGAGTATGATGGAGTTATTGACCACAATACCCACCAGGCTGGTCAGCCCCACAAAGGCTGTAAAGGAGAAGGAGTTACCTGTTATAAGCAGTGCCCAGATCATCCCGGTAAAAGCAAAGGGAATGGCAATGAAAACAATCAGGGGCTGCTTGAAAGATCTGAATTGCAGCAGCAGTACTGAAAAGATGGAGATAATGGCGATGATGACGGCATTGGTCATTCCACCGAAGGCATCATTTCTTCCTTCCAGTTCACCCCCTATGTGATAGCTGTAGCCTGCAGGCATGGCGTACTGTTCCAGCTCTTCCATGATGGGCCCCATCACCTCATCCAGGGTAAAACCCGGACGGACATCGGCGACGAGCTCTGCTGTACGTTCCATATTCAAACGATTGATAGAGCTGGGCACCTGCTGCATCTTCAGTTCCACAAATTGCTTTAACTGGATTTGTCGTCCCGAAAGCGAGGAAACATAAACCCTGTCCAGGTCTTCCAGGCAAAAATCAGCACCGGGACCCATTTTCAAAATAATGTCATATTCCTCCCCGTCTTTATCCCTGAATTTGGAGATCCCTATCCCGGTCACAGCCGTACGAATAGTCCGGTCAATCTCAATCACCGGTACACCCAGCATATTGGCCTTTTCCTTATTGATATCAAAGAGCAGTTCTGTATTGGTTTTTACAAATTGATTTTCGATGTTAATCGCACCGGCCTGCGCCCGGATCATCTCCTCAACATCGGCCGAGATTTGTCTCAACACCTCCAGATCATCGCCCGTCAGGTTGATCTGAACCGGGGCATCAAAGGGGGGTCCCTGTTCGAATTCCTTCACCCGGATAAGGGCTCCGGGATATCCGTCATATATATCCCTGATCTTCTGGATGGTCTCCGCAAAAGCCTCTACCTCGTATGAGTAAAGCTCTACGTAAATTTCTGCAAAACCTTTATCATGTCGCTTGGGGAATACATTGTAATAGATCCGGGGATTCCCATGTCCTACATTGGTGGCATAATAGCGCACCTCGGGGAGGGTATCCAGCACCGATTCCATATACCTGGCCACCTGGTCGGTTCGTTCAAGGCTTGAACCGTCGGGCAGGGTGGCCTGTACCATCAAATTGGGCTGCTGCGCCTTGGGGAAAAAAGAAACTTTTATATAACTGAACATCAGGGCTGAGCCTACCAGGTACAGCAAGGCCAGGGAAAGGGTAAGCAGGGGCCTTCTGAGAGAAAATTTCAGGGAATACCTGAAAGGTTTTTCAATGACCCAATTCAGGAAACGGTTAAATCCCCTGGGTTTTCGTACCACCTCAGCCTGATCCTTAAACAGGCGGCTGGTGATCACCGGGGTAAAAGCCAGTGCAATGAAAAGGGAGACAGTCAGGGTAAGCATGATGGTTACCGGCAGGGACATTATAAATTCTCCAGCCTCATCAGGCATGGCCGCAATGGGCACAAAAGCCAGGATGGTGGTCAGGGTGGCCGTCACAACAGGCCATCCTATTTCGGATGCCGCCAGGATGGATGCCTCCTTCTTCTGATGTCCCATACGGATATAACGGCCTATATTCTCCACCATTACAATGGAATTGTCCACAAGCATTCCGAGTACAACCACAAGTCCGGCGATAGAAATCTGCTGCAGTCCGAATCCTGATAAATTCACAAGTCCAAGACCGATGATGAGTGAGAGCGGAATGGCCATGGCCACCACCAGTGATGACCTTAAACCAAGGGAAAGGAAGATTACCAGGGCCACAAGAAGCATCCCCTGGAGAAGGTTGTTTACAAATCCATCAATGCGTTTCTCTACAATAGCGGGCTGATTATAAACCACCTCCAACGCAACACCCCCGGGCAACTCTTTTTGGAATTCTTCAATTAGGGGCATTAGTTCTTCAGAGGTTTCCAGCACATTCAGTCCCTCTTTCTGGCTGATCCCAATGAAGACAGAACGCTGGCCTCCTCCCTCGTCAGGGGAATGTTTTTTCGAGCCATATCGGGTGAGATAATCCTGCTCCTCATATCCAAAGCCAATCTCCGCCACATCCCTGAGATAGATTAAACGTCCCTCGTAGGAATTTACAACACAGTTACGGATCTCTTCAAGGTCCTGAAACGACCCGGAGGACTTCACACTCAGACTCATCGGGCCCAGCTTTACCTCTCCGCCGGGGATGTTGGCATTGTTGGTCTCCACCGACCTCACAATATTCTCAATAGAGGTGTTTACCATGGCCATTTTTTCAAAATCAAGCTTGACATGAATCTCCCGTTCAGGTAGTCCATAGAAAGTAACATCCCTGATACTGCGGATCTTCTCCACCCTTTTCTTCAATATCTCTGCAAGCTCCTCAAGCTCCGAATATGCCTCTGTATCAGACACCAGGGCCAGTTGCATCATATTCATATCCGAGATGGACCATTGCCACATTTCCAATTGGACAATCTCATCAGGAAGGGTGGATCGAATGCTGTTCACCTGCTGCACTACCTCATCATACTTCTCATCCGGATCAGCATCAGGTTCAAACTCGATTGTGACCACAGCAATCCCATCCCTCACCTCCGATGCGATCCGCTCAATATCCTCGAGTCCGTTCAGAACCTCTTCTATGGGCAGGGCCACCATCTTTTCCATGTCGACCGGACTCGCACCCGGCATGATTACAATGACCGATGAACCGGGAACAGTCACTTCAGGATTCTCTGTGCGAGGCATACTTACATAGGCACGTACCCCGATGATGGTCAGGAAAATGACAATCATCCAGGTAAACGCCCTGTTATTGATGGCAATTTCAGGCAGTCTCATGGCTTCTCCCTTTCCCTGCGGTTATGTGGCACGACCTTTTCGTCCGCCCTCAGGTATTTCGCTCCTTCGGTAACTATCCATTCACCCTTTTCCAGGCCACCGTCCACCACGACCTTCTCTCCGAGTATCCTGCCTGTCTTCAATATCCTTTTGGATACGGTTCCCTGCTGTACAGCCTGACCTGCACTTGCTGTATATACAAACACATGCGCCTTGTGATCACTGGCATCCATCAGGGCTTCAATGGGGACTACAAGCGCCCGGCTGATCCCCGCCGGATAGATCTCTGCCCGTGAAAAAAAGCCTGTCCTGAACTGGGGATCGGCCCTGCTTAGCAGGAGCTCGGACTCATAGGTCCCGGTTACAGGATCAGCTACACTTGCCAGTTCACTCACAACAGCCCTGAATTTTGTCCCAGGAAATGCATCCATGGTAATATGAGCAGAATCACCAATAAGCAACCTTACAATATCCTTGTCCGTCAGGGATGCCCTTACCACCCAGTCGTTTTCGGTAGATGCAAAAAGGATGGCCGGATAACCGGGTCCAATTACCTCATTGGTCTCCACCAGTATTTTCATGATTTTGCCATCGGAAGGAGCCTCGATCCTGGAATGCTGAAAATTAAAATCTGCAATCTGCTTCTGTGCCCTAGCCAGTTCAAAAGCAGATCTGGCATTCTGATACTGCTCCAGGGTAGCTACACTGTCTTTGTAAAGATTTTCGGCGCGATTCATATCCCGCCGTGCTTTCTCCATTCCGATTTCGGCCCCACGAAGCTGGGCTTTGATCTCAGATAGGTCCAGCACTGCCAGCACATCCCCCTTTGAAACGGCCCTCCCCTCTTTGACATTCACCTGGTTAACAATCCCACCTGTCTTAAAACTGAGTTTCATCTGGGTGGTGGTCCCCAGCGTACCGGTGACCCTGACGGGAATTTGATATTCTACCTCCTCCACCTGCTGTATTTCCACAGAAATGGGTTTGGAATCTGCCTGGGTTTTCAGCTCAGGAGCCTTACAGCCAGTCATTAACAAAAGCAAAAATGCCATGCAGGGAATCACTGCGGCTAAGTCCCCCCGTTTGGAAGTGAATACTATCTGGTTATCTGTTGTTTTCATTGTACTTACTTTTGGTTTACTGCTTAAAACGATCAGGATTCACAGCCCCCATCGCATATTCAAAATCGGCCTGCCGGCTGAAATAGGCTCCCCGTGCAATAATCGAGTTTGCAGCAGCTTCGGTAAGACTGGTGCGCGCATCTATAAGCTCCAGCAAAGAAGATTGTCCCTCGCTGTACTTCCTGTTGATGAGTTCATAGGCCCTCTGAGCAGTCTGGGTCTGTTTTTTTGCCGACTGAACCGACTCATAGGCTGCCATCAGGGCATAATAGTGATTGATCACCTCCAACCTGATCTTCTGCTGTGTCTCCGAGAATAATTCGGTCAGCTTCTCTCCTTTGATTTTCGATTGCTGAACCTTATGATGATTTACCGTGCCCTGGAACAGGTTCCACCTCATTACCAGCGATGCCATCACGAAATCATCATCCCCGGTAAAACTGTAAGTTTCCCCCTGGAAGCCATAGTCTACCACACCAAAAAGGCCCGGAGTATTACTTCCGCGATAGAGACTGGTTACGCGCTGATTCAGTACCTGGTATTCTTTGATCTGCTGCAGTTCATCCCGGTTCTGAACAGCCAGTATGCTGGCCTCATCCAATGAAACCAGGATGGGTTCGGGGACTTCCGTGAACAATTCAATGGGTGCATCCAATGTCCGGTTTAGAAGAAAATTAAAATAGGCCCTGGAAGACTGGAGCATGTTGTTTGTCTGGGCCTGCTGAACCTCAACCTTGCTGAGTTCCGACTCCGAACGATACACAACATCGATTGTGACTTTGTCATTTTCGTATAAACGCTGACTCACCCTCAGGTTTTCTTTTACAAGCGATAGTGCGGTATCAGCCAGCCAGACCAGGTTATAGGCCTTTTGGTAGTCATAATAAGCCTTTGTTATTTCCCGGATCAATTCCCTTTTATAATGGTCCACATCAATCCTGGCGATCTCTGTATATTGCTTCCTGATTCCATGATTGTGAATGATGTCAGAATTAAAAATGGGTTGAACCAGGCTTAGCTTAGTTTCGTGCTCGTTGGGACGCAGGAAGGGGAACTCCTGGTTATCGATCTGGGGAAAATTCTCCGATCCTGTTAGCACATTCAGGGTTGAGTAAACCGGGTTCAGCATATCCCCTACCGGAAACTCAATCATTCTGCCTCCGTCCGCAACCGTGTAGCGCGCATTCAGACTCACATCCGGAAAGAACAATCCCCTGGCTTCCTTCAAAGCTGAAAGATTAGAAGCATAGTCCAGTTGTTTTTGTTTAAGTGCCTGGTTGGACCGCAGTCCTTCAGCTATATATCCGTTCAGAACCAGGTTCTGCGCCTGCAGCTCCGGCACCGTCAGACACAGCAGGAAAGCCATGCCGATCAGCCCCTTAAGCCAGATCAGTTCTTTTCTGTTTTTCATGAGCGGATTCCATTTAGTACAAGTTCAAAATGACTCTCGAAAATCTCGGCAGGACTTAACTCCAGCATTTCAAAGAGATCCTCTTTCATGGTGACAAAACGAATTACACTCAATACAGTCATCCAGAGGGTATGGGCCACCAGGAGCGCAGGAATATCGGAGCGGATCAGTTTCTCGGCCACCCCCTGTTCCACCACCTGGATCACTGTACCAACAGTCGATTCGTTATAAATCAGATGCTGCACATCACCCGGGGTATAGCTAATACTGCCCGGCTCCAGCGCTTCGAGCGTCATGATGGCCTTCATGTGATCGGGGTGAGATTTGGAAAAATCGATACATGCCCTGGCCATGCGCAAAAGTTTCTCAATTGCATTTCCATATCCTCCACTTGCCTCGAGTGTAATCGATCTCAGTAATACAATGGCCTTTCTTGCCACTGCCATGTGCAGATCCTCCTTGCTTGTAAAATAGAGGTAAAGGGTTCCTTTGCTCAGTTCAGCCTTTGCAGCAATATCATCCATGGTACTCTGCTCAAAGCCCTTTGAGATAAAAACCTGCTCGGCCGCCTTGATGATTTCCTCTTTTCTTTGCTGCTTTTCCCGCTCTTTTCTTTCTGCTATCCCCATATTCAAAATATTAATGACCATTATACATTTAATGACCCTTAGTCATTTATTATATCAAAGTTAAACCTTCTATATGAATATTCATACATACGGAGCAATCATTTCAGGAATATACTAAGCCTTAACAATTGGGAGTTCTTAATAATGGATCCATGAGAAAAACCAAAGATCGATACAGAACTGCACGTTTTGCCCTGAAGGTCCTCCTGTACCTCCTGCTTGCCTGTGTGATAAGCCTGGCCCTTTTTGTCCTGCTGGTGCTCGGGGGTGCATTTGGCAGGATTCCCGACGCAGCAACCTTACTGAAGGTACAGAATCCTATTGCCACAGAGCTTTATACTGCCGATGGCATGCTCATGGGAACCTACAACATTCAGAACCGGCAGTACCTTGAAGCTTCAGATATTACCGAAGACATTATAAATGCACTGGTTGCCACAGAGGATGTGCGTTTTTACAGCCATTCGGGTATCGATACACGAAGTCTCTTCAGGGTCTTTTTCAAAACCCTCCTGCTACGTAATGAGGGTTCAGGAGGTGGCAGTACACTGACCCAGCAACTTGTCAAAAATCTTTTTCCCCGCAGCGATTACGGGCTCCTCAGTATGCCCGTTAATAAAGTAAAGGAAATGGCCACCGCCCATCGTATGGAAAAGGTTTACACAAAGGACGAGATCCTTGCCTTGTATCTCAGCACGGTCCCCTTCGGCGAGAATACCTTTGGCATAAAAGCGGCTTCAAGGCGTTTCTTTAACAAGCAACCACAAGCCCTGCGGATGGAGGAGGCCGCGGTATTGGTGGGCATGCTGAAGGCCACCGGGAGTTACAACCCCGTAAAAAACCCCAGGCGGTCTATGGATCGCCGCAATGTGGTACTGTCCCAACTGGCCAGGTATGGCTATTTGGATGCCGCTGAGGCAGATTCCCTGCAGATGCTGGTACTGAAAGCGGACTACCATCCCCTGCCCCATAACGCAGGAATTGCCCCCTATTTCAGGGAATTTATAAGACCAGAGCTGGATGCCTGGTGCCGGGAGCACTCTAAAAACGGGTCTGAGCCTTACAACCTTTACACGGACGGACTAAAAGTTTATACAACCATCGACAGTCGATTGCAGCAGTATGCAGAAGAAGCCATGCGGTCACATATGAGCCACCTTCAGGAAATATTCCAAAAACAATGGGAAGGTAAAAACCTATGGAAGGGTTTGACCGAAAAACAATTGCAGATCAATTACGACGGCGAAAGCCGACCCGATATGGTCACAGAAACACCCCGAAAAATGGAGGTGTTTACATGGGAGGGTTCGAAGGAGAGATCCTTCAATACACTTGACTCGCTCAAACATTATCTTCAATTTCTCCAGGCAGGCATCCTGGCCATGGATGCCGAAACGGCTGAGATTAAAGCATGGGTGGGGGGGATTCAGCATACATACTTCAAGTATGACCATGTAACAGCCCGGCGACAGGTCGGCTCCACATTCAAGCCCCTGGTCTACCTGGAGGCCCTGGAACAGGGGATTTCTCCCTGTGATTACTTCCCCAATGACAGTGTGACTTATGAGGAATTTGACAACTGGGTACCCAGGAATGCCGACCGGTCCTATGGAGGATTTTACTCCCTGAAGGGTGCATTGGTACACTCGGTAAACACCGTGAGTGTCGGGGTGTTGATGCAGGTGGGTATTGACAGTGTACTCGAACTGAGCCGGAAAGCAGGAATTGCATCCCCACTGCCTGCGGTTCCCTCACTGGCCCTGGGGACAGGGGAAGTTTCACTCTTTGAAATGGTAGGGGTCTACCAGGCCATCGCCAACCAGGGCGTGGCAAAAAAACCGGTCTATATTCAAAGAATTGAAGACCGAAATGGCCTGGTGCTGGAAGAAAATAAACCCGGGACGGAAGGAAGGGCCATTTGTAGTCCGGAAAATGCAGAATTGATGGTGGAGATGCTACGGGGGGTGGTGAACCAGGGCACAGCAGCCGGCCTGCGCAAAGGATACCGGATGGAGGCAGATATCGCGGGTAAAACCGGGACCACACAAAATTACACCGATGGCTGGTTCATTGGATTCACCCCGGGTCTGGTTACCGGTGTTTGGGTGGGTGGCGACCTGCAGAATGTCCGCTTCACCACCATGCAATACGGACAGGGAGCTTATGCTGCCATGCCCATCTGGGCAGGTTTCATGAAAAGCGCTTTCCTGGATGATCACTGGAAAATGCTGCAGGAGGAACACTTTGAAATCAGCACAGCAACACAGGAGCAACTCTTGTGTGACGATTTCCTGGAGAAAAAACCCAGGGAATTCCACCCCATTGAAACACTTAAAAAGAAAAGAATTTTCAGGCGACTGTTCAGGAGAGATAAGTAAGAATTTCCGATAAAGCTTTGCGCTTATCCCCGTGTCGTTCAGGATCAGCCTTATCCAGGGGATAACCCAGGGGTAGAATAACCACAGGTTCCATTTCCGAAGGCAGATCCAGCAGATCCCTGCATACTTCCGGGTCAAAATTACATACCCAGCAGGTGGCCAGTCCGAGTTCAGTAGCCTGGAGGGTCATGTGATCGGTGGCAATGGCAGCATCCACATCACTGGAATCCTTCCCATCTGCCTTTCTTTTCCACGAACGGCTATGGTCAGCACAGATTACAATGACACAGGGTGCTGTCTGAAACCATTCCCGGTGATAGGCTGCATGGAAGCGCTTTAAGGGTTCCTCACCCCGGATCACAAAGAAATGCCAGGGCTGGAAGTTAACGGCCGAAGGAGCCACCCTCCCCGCTTCCAATACCAGTTCCAGCTTCTCTTGCTCAACGGGCCTTGCATCATACTTCCGGCACGAATACCGGCTCTTTGCAATTTTTAAAAATCCTGTCATCTTTTTAGGCTTTTGCATCCTTCAATATTACAACAAAAAACCCGGCCTTCCGACCGGGTTTTCTTTCTTAATTTCTTATATGGTTACAGGCTATTGGAATAAGCAGCCTTAATCCCTATTTACCCAGCATTCTGGGCTTGCCACCTTTCTTCCAGTGCTCTTCGATCTTTTCCAGCGGAACACCCTTGGTCTCAGGGATATAATAGTAACCCCAGACCAGGCCAATCAATGCCACTACTGCAAAAATCCAGAATACACCGCCCACACAACTGGGACAAACATCTGAAAGATCCTGGCCTTCAGGAACAACCACCTCTTTTGCATTCCCAATGGCACCTGCCATTTTATAGAAGGTCCAAACGACGAGGGTATTAAAACCCCAGTTGGATAGAGATCCGATGGAAGAACCCAAACCACGAACTTTGGTGGGGAACACCTCGGTGATGATGAGCCAGCCCAGGGGCCCCAGGCTGATGGCGAAAAATGCAATGTAAACCAGCATGGAAATCACAAGGAACCATTTTCCTGCTTCCGGAAGCATAAAGCCCAGACCCATGCAAATCAGTGAAGCTGCAATACCTGCAACACCTATGAAATAAAGCTTTCTTCTGCCCAGTTTGTCAATTACAAAAAGTGAAACAATCGTGAATAACACATTCACAACTCCCACAATCACAGTAGCAGAAATGGCTGCCCTGGCTCCTTCAAATCCAGCTGCAAGGAAGATTTTGGGACTGTAATATATAACAGTATTAATCCCTACGAATTGCTGGAAGAACATAATTCCGGCAGCAATAATCAGTGCATTTCTGAGCCAGGGTTTAAAAATCTCCTTCCAGCTTGCCTGGCTTTTATCAATTGATATATCCTGCCTCATCGCAGCCATGGAGGCGTCAATCAGCGAGGGATCTTCTACCCTGCGCAATACTGCCTCACCCTCTTCTTCCCGTCCTTTACTCATTAACCAGCGAGGGGTTTCGGGCAGAAAAAACATACCGACGAACAATATCAAGGCAGGGATGACTCCGACCCAGAGCATGGGGCGCCAGCTTTCCAGGTTGCTATCGTCAGCAAATCCTCTATTACTAAGGAAAGCTGCCAGAATACCCACAGTAATCAGCAACTGGAACATGGAAACCAGGGTCCCTCTAATCTTTGTAGGCGCAATCTCTGATATATACAGTGGAACTGCAAAAGAGGAGACGCCGATAGCAAGACCCAGATAAAAACGGGAAATCATCAATTGGTTCACAGTAGGTGCAAATCCAGTCCAGATTGCCCCGGTTGCAAAAACAAAAGCAGATGCGAGGATCACTTTTTTCCGTCCCAGGAAATCAGAAATTCTACCTGTGACCAAGGCCCCAACTACAGCACCTATTAATCCCCAGGCCGTTAAATTCTCAATTTGAGAATCAGTCAGAACAAAATACTTCTGCAAATAAGGGATTGCCCCGGAGATCACCCCGGTATCAAATCCGAATAGGAGTCCCCCTGTGGCCGCAATACTGGCAATCACTATGACAACTCTCTTATTGTATTCACTCTTCGCGCTCATAATTTGGTTAGTTTTATATTGGAAGTCGTAAATATATATCATTTGAAAGAAATCGAAGTAAAAAGTTCTTTTTTAAAATGATTCTACCTAATTGAATTCCTGATCATTGCTCTGATTGACTGTATTTTGTAATATCCAGATTTTTCTTATCTTGCATCTAAGGCAGAAACAAGTCAAATCCCATCCTACATGAAAACGAAATATGAACTTGAATATACATTCAATACATCTCCCGCCATACTTTATAACAGAATCAGTACACCGGAAGGATTGACTGAATGGTTTGCCGATGATGTGAATTTAAGAAAAGACTTATTTACCTTCATCTGGGAGGGCAGCGAGCATGAAGCCTCTGTGGTCCAAAAAAAGGCCAACAAGTACATCCGCTTTCATTGGGAAGATGAGGAAGATGAGCTCTTTTTCGAGTTCAGAATTCGCACTGACGAACTAACCGGCGATGTAGCACTACTCATTACCGATTTCGCTGAAGAGGGGGAAAAAACAGATGCTGTAGATCTTTGGGACTCCCAGGTTTCAGAATTGAAACATGCTATAGGTCTGTAGCATTGCTGAGCACTCAATACTCAGTGCTCAGTTTTTCTAAAATAAGTTACCTTTGTTCTCGTTTTACTTGCAGGTTGCAATTTGTAGGTTCCAATAGGGTGCGGTGTGAAAAAAATTCATCTTCTGGTCATAAAGTCTTTCGTGGGTCCCTTTATCCTCACTTTTTTCTTCGTGGTATTCATCCTTTTGATGCAATTCCTCTGGAAATACATTGATGATCTCATAGGGAAAGGACTTGAATTCAAAATTATCGGGGAGTTCCTGATTTATACCTCTGCCACCCTTGTACCACTGGCTATTCCACTGGCAGTGCTGCTTGCCAGCCTCATGACATTTGGAAACCTGGCAGAGAACCTGGAATTGCTGGCGCTCAAATCATCAGGTATTTCCCTGGTCCGAATTATGAACCCGGTCATTATTCTCACAGCCGGCATCGCCCTGGGGGCATTCTTCTTTTCCAATAATATCCTTCCCTATTCAAACCTGAAGATGAGGTCCCTCTTATATGACATTCAGCAGCAGCGACCCGAGTTAACCATCAAGCCCGGTGTTTTTGACAATAACCTGGAAGGTTACTCCATTCGCATTGGTGACAAGGACAGTAAGACGAGCCTTCTGAAGGATATTCTCATATTTGACCATACCGATAAACAGGGAAATATAAGCGTAACAATGGCGGACTCAGGGTATATGAGGATATCGGCCGATGAAAAGCATCTCTTGCTTACCTTATATAATGGAAAATCATATATCGAGCTTCAAAAGCAGAAAAAAGACAACAGAAGCGTCAAAAGCTATCCCCTGAGAAGAGACCGCTTCGATGAACAGGAAATGGTTATTGAGCTGACAGGTTTCGGACTTAACAGGAGCGATGAAAGGCTGTTTCGCAATTCCTATTCCATGATGAACCTGGATCAGCTCTACCATTTTGATGATTCACTCACAAACGACCTGAATGAAACCCTGGATAAATTCCTGAACACTCTGGACAAATCCCTTACAGCCAAACCGAAGAATATAATGATCGATCCGCTTTCAGCGGATTCTTCAGAATTTGTTATACAAAAAGTTCACGTCGACTCAGCCTATGCCCAGCTAAATAAGCTGGAGCGCCGCAGGGCCATTACCCAGGCTCTGAATTTCGCCAGAAGCAACAAATCTGTTACAACCTCAAATGTGGGAACCGCAGAATGGAAACTCTCGAGACTGAGGAGATACCAGAACGAAATCCACCGCAAATTTGCCTTTTCAGCCCTATGCCTTATATTTTTCTTCATTGGTGCCCCTCTGGGTGCAATCATCCGAAAAGGTGGACTGGGCATGCCGGTAATTGTAAGTGTTCTGTTCTTTCTGATCTACTACGTAATATCCATGACGGGAGAGAAATTCTCCAGGGAGGGCCTTGTACCTCCCTTCGTGGGTATGTGGATTTCAACAATCGTACTGGTACCGGTCAGCATCTGGCTTACCCAGAAGGCAGCTACTGACTCCGTCATCCTGAATGTGGAGACTTATTTCACCTGGTTTAAAAAATTAAGACAGCGTTTTAAAAACAGGGCAAAGTCCTCATGAAAATACTCTTCCTGACCAATAAGCTTCCCTATCCCCCAAAAGACGGTGGATCCATTGCCACCCTGAACATGATTACAGGTTTAAGCGATGCGGGTCACGAAATCACCTGCCTGTCGCTGAACACTGTTAAACACAGCTTCCCCATAGAGAAGATTCCCGAATCCCTTAGCCAGAGAATCAGCTTCATCGGAATTCATTGCGACAGTTCCATCAGGCCATTGAGGATGCTGGTCAACCTACTCTTCTCAAAGGCCCCTTATATTGCTGAAAGATTCAACAAACCCGAATTCCGTGAAAAACTGAGTCAGTTGCTCAGGGAAAAGGCATTTGACATTGTTCAGCTTGAAGGCCCTTACGTGGGGCATTTCCAGGAAACCGTTATCCGGGAAAGCACAGCTTTAATCTCTTTTAGAGCACACAATGTGGAGCATAGGATTTGGGAAAGAAAAGCGGCCAATGAGAACAGGCCCCTGAGAAAATGGTACCTCAGAAACATGGCAGGCAGGCTGAAACACTTTGAATGGCAGGTGGCCGATAAGTCCGATTGCCTGGTATGTATCAGCCCCCTGGATGAACGAAGCTTCATTGAGATGGGTATAAACAAACCCGTCATCACCATACCCACGGGACTCGACATGGAGGATTACCCACCCTCAGAACTACCCGGAATCCCCTCTGTTTTCTTTATCGGTGCACTGGACTGGCTTCCCAACCAGGAGGGCCTCGAGTGGTTTCTGGACTATGTACTGGAGCCCCTGCGCAAGGAGGTCCCTGAACTTTTGTTCCACGTTGCCGGCCGAAATGCACCAAAATCCTTTGAAAAAACACTTTCGGGTAAACAGGTGATCTACCACGGTGAGGTTGAAGACTCCAAAGCATTCATGATGTCACACCGGATTATGGTGGCACCCTTATTCACCGGGAGCGGGATCAGAATCAAGATTCTGGAGGCCATGGCCCTGGGCAGACCTGTGGTTACAACACCCATCGGAATCGAAGGAATCCCAGCCACCAACAAACGGGAAGTAATGGTGGCCGGCAATCCCGAAATGTTTAAAGATCAGATTATTACGCTAATTCGGAAAGAAGATGCAGCACAAGATCTTCTGAAGGCTGGACGAAAGCTTATTCAGGAGAATTTTGATACCTTTGGACTCTCAACCCGGATTTCCCGATTTTTCAAAGAACTGGTATGATCTTACTGCAGGTACTTTTCTGGTTCAGTCTTTTCCTGATATTCTATACCTACATCCTGTTCCCTTTCATCCTACAACTTCTGTCCGGGCGCAAAAATGTAACCCGGCCTGATGAAAATGCAAAGGAACCAATAACGCAGGTCAATCCCCCCTTCCTCTCTGTGCTTATCTCGGCATACAATGAGGAGGAGGTAATAGAGACAAAAATCCGGTCAGTGATGGATTCTGACTACCCTCCCGACCGATTCGAGATCCTGGCAGGATCGGATCACTCCACCGACCGTACCAATGAAATTCTTCTCAGGATGGAAAAGGAACACCACTTGGTCTTTGCCTCCATTTTCAGCGAACGAACCGGGAAACCAGGCGTAATCAACCAGCTATCAGAAAAGGCAAGAGGTGAAATCCTTGTCATCACTGATGCCAATGTGATGCTCGACCGGACAACCCTAAAGAACCTTGCCGGAAGCTTTCAGGAAAAGGAAATTGGACTTGTGGATACCCGCATGATAAACACCTCATTGAAAAAAGATGGCATCTCCCACCAGGAGAAATACTACATTGGGCGCGAGGTCAGGATCAAGCACCAGGAAAGCATTCTTTGGGGAAGCATGATGGGACCTTTTGGAGGCTGTTACGCCGTCAGAAAATCCATTTACTCCCCGGTTCCGAAACAGTTCCTGGTCGACGATTTCTACGTCAACATGTCAGTCCTGAAACAGGGCTTCAAGTGTATCAGCAATATCAACGCTTCTGTTTATGAAGATGTCTCCAACGATCTTAAGGAGGAGTTCAGGAGAAAAAAACGGATTTCCGCAGGAAACTTTCAGAACCTGCGGGAATTCGGTTCGCTGCTCTGGTCAAGGAACCCGGGTGTGGCTTTTTGCTTCCTTTCCCACAAGGTAATTCGCTGGATAGTGCCCTTGCTTGTTCTGCTTTCTCTGGGCACCTCTATATACCTTGGACATACAAATAAGCTATATCTAATACTCGCTCTGGCACAGGCCCTGTTTATTTCCATACCGCTTATTGACCAAATCTTGCGGAAAATAGGATTTCATGTTCTACCTTTGCGTTTTATTTCACATTTCGTATTAATGAACCTGGCACTCTTAGCCGGGTTAATCAGGTTTATAGGAGGTATAAAAAACAATGTCTGGCAACCTACAAAAAGAAATCAGAGTGAAGTTAAATAGTGTTGAAGAAGCCCTTGAAGAGATTAGGAACGGAAAAATCATAATTGTAGTGGATGATGAGGACCGGGAGAATGAAGGGGATTTCATAGCTGCGGCCGAATTAATCACACCCGAAACAGTAAACTACATGGCTAGCCATGGCAAAGGGCTAATCTGCGTCTCTCTTACCGAGGAACGATGCAGGGAACTGGACCTTCCCATGATGGTCTCTTCAAACACCAGCAGTCACGAGACCGCATTCACAGTATCGGTAGACCTTTTGGGACACGGAACCACCACAGGAATCTCAGCCTCGGATCGGGCAAAAACGCTTCGCGCACTGATGGATCCTGCTACAAAGCCGGAAGATTTGGGCAGACCAGGCCATATTTTCCCGCTGAAAGCTAAACGCCAGGGTGTATTAAGGCGTGCAGGCCATACAGAAGCAGCATTGGATCTGACCAGGCTGGCCGATCTGAAACCGGGAGGTGTATTGGTGGAAATCATGAACGAAGACGGATCTATGGCCCGCCTTCCCCAGTTAATAAAAATAGCTGAAGAACAGGATCTGAAGATCATATCCATCAAAGACTTAATTGCCTACCGGCTGAACTCCGACAGCATCATCGTGAAAGGAAGTGAAGTAAAACTCCCCACCGATTACGGCGATTTTATGCTTACACCCTTTATCCAGAAATCCAACGGTCTGGAACATGTAGCCCTCACAAAGGGAACATGGACTGAGGAGGATGAGGTCCTGGTAAGGGTTCATTCCTCTTGTGTAACGGGCGACATATTCGGCAGCCGCCGTTGTGATTGTGGAGACCAGCTTCATGAAGCCATGAAAATGGTAAGTGCAGAGGGACAGGGTGTAATCATCTACCTGAACCAGGAAGGAAGAGGGATCGGACTCTACAATAAGATGAAAGCCTACAAGCTTCAGGAAGAAGGTCTGGATACCGTTGAAGCTAATGTTGAACTGGGATTCAAGGATGATGAGCGTGACTATGGCGTTGGAGCAGGAATGCTGCATTCACTTGGAATCAGGAATATCCGTTTGATTACCAACAATCCCGTAAAAAAAACCGGGCTTGAGGGTTATGGTATGCGTATCGTAAAAACCATTCACCTGGAGATCCCTTCCAACAAGCACAATCAGTTCTACCTGGAAACCAAGCGTGATAAAATGGGGCATTTCCTGAACATTGCCAAATACGGCGCCGACAATCATCATGAGCATTAAGTCACTGAAGATAATATACATGGGAACCCCCGGCTTTGCTGTGGCTCCCCTTCAGAAACTTGTGGAGGCCGGCTGCAAGATAGAGGCAGTGATCACCGCACCTGACAGACCGGCAGGCAGAGGAAAAAAGATCCGCTTCTCTGAGGTCAAGGAGTATGCACTATCCGAAAAACTAAACATCCTTCAGCCCGAAAATCTGAAAGCTCCTGAATTTGTAGCCCAACTGGAAGATATCGCGCCTGACCTGCAGGTAGTAGTTGCCTTCCGAATGCTGCCTGAAGTAGTCTGGCGCATACCCCGCATGGGCACCTTCAACCTGCATGCCTCGCTTCTGCCCGATTACCGGGGTGCAGCGCCCATAAATCATGCCATTATCAACGGTGAAACACGCACCGGGGTAAGTTCGTTTCTAATTGATGCTAAAATTGACACCGGGAATATCCTGCTCAGGGAGGAGATTGCCATAGGGGAAGAGGAAAGCGCGGGAGAGCTTCATGACAGACTTATGGAGCTGGGTGCCTCGGTTGTACTTGAAACCGTGGAAGGACTGAGAAATGGCTCCCTTAAACCTAAATCCCAGGAAGAATTTATAGCACCCGGACAGAAATTGAGTGCTGCCCCAAAAATCCATAAACCCGACTGCAGAATAAAATGGGATAAACCCGGCAGGCAAATCCATAACATGATCAGGGGACTGAGTCCTTATCCGGCTGCCTTTACTTTCCTGGAAAAAGAAGCCGGTCAAAAAATACTCTGCAAGATCTACGCTTCAGGATTCGAACCAGGCACGCACACCCTTCCTGCGGGAACGATTATTACAGATTGTAAAAAAGAACTGAAAGTTGCTGTTGGTGAAGGATACCTGCAGATTCACACGCTGCAGCAGGAAGGAAAAAGAAAGATGAGCACCAGGGAATTCCTGCTGGGGCTTAAACTGATTAGCGGGATATCCCGGTTTTCCTGAGCTGTTTCAATTGCAACTCAATCCCTTCAGTCAAGAGGTAATATAGTTTGATTGCATTGATAAACTGCAGTTGGTATGAACGTGAATACCTTCCCGATACAAAGAATTCAAAATTGTAGTCCTCAATCTCACCCATTGTAATATCCTTGGGCTGCACGTTTTCGAAATATTCAAAAAAACGCCTCATCATAAAGAGATAACTCTTCCTGGTCTTTTCGGAATAGCCCTCCTTTTCAAGCTGCTGAAGATAAAAATCAAAATTAGGACCGTCTACCGGGTGTCCCTGTTTGAACCATGACGATATGGAATGCCACCATTCGCCGGAGCCTTTTTTTTCTGATTTATCACCAAAAAAATCAATCCTGGTCTGTCTGCCATCGGGGGGCAGGACCATCTTCAGATGTAGTTCGTTGACCTCGGGCATATGACATATTTTCTATAAAGGTAAGTCATGGGGAAGCCAATGTAAAGTTTTGACAGTCAAAATGATTAACACGTTTTAAACAATTTCTGAAACGCTCCCCTGCTCTCCATGCAGACTTCCACACGCTCTGTTTTTTATCAAAAAAATGTGCTAATTTTAGTAAAATCTTTATTTACTCAGACCATGAAAAAACTTGCAACACTTTTAATCCTTGCCCTCACCTGCAGTGCCTACACTCCGCTTCTTGCCCAGAAGGCAAACAAAAAAGATGAACAATTCAAAGAAACGAAAGCCCTTATTGAGAGTGGGCGCTACGAATTTATTGTTCAGTCGGTTCAACCCACCGGAGCAAGAACTATCCACCCTTCTTCAACCTATACAATGAAAGTAAAGGACAACACTTTCAATGCCCACCTTCCCTATTTTGGCAGGGTCTATCAACCCACCATGGGAGGAAGCGGGGGGATTACCTTTGACGGAACTCCGGAGAATCTTGAGATTAGTCTGAATGAGAAAAAACGGATGGTGAATGTGAAGTTCCGGATACAGGGGGAACAGGAAAAATACGAATTGTATTTATCAGTAGGATCCAGCGGATATGCATCACTTAATGCCACCAGTCAGAAACGCCAGCCAATCACTTACAGTGGAATCATCAGTCCCCTGAAAGCGGAGAAAAAATAAAACAGGACTATTCTTCAAAGCGGAACTGCAACTCATCCTCAAAGACCGGTTCCTCCACAGGCTCCACTTTAAATATCGGGGCTCGCTTTTTGTGTCTCAGGTAAATCTCGGTGTTTTCCAATGGTTGAGCTCCTTCACTCATCAGGTTCATTCGGTATAGGTGCTTTAGCTTAACCCCGTATATCTGTGAGATATTGTACATGGTCTCCCCCTCTTTCACAACATGAATCTCATTACCCCTGGCAGCTTTCCGGCGTTTCGGCTGCAGGTAGATGAGCTGTCCGGGTTCGAGTTCCTGGCCCTTATAAAGGCTGTTATACCTGTATAGTTCATTGGGATATAGGTCCATTTCATCCCGGATCGATTCCGGAGTATCACCTGGCTCAACCAGGATATACTCAATCTTATTGTTCATGAACACAGGCCGGGAGCTTTGATAAGTATGATCCATATGAGAGCTACTGTCTGCTCCGCTGTCTATACCACCTTCCAGGACCATCACATCATAGTGATAAAGTTCGTTCTCTTCAATGATCTGGATCAGCAAGGTAGCGTAGTTCGGAGCAGTGGCATAACCCGCCTTTTTTAATCCCTTTGCCCATCCCCTGTAGTCATGGGGCTTCAGTTCAAAAAGTGAAGCATACCTTGATTTACTGGAAAGAAAATAGGAATGGTCCATATAAGACTCATAGGGCGAATCATAGGATCGAAAGCATTCGTGCCGCTCATCATCATCATGATAGATCTTGCGACCGGTCCATTCATGACACTTTATCCCAAAATGATTATTACCCCTGGTGGCAAGTCTGCTGTTCCCGTTATTTGACTCCAGGCAGCCCTGTGCCAGCGTTATACTGGCGGGAATCCCCACCCGGGCCATCTCCTTCATGGCCAGGTCTGCATAGGTTTCTATGTAGGTTGCCCGCGATATGCCCCCCCCATTTTGTCCCTGCGCCGGAAACTGCAGCAGCAGAATCAGCAGGATACCTATCATTCCTTCTCTTCCTTGTATGTTCATATTCAAGTGGTAAAAATAGCCATATGCCCGTCAACTCCCTCCCTGAGTTTTAAACAAACGCACCTATATAACGGTCGTTTATAACATTTTCATGCACAAGTGAAATAAACCCTACTTTTATATGAAAATAAGCCTTGTTATGAAACAAAGGGCATATACCATAAGAATAGCCGAGTATGATCGGCCCGAAGATCTGCCGGCCAGGTCAGATCTGATTGAGCTGGCAAAAAAAGCGGCTGGAAAAGCCTATGCTCCATATTCGAATTATCGGGTGGGCGCTGCTGTCCTGTTGGAAAATGGCGAAATCTTCACCGGGAATAACCAGGAGAATGCAGCTTATCCATCGGGATTATGTGCAGAACGGGTTGCTATTTTCTATGCAGGAGCCCAACATCCGGGAGTTCCCGTGATAAGTATCGCCATTGCTGCCTTCACCGAAGGAGAATTTCAGGCAGAACCCGTCCCTCCCTGTGGGGCATGCAGACAGGTGCTATATGAAAAAGAGGTGGATGGAGGCTTACCCATGGAAGTGATTCTTTACGGACGCAACAAAATACAGGTCCTGCGAAGTGCGGCAGACCTGCTGCCCGTTCCCTTTATATTCACGAAGGGAGAATAAATTTCGCCTTACTTTTTATTCTTGAAGAAAACCGGGAAAATATCCATTTTAGGATAGGGTGCCACCACCTCCACAGGCTCCTTTTTCACGGGATGAATAAATGAAATACTTCGGGCATGCAGACTGATTCCCCCATTCTTATTGCTTCTCCGGGAACCATATTTCCGGTCTCCTTTAATAAGCCATCCCATCGCAGCTAACTGGGCCCTGATCTGATGATGGCGACCGGTTTCGAGCACAATCTCCAGCAAATGATAGTGGTCCGATGAACCTTTCAGACTATAATGCAGTCGGGCCCATTTGGAATTGGGAACCTCCCTGTCATGCACATAGGATTTATTCTGTTTTGTATTCCTGGTGATATAATGCTCCAGAGTTCCGCTTTCGGGATCGGGCCTTTCCACCACAATGGCATGGTAGATTTTCTCCACCTTCTTCTCCTTAAACATCTGGGCCATCCTGCTCAGCGCCTTGCTGGTCTTGGCAAAAACCACCACGCCACTCACCGGTCGATCAAGCCGGTGTGGAATACCCATAAAAACCTCACCAGGCTTATTGTCCCGTTCCTTAATAAAATCCTTCAGAATTTTATCCAGCGAGATATCACCGGTCTGATCTCCCTGCACGATATCAGAAACCCGCTTATTCACAATCATCAAATGATTGTCCTCATACAAAATAGTTACCGGCGATTTAACTTCACTCACACTTTACAAACTTTACAAACTTTACAGACTTTACAAACTTTACAGACTTTACGGACTTTACAGACTTTACGGACTTAATACTGTTCTTTTTCGTTTGGAAACTTCTGCGAGCGCACATCCTCAATGTAATTCTGGATTGCACCCTTTATTTCCATCTGAAGATTGTGGTAACGGCGAAGGAACCTTGGTGAAAATTCCTGGGTGATACCCAGCATGTCATGAAGCACCAGCACCTGGCCATCCACCTCCGAACCAGCACCAATCCCGATCGTTGGAATGGAAATTTCCCTGCTCACCTCCCCGCCAAGCTTTGCGGGGATCTTCTCCAGCACAAGAGCAAAGCAGCCTGCATTAGCCAGGGCACGGGCATCCGCCATCAGTTTATCAGACTCATCTTTCTCCGTGGCCCTTACCACATAGGTCCCGAATTTATGAATCGATTGTGGGGTAAGCCCCAGGTGTCCCATTACAGGAATACCTGCAGAGAGGATTCTTTCAACGGATTCTACAATTTCCACTCCCCCTTCCATTTTTATGGCACTGGCGCCTGTCTCTTTCATGATCCGGATAGCCGAAGCCAGGGCCTCCTTTGAATTACCCTGGTAAGTCCCGAAAGGAAGATCAACCACCACGAGTGCTCGACTTGTGGCCCTAACCACAGAAGCAGCATGATAGATCATATTATCAAGAGTGATGGGAAGGGTGGTCTCAAAACCCGCCATCACATTGGAGGCCGAATCTCCTACCAGGATCACATCAATTCCTGCCTGATCAAGCAGCCGGGCAAAGGAATAATCATAGCCGGTTAACATGGCAATCTTTTCACCCTTCAGTTTCATTGCTGCAAGCACATGGGTGGTGACGCGTTTTACATTGCTGTGAAGTGACATGGATAAAAGTGAATTAGTAAATGGTAAATGTTAATAGTAAATGGTAAATGGTAAAT
>CAZRPW010000072.1:0-22465 GCA_964601975.1 uncultured Bacteroides sp.
TTTTGCCGCACCATTTTGCCCCTTCCACAAGAACCGCTCCAGTCGATTCAAGCATTCTTTTTAAAAGCCTATCACTAATACGAATGATGTAATTTGAATAATTCATCGATACCTATTAATACTCTGAAATATACTGATATTTAATCAATTTGAAAATGCATTCCGTATTTTGGCGCTATTTTATTCCGTATTTTGGCGCTATTCTATTCTGTGTTTTGGTAACATTTTATCCTAGGCTGGATTGAATCAGACAAATAATAATTTCAACTTACTTTTACCCGCCAAATCAACTCTAAATCCATCAGAAATGGTTCGGAAAACAGTCCGTTTTTCAGCGGTATTCAATTTCCTGAGCAGCAAAACATGAAGCAGGGAGTCCGGCCCTGTTCATCAAAAACGGTGTTGCGGTATCGCTAAATCCGAATCTAAGAGCTACAGGATTTTCAATCCTTTTTGTGTCCAGTAGGATTTTATCCTTCACAACTTTTGCGGCAACACTCACAAAAATTCCATCAGTAGCGGCAACTTCAAAATGCCCCTGGTCGCCTTTTTCAAAATGCAAGTCTTCACTGTTTGTAAATTCAACGATCACCTTCTTTTTCTCCATATATGCTCCTTTAAATAATGGAGGATCGACCAGTTTGGTGATGGCCTTGTAATGGTGCTTCAGTGCAAGGTCAGCAAGCCTTTTGCCGACCATCTTTTTTTCTCGCGGGTGAATGTCTAAGGTGTCGCCAATATCACTTATGGTGATCATAGCTGTGTTATTAATTGAAGCAGCTATTCTTTGCTGGTCTCGGATTATAGCGGATTTTGAATTGTTGTATTGATACGGAGCTATCTGAACATAATAGAAGGGCATATCTTCTCCAAATTGTTTTCTTCTCTCCTTTACCAAAACAGCTTGTTTTCGATAATACAATTCAGGATCAACACCCACATTTCCTTCACCCTGATACCATAGCATTCCTGCAATAGCGTAGTCCCTTAAAGGATAGGTCATTGCATTATACAAAACACCTGGTCGAGAAGGGGCTCCGTCCCAATACCCTTGCTTATATCCGGATTCTCTCAGAATGGATGAATCTTTTACAGCTTCCCCGGGATAGGCTGCATCAATTGCAATTCCGCCCCAGGCGTCAGAGATAAGCCCTACAGGTACGTTTAATAGATCTTTCAGAGAAAGCCCAAAAAAGTAGCCCACTGCACTAAATGATTCCATCGATTTTGGAGTGCAAACCTCCCATTGGGCTTTGCTAAAATCATCCTGGGGATAGTCGGATGTTCGTTTCGCAATTTCAAAAAATCGTATACCGGGATGATTTGCTTTAGCCATTTCCTCCTTGCCACCTATAATATTTTTGGAATCCATTTCCATATTTGACTGACCAGAGCATAGCCAGACTTCTCCTACCAATGCATTTTGGATTTCGATCCTTTCTCCTGGAGAATAACTGATGCTCTTGCCTGATCCTTTCCGTGCCAGTTCAGTTATTTGGATGCTTTGAACTTCGAAACTTCCCTCAGGTGTTTTTATGTAAGCATTCCATCTTCCCTCAGGATTAATTATTACAGTATCGGATGCTCCCCAACTGGCATTGATTGCCACACTGCTGTTCCATGAATTACCCCACCCCCAGATATGGAGTGAATCATTCTGCTGAATGACCATATTGTCAGAAAAAATTAAAGGCAATTCCAAACCGTGTGCTGTAGTAAAATACGTGAAGGCAAGTATAATTAGCACATGCTTTTTGAGGGTGATTCGTTTGTTTTTCATTTTTTTGAGAAATAATTTTAAAGTTTTAAATGTAGTAATCATTCGACGAATAGCAGAATAGATGAATTTCAAGTTTAGAAGTGTTATTGAAGCTGCCTCTGGTTCAGATTACTGTTGATTCATCCCAAGCAATGCTGATTTTTTTACAAAATGGTATTAACTTCATGACTTCAATGATTCAGATAGATAGCAATACCATTGGAAATGCAGCCCCAGTAAGGGATTGGGTCTCTGCAATGGAAGATGCACTCAGGGATACGGCTGAAGGAAAGGTTAAGGTTCCTCCTCGGAGCCATATTAATGAGGGTCAAAATACCCTGTTGCTGATGCCCTGTTTTAGTGAGGAGTATTTTGCCACAAAGCTGGTATCTGTTTTTCCTAAAAACCAGCTTAAGCATAAGCCGGTCATATATGGTACTGTCGTATTAAATGACGGTCAGACCGGGGAGCCGCTTGCAGTATTTGATGGGAGCAAATTGACCGCCATGCGAACTGCTGCAGTGGGTTCTATCGGGATCAAATACCTTGCCCCGGAAAAGGCAAAAACCCTGGGGATTATTGGATTGGGGATACAGGGGTTACACCAGGCTTTGTTTGCCTGTGAGATCAGACCCATCAAAGAGCTGAGGATCATGGATCACTCTGGTGAAAAGATGAAATTGTTTGCGGAGAGATTTCATGCTTATTTTAAGAATGTCAAAGTAATACCCTGTGATACAGCTGAAGCGCTTTGCGATGCTTCAGAGATTATCATAACTGCCACCGGATCACATCATCCGGTTGTTCCAAAGAAAGCAGAGTTCTGGCGTGGCAAAACACTCATTGGCATAGGATCCTATAAGCCGGAAATGCGGGAATTTCCTAATGAAATGATGCGTGACTTAAAACAGGTATTTGTGGATACCCTGCATGGACTTGTCGAGTCCGGGGACCTATTGATTCCCCTGCAGAAGGGGATCATATCAAAAGAACAGGTGACTCCCCTGTCTGAACTGATAAGTGGCAAAGTTGAGCTTAAAGGAGACACAAGATTTTTCAAATCAGTAGGGATGGCCGCCTTTGATCTTTACGGGGCCAGGCTTGTTTATGAAAGGCTGTCAAATAATAAATCTTGAAGCGTATGTTTCGTAAGCTTAAAAATCTCAGGTGGGCACCTTCGGCAGAGTGGATGAAAATTTCCACAATCGATATGCATACCGGAGGCGAGCCTTTGCGGATTCTCGTGAATGGATATCCGGTGATTGAAGGGAAAACCATTCTTGAAAAGCGAAATTATTTTCGGAATAACCTTGATTATATTCGACGGGGAATTATACTTGAGCCTCGTGGTCATGCCGATATGTATGGTGCGGTAATCACTGAACCATGTTCGGAAGATGGCGATTTCGGGACCTTCTTTCTTCACAATGAGGGCTACAGTACCATGTGTGGTCATGCGATTATCGCTTTAAGCAAGTTTGTGCTGGATTCAAAGTTGATACGGAAAAGGGGCGATTGGGTGACCCTTAACATCGATGCCCCCCCCGGAAGGATTGTGGCAAAAGCCCGGAGGGAAGGGGGAGTTGTAAAATATGTAACCTTCACCAATGTCCCGTCTTTTGTGCTATATAGAGATCAGCAGGTGATGATCCCGGATATTGGAAGGGTCAAGTATGATGTGGCCTTCGGGGGAGCTTTCTATGCCATTGTAGATGCCGAAAAACTCGGTTTTTCCCTGGACGGTTCCGAATATGCATCCTTGATCGATCTGGGAAGGAAGATTAAGAAGAGCGTCATGAACAACCAAAAAATTGTTCATCCCTTTGAAGACGACCTGAGTTTTTTATATGGGACCATTTTTACAGGGAAGGCCAAACATCCCAACCGGCATAGCCGCAATGTATGCGTATTTGCAGACGGAGAAGTGGATCGTTCAGCCACAGGTTCGGGAGTGAGTGCCAGGGCTGCCCTTCTTCATGCCCGGGGCGAGATGAGAATGGGAGAAAGAATCGTGATAGAGAGCATTCTTGGAACCATCATGGAAGTTGAGGTGTCGGGGATGACTACATTCGGACCGCATAAGGCCATTGTTCCCAAGGTAACGGGAACGGCTTCCTTTACGGGTAAAAACCAATTCTGGTTTGATCCGGATGACCCACTGAGGGATGGGTTTATTTTCCGTTAGGATTATTCTGTTTCTTTTCAATGGTCCGGAACTGCTCCACAACATTATGTTATTTGTAATTTGGATTTTCAGCACATCTTCTCTCTTTGTACTTTTGAGAATTGATTCCTACTTAAACCCTAGAAAATGTCGAAAATTTCAAAAGAAGATGCACTGAACTACCACAGCAGTGGCAGACCAGGAAAAATTGAGGTGGTCCCAACAAAACCACATTCCACACAAAGAGATCTTTCTCTGGCTTATTCGCCCGGAGTGGCTGATCCTTGTTTGGCCATTGAGGAGAATCCGGAAGATGCTTATAAGTATACTGCCAAGGGTAACCTGGTGGCGGTGATGTCAAACGGAACTGCAGTACTGGGTTTGGGCAACATAGGAGCTGTTGCAGGGAAACCGGTGATGGAGGGCAAGGGTTTATTGTTTAAAATTTTTGCAGATGTGGATGTATTCGATATCGAGATTGACCGTACCGATGTGGATCAGTTTATTGAGGTGGCCAAGGCAATTTCTCCTACTTTCGGGGGGATCAACCTTGAGGATATCAAGGCACCCGAGTGTTTTGAAATTGAGGAGAGACTGAAAAAGGAATTGGATATTCCGGTTTTTCACGACGATCAGCACGGTACAGCCATCATATCTGCAGCGGGATTGATCAATGCCCTGGAGTTGGTGGATAAAAAGGCTGAAGACATAAAGGTGGTAGTTAATGGAGCAGGGGCTTCAGCCATCTCCTGTGCAAAGCTGTATGTTTCCCTCGGTGTGAAACAGCAGAATGTTTTGATGCTCGATTCGAGGGGGGTTCTTAATACGCGGCGAACAGGTTTAAATAAATATAAGCAGCAGTTTGTAGTTGAATCGGATGCCGACACCCTGGAGGAAGCTATGGTGGGTGCGGATGTTTTCCTGGGGCTCTCTGTGGCAGATGTATTAACGGCCGATATGCTGAAGTCAATGAAAAGGGACCCCATCGTTTTTGCAATGGCCAATCCCAATCCGGAAATTGCATATGATAAGGCGATTGCTGCCAGGGAGGATCTTATTTTTGCCACTGGCAGGTCCGATTATCCCAATCAGATTAATAATGTCCTGGGATTTCCATTCATTTTCAGGGGCGCGCTGGATGTGAGAGCTTCTGGAATTAATGAAGAAATGAAGATTGCGGCTGTAAAAGCCCTTGCCACTCTCACAAAGGAGGATGTTCCGGAAATAGTCAATAAGGCCTATAAGGTAGATAATCTGCATTTCAACAGGAACTATATTATTCCCAAGCCTCTTGACCCGAGGTTAATTTACAGGATAGCTCCTGCTGTGGCAAAAGCGGCTATGGAGAGCGGAGTGGCCCGTGCACCTATCACCGATTGGGACGCCTATGAGGAAATTTTGAAAGAGCGGATGGGTGTTGAAAACCGTCTGATTCAGGATGTGAGGACAAAGGCTCAACTAAATCCAAAGAGACTGGTATTCAGTGAGGCTGCCAATTTTAAAATGCTTAAAGCCATACAGACCATCGTTCATGAGAAAATAGCCCAACCTGTTTTGCTTGGAAATAAAGAGGTGATTCTGGAAATGATTAAAGAACATCACCTGGACATAGAGTCGGTTGAAATCATTGATCAGACAGATCCCGAATTTAAAAGTCGCAGGGAAGGCTATGCTGAAAAACTCTATAAGTCACGACAGAGAAAGGGCTTAACTTATGATGACGCGCTTAAGCAGATGCTGCAGCCCAACCAGTTCGGGATGATGATGGTGGAAGCCGGAGATGCTGACGCATTTTTGTCAGGTTTTTCGAGTAAATATGCGGATGTGATCAGGCCGGCGATTCAGATTGCCGGAACCAGCAATCATAAACACATTGCCGGAATGTACATTGTGCATACAAAACGGGGACCCTATTTCTTTGCTGATACCACGGTCAATATCCAGCCCGATGCCCGTACGCTGGCCGATACAGCGCTGCTGGCTGCCGAGCAGGTGGAGCATTTTAACATAGAGCCTGTCATAGCCTTTGCTTCCTATTCGAACTTTGGTGCCATCAAGGGTGCAAGTTCAGACAGGGCCAGGGAGGCAGTCAGGATTCTTCACCAGGAACATCCCGAATTATTGGTCGATGGCGAGATGCAAATGAATTATGCTTTAAATACAGAATTGAGAAAGCAGAAATTTCCATTTAGTAAACTGGGAGACAGGCGGGTAAATACAATTATTTTCCCAAATCTCAGCTCAGGGAATATTGCCTACAAGATGATGCAGGAGATTGGTGAAAGCCAGGTTACAGGACCCATCCTGCTTGGGATTGGAAAGCCCATTCATATTCTTCAGATGGAGAGTGACGTGAGAGAGATTGTGGATATGGCTGCATTTGCTGTGGTGGATGCCCAGTTCCGGGGTTAGATAATATTTGACAGGGGACAAAGAAAAATGGGTGGCACATTGCCACCCATTTTTAATTAACCAACCAACCTAAATTATCTATAGCGAATCTTTTAGCTGTAATCCACAAGGGATTCCATTAATTTTTTCCTGGTAAAGAAGATCCGGCTCTTCACAGTACCTATTTTAAGGTCGAGTTCCTCGGCAATCTCTTTGTATTTGAAACCCTGTGTATGCATCAGAAAAGGCACCTTTAATTCATCCTGAAGTTTATTGATGTGCTTGTTGATCTCTTTTTGCTGCATGGTGGAATCTGGCTTAATATGATTTGACTCCTTTGAATTATTCAGGTAATAAAGATCTTTTGTAGTGTCCACTATGGTATTTTGCCTTACTGCCTTTCTGTAATTGTTAATGAATGTATTCTTCATAATTGTATATGCCCAGGCTTCGAAGTTTGTAAACTCAATAAATTTATCCTTTGAAGAGAGTGCTTTCAGGTAAGTTTCCTGCAATAAATCCTTTGCCGAATCCCGGTTTGAAGTCAGGCTCAATGCAAATCTCTCCAACCTATCCTCCATACTGATCAGCTTATTGTTGAAATCCATCGTTGTCATAATATAGGGGCTTTAATAGTTATTATTCGTTTTAAATGTTTAACAAATATAAGCTTAAATTAAACAGTGGTCAAGAGGAAGAGTTGCGCAATGCCTTGAAAATAGCGCTAATCTAAATAAGAGAGGAGTCTGATTGCTTTGTTAATAAAGGATATAAAGGTATTTATATACTTTACATTCTAAATTACGAAATATTTCAATTTTGTTGATCAATACCGTATTGTTCTTAAACAATGATCGATATATATCTTAAAAAAAGAATCTATATGTCGGCAATAAAATCGCTAAGGTCCTGAAGGGAGCTTAATTGGATGTGTTTTTCAGAAAGTTCGGAAGGTTCATTGATGGAGTAACCGGTAAAGAAAAGGATCTTTTTATCCGGAAATGCGCCTCCCAGGTCCTTGAGACATACCAAAAGATCGAATTCGGGTCGTTGGGTGATTGAAGAGATCAGGATGTAATCAAATTGCATGGCTGCACCGGAAGCCAACACATCAGAATAGGGAACAGATTGCCCCAGGTAGATGACTTCGTGTTTAGCTTCTTTTATGAGATACTGGGCAAAGAGGAGTGCGATTTCGTGCCACTCTCCTTCAGGCAGCATCAGCAGGAATTTTTTGGCCTTTGGATTAAAGGTGTTGGGAAGCTGGTTAATTGCAGCAATAATTTTCTGACGGATCAGGTTCGCCACAAAATGCTCCTGCGCCGGGTTTACTTCACCCGATTGCCACAGGATCCCTACTTTGTCTAAAAATGGGTAGAGCACTTCGCTTACCGTATCTTTTAATCCGATTTTTGCAATAGATTTATCCATGATCGATTCAAGGATATACTGATCCAGGTCTATCATCGCAATTACAAGTGAGTCTACAAGGGCAGCATGGGAAGTGCTTGTTACACTCGTTCTGATGATCTCCGCCTTCAACTCCTGCTCGTTCATCCTGGCAATATGAGAGATCTTTATTCCCTGCCGGTTTAAGAGGGCAACATTCAGGATTTTTTTAAGGTTCTCGTCTGTATAGTACCTGATGTTGGTATTTGTCCGGTGGGGTTCAATTAAACTATAGCGTTTTTCCCATATCCTTATGGTATGGGCTTTAATACCAGATAGTTTTTCTAACTCTTTTATTGAATATACAGCCATGTTTGCTTAGGTCTTCATCTCGATTCCAGACAATAAACAAAAAGCCCTGGGATTTTGTTTATATATGGGAAAAAATAATTAAACAATTATAATTTTTTGCAGAGCATCAGGCCGTCCCTGATGGGCAGTAAGAGGTTCTCCACCCGGGGATCGGCTGTGACGAGCTTATTAAATTTGTGGATGGCTTTAGTAGAACTGTCGTTTCCAATGTCTCCAAGCACTTTCCCACCCCAAAGCACATTGTCGGCCAGGATAAAACCACCCGGCTTTACTTTATCTACGAGTAGATCAAAGTAGGCGGAATAGTTTTCCTTGTTGGCATCAATAAATACAAGGTCGAAAGGCCCTTGAAGGTCGGGGATGATTTTTAATGCATCTCCGTTGATTAGCTCGATGCTGGTTTCCAGCCCTGCTTTTTTGAAAAAGCTGAGAGCCGTCTCACGAAGTTCGTCATTAAGCTCCAGTGTAGTGAGTTTTCCGCCCGTTTGAAGGCCTTTTGCAAGGCAAATGGCTGAATACCCTGTATAGGTTCCTACTTCCAGGATTTGAGAGGGAGAAGTAAGCTTACTGAACATGGTCAAAAAACCTCCCAGAACCTGTCCGGACAACATCCTCGGATGAACAACTTTCAGGTGAGTGTGTCTGCAAAGTTCGGCAAGGACCGGATCTTCGCCGCTGGAATGGTTCTCCAGGTAACGTTCCAGGAGTTCGGGTTGAGAAAAAATATCCATTACTCGAATATGAGCAGGTTAAGATTTTTTGGATGGAGGACCTCATTGGCCACTTCTCTCAGTTGGGTGGCGGTAATATCCTCCAGCTTTTTTTGAATGACTTCCAGGCTGTCGATTCGGTTGAAAACCAGCAAGCGTTTTGCAGCGGTAAGCATCATGTGCTCGTTGTTTTCCTGTGAAATTGCAAGCTGACCAATCATCTGTTTCCTTGCATTGATAAGCCTTCTGTCGGGAATCAACTTGGTTCTGAGCTTGCTGATCTCTTCCCTGGTTACCTGCATGGAAAGTGGAAATCTATCCGGATCGCAACTGAAGTAGATCATCAGTAAGCCGGTGTCAGTATAAGGCGAGTAGTGCGATTCTGCACTGTAGGAATAGCCCCGACGCTCCCTGAGTGCCAAATTCAGCCTGGAATTCATGCCGGGTCCTCCCAGGATATTGTTCAGCAGATAGAGCTGCAGTCTCCTGGGATCGGTCAGTGAATAAGCCTCACCGAGGAGCATTACGTGTTTCTGGAAAGTATCTCGTTTCTCATTTACTTTTTTTGAAGAGACGGTTTCAGGCCTGATTCGCTCCCGGCTCCTGCTCTTTTGGGGGATAGCCCCGAAAAATTTATCCCCGGCTTTTTTGATATCCTCGAAAGCAACATTGCCTATGAAAGAGATCACGATCTCATCGGTAGCGTAGTTGTCAGCAAGAAATTTCTTTAGCATGCCTGTATCAAAGCGAGCCAGGGATTCTTCCGATCCAAGGATATTTCTACCAATGGCATGGTTTGGAAATAATAACTCTTCGGCCCTGTCAAAGATCAGTTCCGAAGGGGAATCATCGTAACTCTGTATCTCATTCAGGATTACTTCAGCCTCCATTTTAAGCTCCTTATCAGGAAACGAAGAGTTGAGGAAGATATCCTGTATCAACTCCATCGATCGAAGATAATCTTCTTTAAGAAAGGAGGCATGGAGGGCGGTTTCCTCCTTGGTGGTATAGGCATTCACTTCGCCACCCACGTCTTCCAGCCTGGAAATGATCTGATAAGCAGATCTTTTGGCGGTTCCCTTGAAGAACATATGCTCCATGAAGTGAGCCATTCCGTGCTCTTCGGGAAGCTCTTCGCGGGTGCCGGTGTGAACTAAAAGGCCGAAATGGGCAACCGCCGAAGCATTGAGCTGGTGGATCAGGCGGACTCCATTTTTATATTGGTATGTATTTATTGTCGATATCATTAGCTCCACAAAAGTATAAAAAGCAGAAGACCTGGCATCAAAATTTAATATTTCAAAAAAATGTATTAAATTCGCATCGCTTTTAAGCATCGGTGCCATAGCTCAGTTGGTAGAGCACAGGACTGAAAATCCTGGTGTCCCTGGTTCAATTCCTGGTGGCACCACCGGTAAACAGAGAAAGCCCCCGTTGATCCTTGGATTATCGGGGGCTTTTCATTTTATGTTGATGAGGGTGTTGATGGATTCTTTTTTTGGTGATCAATTAACTTATCTGATGGATCAAAGCCATTGATTATTAGAGCATCCAATTGAGTTATTTTCACATGTTAATTTAGAAGTCTATTTATTCATCTTATTCAAATTGCAAACTAACTATCGCTCCTCCTTTTTCTGCGTTTTGCACCTGTACCAATCCATTATAACTATCAACCATCTTCTTTAGGAGTTTCTGTTCAATAGCCACATCATTATTAAAGGAGTTATTTGTTGATGAGAAGAGGGTTATGAGTTTCTTCATTGAAGAACAAGAGAATCCTGGCCCTTCATCTCTTATTTCACAAACTTTTTGCGTGCCATTATTTTTGATACTGATAAATATTTTCACAGATGGTGGGGAGAATTTTATTGCATTTGACAAGATGTTTGTTACGCATATTCTCATCAACATGAAATTTCCGTGGACAAGCATTTTTTTTCTACCTGTCCTGAATACAATTTCAATGTTCTTATATTCTAATTCCTTCTTTAGTTCTTTAATCGAAACCAGAATTGCTTCTTCCAGGTAGAAATCTTCCTTTCCTATGAATTGTCCATTAGTGATAAATCTTGTGACGATCAGTTCCTCGCGTGAAAATCTTTCAAGTCTGGACACCAAAATGGAAAGTCTATTCAGAGATTCCAACATTTCATTGACCTCAGCTTTTTTTTTAGTTTGATCTATGTTATTGTATATAGAATTTATAGTCTCATTTATTTCATTATTAAGATCTTTTACAAATTTTGCTTTGCTAACATTTTGATTTTTTAGGTCTTGAATGGTTCGAATTAGTTGTGTGTTCTTTTGATCTACCTTTCCTTCAATCCAAAGATTTAATGTATACTGAATCTCTCTGGAGTGCTTAAGTTCAAGTTGTGTTTTTACACGAGTAACTAATTCATTATTATTAATTGGTTTTACTAAGTAATCCTGTGCCCCAAGGTTGAATCCAATATTCCTGTGTTTTTGTTCTGACAATGCGGTAATGAAAATGATCGGCGTATTGTTATATCTATTGTTTGCTCTTACTTTTTTGCATACTGCAAATCCATTTTCTTTGGGCATTTCAACATCCAATAAAATAAGGTCATAATCTTTATTGTATATTAATTTTAGAGCTGAAGATCCATCAAGAGCCTTATCCACCAGGTAATTTTCATTTTTTAGTATGGCTTCAAGAAGATTTATGTTTTCTTGGCTGTCATCGGCTATAAGAATTTTAGATGCAGATATTCTTTCCTGTATCAGAGTTTTTAACTCCGACCAATTTTGAAGAGAGTTCATCGTATTAATTATTAAGCTATTTGTGAAAGAATTAAAATTACAGATAGAGGCTCTTCTCGCGTGTAGCTTTTTTACTGATTTTCTTGTAGCAAAAAAGACGACAAGACTTTAATTTTGAAAAGGTTAATGTTCTTCCAGTTTTTCGTAGCAATCTTATGATTATATTGGTTGGACTTTGAAACGGCGTTGTTTTAAACTTCATAATAAATGGTAGTGATAGATTTTCAGTAACTATCTATTTGCAAATGTTTGAGAAGATTTTAGATAATTTATCAGATCCAATAATAATTACCGACAAGGATTTCTTAATTCGCAGTATTAATCTATCTGCTGCAAAGATGTTGGGCTTCAGCTCAGAGGAACTGGCTGGGCAGTCGGTTTACAAGATATTTAACGACGGTTCTTTTAACGAAATGATCCATGCGGATTTGATCAAGAAAGGGTTTTTCTTTTTAAAGGAAATATCATGTAAAACAAAAGAGGGCCACCATATTCCTGTGTCATTGCATGGAAGTGCTTTACACAATGATACAGATGAATGCCGAGATTTAATCCTGCTAGTAAAAAAGCTTGAGGTAAATGCTATACATCCGCTTTTCAATTACAGCTCTTTTTCCATCGCAATTATTGATGTACGAGGTAAGATAAAGTTTGTGAACCGGAAGTTTACGGAACTGTCAGGATACCAGCTCGATGAAGTACTGGATAATCCGCATTACCTCATTGAATCAGGAAATCTTTCAGAGGAAGAAAAAAAGCATCTGTTTACAAGCATCCAACAAGGACGTGATTGGAAAGGGGAGATAGAGTGCATAAATGAAAATGGGGATTTATGCTATTATTTACTTATTGTCATACCTGTAAAGATTGAGGAGGGATTACCACAAAGATACATGGTCATTAATGAAGATATTAGTGAAGTCAAAAAAAAGGAATGGCTGTTGATGCAACAGTTGGAAGACCTCTCACTCGTTAATTCGCTTAATGAGATCTCTGCATTTGGAGGAGATTCTGAAAGCCTCACAAAAGCGATGATTATTGGCATGAGGAAGATATTGAATAATATCAAGATGGTTTTGTGTATTGCTTCAAAAGACGGAAAATATCTTGAGATGCAGTATTTTGCGGGGGATAAAAGGGAGGAACAAAAGATAGAAAGTCTCATAAATGGCTCTATTCCCAAGATCAGGATCAAACTTGAAAACGCACCCATCCATCGAAAAATGCTGCAGGCCAACGATTTCACTATTATTGAAGGAGATGAGATCAGTGAATGGTTCTTTGAATATCTGAATAGCACTAAGCTTCCTATCAAACGGACAAAGAAAGGATCCAGGTGGCTTTTTAGGGCTGTACGGGAATTGGTCAAATTTAATTATGTGATTGCTGTGCCAATGGTTTTTAACAAGACTCCAATCGGTGCGGTTCACATGACTAGCACAAATCCTTTTACTGATACCACTATTGCTCGGTTGAAAAATATTTCACTATTGGTGACTAACATCATTAAACGAACACAAATGGAGGATAGTCTAAAAGAGAAGACCCTGCAGTTGCAGAGCCTGACCAGGCATCTTGATTTGGTTCGTGAAGAAGAAAGAAAATATATTGCCCGTGAATTACATGATGACCTTGGCCAGATGATTACTGCACTGAGGATGGATATTTCAACAATTAGAAACAAGATGAATGGAGACATTTCGCAATCTGAGAAACCGAATCTGCAGCATGATTTGACCAACTCGATAAAGATTATGGATGATATGCTAAATAGTGTGCGAAGGATATCCCAGGAATTGCGTCCTCAAATGATTGACAGTCTGGGCATTCAGGATACCATAGAATGGTATTTGCAGAATTTTGCTAAACGTTACGAAATATCCTATAAGTTTAGTTCAGAGATTAATAGAAAGGAAATAAATGAACATCAGGCAATTAGTATGTTCAGGATATTTCAGGAAGTATTAACAAACGTTGCCAGACATTCTGGGGCATCAGAAATAATGGTCCGATTAAATTCAGAGGGGAGTGATTATTTGTTTGAGATCAAAGATAATGGGAAAGGTATTAGTGAATCAGAGATTAACTCGCCAAAAGCCCTGGGAATTATCGGCATGAAAGAGCGCGCCTTCCTTTTACATGGAAAATTAAGCATTGTTGGGGAAAGGGCAATAGGCACAACCGTACTATTGAGATTTCCCCGGAAGTTAAAAAATGCTGAAAAAACTTACTTACAATGATCCGAATTGCTATTGTTGACGACCATGCTCTGGTTAGAGAAGGGATCAAGAAAATTTTTAATAATACTGATATCATGGTGATTGCTGAGTTCAGCAATACAAATGGATTCTTACAGAACATTAAAAACCTGGAATTGGATGTAGTATTACTGGATTTGTCAATGCCGGACTGTAATGGATTAGATATTATTAGAGAAGTGAAGAAAAGGAATCCAAAACTTGCGATCCTGATTCTAAGTATACACCCAGAGGAAAGGTATGCCTTGAGGTCATTTTCCCTGGGTGCAGATGGTTACTTAACCAAAGACAGTGATCCGGAAATAATTATTGCCGCCATTAAGAAAGTGACCTCGGGAAAGAAATGCTTTAGTACACTAGTAATAGATCAAATGCTGTCGGTTATCTCAGGTGAAAAAAAAACAATGCCGCATGACAAACTTTCAAACAGAGAATTCGAGATTTTGCGGAGCCTGGGCTCCGGACAATCTGTGAAAGAAATAGGGGCAAACTTATATTTAAGCACTTCAACAGTAAACACATACAGATCCAGAATTAAGGAGAAGCTTTCTCTGAAAAAAAATACAGAATTAATTTATTATGCTATCACAAATAAATTGATTGACTAGAATCCAAATGATTTGAAATAAGAGGCTTAATTATTTTCCTTTTCCCTGTTTTCTAAGCGGTAGGCATCTTTTTCTTTACTTTCCCGGATCATGTCTTCCTTATTGTCCATAACAGGCGACTTTTCCAATGCTTTCCAGTCAAAATCTTCATCGAAAGGATCCAATGCTTTTTGAGGTTCGAAGACACGTGGATCGGCCGGAAGCGCAAGGTAGGGTTGATCATCTGGTGTGCTGGTGAAGAAATCCGCCAAATCTGTAGCTCCTGCATCGTACTGATTTAAATAGGGCATTCCCAGGATATTCCAGAAGGTTTTAAAAATACTTCCAAAACTATAGTGCCCGTGACTCACGTAATCCTTTTTAACCCAGGGTGAAGCAAGCATGAGAATACTTCGGTGCGCATCCATATGATCCACTCCGTTTTGTGCATCATCCTCGGTAATTACAATAAGCATATGCTCCCAATAGGGTGTGTGAGAAAGAAATTCAACAATTCTTCCTACGGCCAAATCGTTATCGGCCATGTAACTTTCGCGGAAAGGATAACCTGCCTCTGGACGATCACCTGCTCCATGGTCGTTGGGGATAATGACAGTTATTAATGCCGGCATGGTATCTTGTCCGCTCATCCATTTCTTTTCAAATTCTTTCTGAAACTGGTCTATCCTGAACTGGTCTGGTATGGCCATGTTGTATGTTGGATATTGCTTAGAAGTACGATCCCAAATGGGTTTAGGCAATGGATAATTGATATAATGTCTGAGTCCTTCATATTTGTATTTTTCGTCGTAAATACCCGGCTCAAACATGATGCTGAAACCGAAATTAAAAAAGTCGACATTGTGGCGCTCCAGGTGATCCCACATCGAGCCTGCCTCGTTGTAGTCTTCAGGATAGATTGCTCCGGCAGCCCCGTTCATTGCATAAACCCCTGGCGCTTTCGAATCAAACCTGAAGGATCGGTTCCCGCCATAACTGGCGGCAGTGCATGTTTCACACCACTCATTCGGGTAAGTATTTACAAGCCAGCGGTGACCATCGGCCGAAACATCAGCGTCTACATAAAAGTTATCTGCGATTGCAAAAACGTTGGCAATCTTTAAATGATTGGCCATGATATCTGCATTTTGAACAGAAGCGGTACCTGCGGAATTGCTGAAGGAAACCCCGGAACCATACCGTGCCAATCCGGGGTCACCATTTCCCTTTTCAATCTGACCGAAAACTTCGTCGTAAGTCCGGTTTTCCTTTGAGATAAACACAATGTGCTTAATGGGACTCTCTTTTTCTCCCGGGTAGAGAGGAACCGGGTTGTTTTTGCGCCATTCAAAGCTCTCAGAATCGGCCTTTTCAAATCTAAAATTATTGTCAATAACCTGATTGGTATAATTTTCCAATTCCTCATCTAAAGGAATATCAAGTATTTGGACCGTTCCTTTCATCAGAGAGCCAATATAACTCCCGGTAGCGGTAAGATCAAAGTCTTTGCCGCCGTTTGGCCCGCTTCCAAAACCTTTGGCATTAGCGATGATCAGCCTTTTACCATCCATACTGACCTTAACTTTTGAAGGAAACCATCCAGTGGGGATGTGACCTAAAACTTCCAGGGTTTCAATATCTATAACTGCTACAGCATTTATTCCGGATTCGGCCACATACAATCTTTTGTGATCGGGCGAAAGGGCTAATCCAAATGGGATCACCCCACGAAATTGTTTTACCCTTTTATCGGGCTTTAAATAAATTGTATTTACGACCGTGTCTTTTTCAATGGATATAACCGAAACATTATCATTGGTTCCGTTGCTTACAAAAACATATTGATCTGTGGCTACAAGAGAATTTGGGCTTGATCCCCCAACGGCAGGGATATCCTCTACTTTGGAGCCCACCAGGTGTCCGGTTTTTGTTTTGGCAATTACTTTCGGATCATCGGGGTTTTCCAGGCTAATTGTAAATACCGAAAATGCTTCGGGAGCATTCATTTCGCCAAGAGCCGGTATTGAAACACTGTCATTTTCAATTCCTTTGATCATCTCCTCGCTGCCATATCCAAAGGCAGGATATTTAAGTGCTTTTTCGCCCACATTTTCTTTCGTAATTCCATTGATGAAGCTGTATTCGAACATTCCTACATTTGCAACATATAGCTTTTTCTCGTCTGGTGATAAGCAAATTCCAAAGGGGTATCTACCCACAGGAATGCTGTGTTCTAATTTCTTTGTTTCGGTATCAACAATTACAATTCGAAAACCTATTTGATCCACGGCGTAAAGCTTTTTTCCGTTTTTCGAAAGCACTAAATCGCCAATGTAACCGTGACTGTAGTCTGTCTCTTTTGAAACGGATGAGCAATCAATAAAACCAAGTTTATCACCGGTTTTTATATCGAAGGTGAATATTTTATTCTCCTGTCCGCCAGCAACATATACAATGTTGTTGTCATTGGAAATAGCCAGGCCCATAAATACAGAAGCCAAAACACCCTTGTCTGTTGACGGACCGGGAGGAATTTGCCGGACTTCCGGATGGGTGGACAGGATATTTCGGATAATGGTTATGGAGAGGGGCCCGGTTCCTGAGTTGGCTGTAATGGCAGTATTTCCATCAGGACTTAATGTTAATCCATAAGGATGTGGTGCCACTACAATGCTTTTACCTGCCGGAGCAATGATGCGTCCGTTTGGAATTATAGTTTCCCCGGTTTGGTCTATTGTTACGAAACGGTCGCCGGCCGGAGCTGTAATAATCCAGGGGTTGGTTGTATTATTTTGAGAACAGGAGCTAAAGAGGAATAACCCCAGTACATAAAAGGCAACTTTTAGTTTCATAATAGCATGATTTTAAATTGTTCAAGGTCCTTTGAGTCGGGCTCAACCTGCTCATAAATCCAAATCAACCGGCCCATAATATCGCCGGAACTTTTTTCATTCAGCAAGGCTTTTATCTTGGAATACAGATATATTCCAAGAAATCCTTTTAACCGATAATAGTAGTCTTTTTCCGCTGGGTCCGGACAAACTTCGATTTGAGTGAACAAACTATTCAATTCCTTTGACCACCAGATTGTATCGGGATCAACCAGATGTTCTGCATATAGATGTTTCATTTTGTTCTCTGTCCTTAGCAATGATTCTATTTTTCCTTGATAGGCCATCCAGTCCGGATTGGATCGAAATGTATTGATCTTCCTGGAAAGTGTTTTTTGTTGCGGATTTCCTTCGGCAAAATACCATGCTTTTTCAAGGGCTTTTCCTGCAAAAAACAGCTCGTTTTCTTTCTGCAGGCTGTCGGACTCCTCAAGGAATTTTTCTGAAAGTTCCAGCGACAGGGCCCGGAAGGATTCCGATCCTTCCCTCAAACAGAAAACTACAGCTTCACGGATATATCGTTCAGGGGGCCAGCCGTGCGTTCCTCTGAAATAGTCGCATATATAATTGTTCTTAGCCCCGATGTCCTGAAAAAGGGGGCGGTATTGTTCGATATAGTTAAAATCCCGGGTCCCCGAAACTCCGTAGATCTGTTTTTGTTCAAATCCTTCCATTTGCTGTCCCGGGCCAGCGCCAAACATGATAATCCCTTTTACAGGGTTCATCATTCCGTAATAAAGGGCCATTCTGGCTCCACCAGAGAAACCAGCCACAACTACCTTTTCGGGGTCAACCGGGTATTTGGAGAGCAGATCAATATTTAAATTTTTTAAGGAAACTTCAAAACCAGTATAATTGTTTCTCAACTTCTTTGAACCAGCCACAATGATGGGGATATCCTTCAAGGCATCTTTGAATTTTTGGATAGCGGAGTAAGCATCCCCATGTGGATCAATGACTATGACAAGAGGAAATTTTTGCCCGGAATTGAGAAGATCTGGCCGCACAAGGTAATATTGATGATCTGGTTCCATTTTGCATGAATCCAGGATCGGTTCGGTGAAGCCTGTCATCCCGGGCTTTCCCTTATCTATCGTACAACTCAAAATCGGCAGTATGCAAAGCAATAGAACCGAAAGGTTTAATATTCTTCGTTGTAATCTCATTATCAATAAAGATAATCACTTTAGGGATTCAGTTTATTACTCGCACCTCAAAGCCTCTATGGGATTCATGTTTGCGGCTCTCCAGGATTGAACGGAGACAGTAAGCAGGGCGATCGTAAAAGCTGTAAGTCCGGCCAGGGCAAAGATCCACCAGCTGAGGGTGGTTTTGTAGGCAAAACTTTCCAGCCATTTGGTCATGGCAAACCAGGAAATTGGAATCGCCAGGATGAAGGAAAGAATGATCCATTTTATAAAACCCCAATTAAGCAGGTTCAATATTTCTCTGGGTTCTGCCCCGTTCACTTTACGAATTCCAATTTCCTTGATGCGCCGCTGGGTGGTGAGCAGTGACAGGCCCAGAAGCCCCATGGAACATATAAACAGTGCGATGATTGTAAAAATGGAAAGCAATCTGGATTGAAGAAGTTCAGAGGAATAGACAGACCTGTACATGGACCCAATATGCTCGTATTGCATAGGATAGGCCGGAAACAGATCTTCCCAGACTTTTTCCAGATCTGCCCTGCCCTGGCTTTGTTTTTCGGGCTGAAAGGCAACAATAAAATTGATTAACCAGAGGTCTTTGCGCTTAAACAATACCTGGGGATCTACTTTTCTTTTGATACTGGAAAGATAAAAATCTTCTACTACCCCAATGATTTTTCCACCTGGAATGGGGATGTCTCCATTTCCGAAGATGAGCCCGAATTCTTTACCTACAACCTCTTCCGGGTTAGAATAGTTGAGCCTGTGCATGGCCGATTCATTGATTATATATTCTCCCGATCCCTCATGGTCCTCAAATGTCTCTGAAAAGTTTTTTCCGCCGAGGAATTTTAGATTAAAGACGGAGGCAAAGGAATAGTCACAGGGGAAAATGCCGATGAAATCATCCGTGGGATCGTTCTCATCTTCAACAAATCCTTCCATGGTGAAACGGAACATATCATTGGATTCGCCCCCGGGAGGCTCCAGCATGGCAGATACAAATTGGATGGAGTTATATTTTTGAAGCTCTTCTTTAAATTCCGGAAATTTTTGCTGAATACTGGCATGTACATTTTCGAAACAGACCAGCCTGTCAGATTCACTGCCCATGCTGCTCTTCAGGGCATAACTGGTTTGACGATGGATGACAATTACTGCAACAATCAGCGCGATTGAAATGGTATACTGCAATACGATCAATCCTTTGCTGATCCCTTTTCGCCTGAACTTGCCCCCGGATCGCAGGGCCTGGAAGGAAGCAATATTGCTGATAAACTGCCTCAGTAGGGGTAAAAACCCCGCCAGGATTCCCAGGAAGCTGAAGAGCAGGACTATGCTCAATATAAAAAAGACATTATCGCTTGCCAGGTTGAGGGAGAAATATTTTTGAATGAATTCCAGGGCCATACCAGCTATTATCAAGCTGCAAAGCAAGCTTGCCGTGGCAATAGAAAGACCCTCCATGAGAAAATACCCTAATTGTTTTCTGTTGGAGGAGCCAAATACTTTGCCAATAAAAAGGAAGCGGTCACTGTAACCGGCCATTCCGATATTCAGGTTGGCATAGTTGATCATGGCTATAAAAAGAAGCAGAAGGGCAGCCAGGGAGAATGAGTATACTACTGACATTGTACTGGTTGCCTCAATTTCCCTCGTTTTACTGGAGCGCAGGTGAATATCTGAGATAGGCTGTAAGAAGGCCTTGATGTTTATTTCCTCAGCATCAGCTTCATAATATGCGATGTAAAATTCTTTAAATCCTGATGTAATTGTTTCCGGACTGGCGTTTTCAGCTAGTACCAGGTAGGTCCATGCCCAGCCATTAAAAATATTTTTATTCATGGGGCTTGCGACGAGCTCGGGGTGAAAATGACTGTTGTTAGGAAAATCTTTCATGATGCCCGCAACGGTGTAATCGGTATTTTCACCATAGAATTGACCGGCTGGCAGGCTAAGAATCTCACCTATTGGATTCTGCTTTCCAAATATTTTCCTGGCATAGCTCTCTGTTAATATCATCGAGCCCGGAGCGTCCAGTATGGTTTCAGGATTGCCCATTAGAAGCTCGGCATCAAAGACCTTGAAAAAGGTACTGTCGCATTCAAAAGCCTGGTTCATATTATAGAAATTCTTCTCGTATTCCAGGACCCCTCCTCTCATGGGAGCCAATCTGACATAGTTTTCGATTCCCGGGAAGTATTCAGCCATTTCGGGGATGTATGAGGGATTATTCAACCTGGCAAAATGCTTCCCCTGCAGAAAGGTCGGGCTGGTCGTTGTGAAGCGATATATCCTCTCTGATTTCTCATGAAAGCTGTCGAAACTTAATTCGTGTTTCAGAAACAGAGAGATGACAAGCACTGCGCTAAGAGACAGGCTTAATCCAAGAACTTTAATCAGGTTTAGAAAGGGTCTTTTGCGAAGGTTTCGCGCGACGAATTTCAGAGTCATGCTTATGAGTCTTAAGAAGGTTTAAGCTAGCGCAATAATGCATACAATCTTGTTAAGAAGTGTGAAAAGTTGTGAAGGTTGTCAAATATTGGCGCCTGGTTTTATTCAAATATATTTTTTTAAATTGCACACTACCAAACTGCTGAATGAACTAAACACAAATAACACAGACATTATGAAGAATCCATCCCGCAGAAGATTTATTAAACAAACCGTAATTGGAACAGCCGGTATTGCGGCTATGCCTCTTTTACAAAGTTTCACCCCAGGAGCAAACGATACGATCAGATTTGGAATTATCGGTCTTGGTCAGCAAGCCATGAACCTGATGATGGGTTTTGCCAGGATTAAAGGGATTGAGATTGTCGCCGGTGCCGACGTATATGGTGTTAAGCGAGATCGTTTCGAAAAGAGGATGAAAGATTTTTACAAGGAAAAGGGTACTTCTGTTGAGGTGAAAACCTATAAGAATTACCAGGAAATTCTGAACAGAAAGGATATTGATGCAGTTGTCATTGCAACCCCCGACCACTGGCATACCATCATCGCTATTGATGCCTGCGAAGCAGGAAAGGATATTTATCTTGAAAAGCCCATCACCTTCACGCTGAAAGAGAGTCTGGCCGTGGTGAAGGCAGTGAGGGAGCACAATGTTATTCTGGGAGTGGGATCTCAGCAGAGGTCCGACCATAACTTCCAGCATGCTGTGAACATGGTGAAAGAAAGCGCCATAGGTGAGCTGAAGCATGTTGATGCCTATGTGGGTCCGGCACCGGCTCCCTATAATTTACCAGAGGAACCTATTCCGGCCGATCTTGACTGGAATCAATGGCTGGGGCCAAATCCCTATGTGCATTATAACTCCAAGTTGAATCCTCCGGTATCCCTCGATCCTCCTGTGAACGAGAAATACTGGGCGCAGTGGCGTTATTTCAAGGAAACAGGTGGTGGATTTACTACCGACTGGGGAGCACATAATTTTGACATCGGGCAATGGGGAATTGATAAGAATGGTCCGGTTGAAATTATTCCTGCCGGGCATATTGAGAATGAGTATCTCACCTATATTTATGACAATGGGGTGAAGATGAGCAACAAGCCCTGGGATGAAGGGAAAAGCCGCGGAATAAAATTCTGGGGAAGTGATGGTTGGATTGAAGTTGGCCGCGGGTATTATGCCGCTTCGGACGATGCTCTTTTACCCGCAGGATACAATGATAAAAACAAGGGATTGAAATATGAATCAGGAACTTCTCATCTTGATAATTTTGTAGAGTCGGTTCGGGAAAGAAAAGATCCTGTTGCCAGCATTGAAACCGGACAAAGAACAGTTGCTACCTGCATCCTGGGAAATATTGCCACCGAATTGGGACGTCCCGTAAAGTGGAATCCGGAGAAGCAATACTTTGTGAACGACCGGGAAGCAGAGAAGTATTTCCACAGGGAGTACAGGCCTGGTTATAATCTTAAGTGTTAAAGAAAAAGCTTGCTAAAGAAAAAGGCCCGGGACTATCGAATCCCGGGCCTTTTTTTAATATTGAATTATATATTA
>CAZRPW010000073.1:0-22245 GCA_964601975.1 uncultured Bacteroides sp.
CTAACTACCTAACTACCTAACTACCTAACTACCTAACTACCTAACTACCTAACTATTTAACTACCTAACTATTTAACTACCTAACTGATTTTGATAATGTTCGGTGAAGCGCATGGCATAATCATCTCTTCCACGAATAAGGTCAGCTGCCCTTACGGTTGCGGTAATCTTGTTGGGATTGGCAATGGGACAGGTGAGGCCGTTCCAGATCGACAATACCATATGGGTGTTGTTCAACTCCTCCCGGTAGGGGAGTCCGAACGAAATATTACTGGCTCCCTGGGTGATGTTGAGACCGAGTTTCTCATGAACCATCCTGATGGTCTCAAGGGTGACCAGGCAGGCGTTGGGATCGGCACTTACTGCCATGGCAAGTGGATCGATTACTACGTCTTCCTCCCTGATCCCGATTTTCAGTGCCCTTTCAAGTATCTTTTCAGCGATTTTAAGCCTCTTTAAGGGGTCCTGGGTAATACCATCGTCATCCATAAGCAGTCCAATTACAGCTGCATCATAGGCTTTGGCAAGAGGAAGAATGGCATCCAGTGATTTTTCCTCTCCGTTAACTGAGTTTATAAGGCATCTTCCTTTTATAACTTTCAGTGCAGCCTCAATGGCTTTTGGGTTGGGTGAATCGATGCAGAGGGGGACGTCCACTGCTTCCTGGATGGCCTTGACCGTTGCCGGCAAAAGTGTTGCATCGTCCACTCCCGGGAAACCCACATTCACATCCAGGACATCGGCACCTCCTTTGATTTGTGAATGGGCCAGTTGTATGGCAAAAGAATAGTCTCCCTCGCTAAGGGTGGAAACCAGTTTTTTTCTGCGGGTTGGATTGATGCTTTCCCCGATAATCACAACCGGGCCTTCGGTATCAATAAGCACTTCGGTGGTCCTGCTCTTTAATATGGTTTTCATAAGGAAAAAAGTAAGTAAGTAAGTAAGTAAGTAAGAAAGTAAGTAAGTGGGTAAGTAAGTAAGTGGGTAAGTGGGTAAGTATGTGGGTTTACATGAGGCCGGTGATGTTGCCGTCATTGTCGATGCTGATTTTTTCGGATTGAGGATGGGCCGGTAGTCCGGGCATTCTCATGATGTCGCCGGTGATAGGAATCAGGAAACCGGCTCCCGAGGCAATCTCAATCTCCCTGACCGTGATAATAAAGTCTTTCGGCCTTCCCAGGAGGGCAGGGTTGTCAGAAAGTGATTTCTGGGTTTTGGCAATACAAATGGGCATCTGGTCCAGGCCCAGATCCGATATGGTTTTCAGATCTTTCTTTGCCTGGGCTGTATATTCAACGTGTTCGGCACCATAGATTTTGGTAGCCAGGGTTTCGATCTTCTTCATAACGCTCCATCCCCAGTCGTACATAGGATCGAATACCGGGGGGTTGCTTTCGGCCACCTCAATCACTTTTTTAGCCAGGTCGATCGCTCCGTTACCCCCTTTTGCCCAGAGGTCGGCTACCGCACACCTGATTCCAAGCTCTTTTGCTTTTTCAATGATGACGTTTATCTCCTCATCCGTATCCGTAGCGAAACGGTTGATGGCGATTACCGGGGTGACATTGAACTGTTGGATGTTTTCCAGGTGCTTTTCCAGGTTGGGTAATCCCTTTTTAAGCGCTTCCACATCCGGTTCTGTCAGGGATTTGAGATCGGCTCCCCCGTGGTATTTAAGGGCCCTGATGGTGGCTGTCAGCACAACAGCTTTCGGGGAGAGTCCTGCACTCTGGCATTTAATATCGAAGAACTTTTCGGCACCCAGGTCGAATCCGAATCCTGCTTCGGTCACCGTATAATCTGAATAGCTCATACCCATTCGTGTGGCAATCACCGAATTGGTTCCCTGGGCGATATTGGCAAAGGGTCCACCGTGGATTATGGCCGGGTTCCCCTCAATGGTTTGCACCAGGTTTGGTTTGATGGCGTCCTTCAGCAAGGCAGCCATGGCTCCTCCGGCGTTCAGGTCGCGGGCGTAAATAGGTTCTTTATTAAAGGTGTATCCAATGAATATATTTCCAAGTCTGATCTTCAGGTCATGCAGGTCGGCTGCCAGGCAAAGAATGGCCATGATTTCGGATGCCGCCGTAATATCAAAACCGGTCTCCCTGGGAATCCCGGAGGTGGTGCCGCCGAGTCCTACCACAATGTTCCTGAGGGAGCGGTCATTCATATCAATTACACGTTTCCATGAAATGGTCCGTGGATCCAGGTTAAGTCCGTTGGACTTGCTCTGGATATTGTTGTCGATAACTGCTGCCAGCAGGTTGTGTGCCTTTTCAATGGCCGAGAAGTCGCCCGTGAAATGCAAATTGATATCTTCCATGGGAAGCACCTGGGAATAGCCTCCCCCTGTAGCTCCCCCCTTGATCCCAAATACCGGTCCCAATGAAGGTTCTCTCAGGACAACCGTAGTCTTTTTCCCGACCTTATTGAGTCCTTCGGCAAGCCCGATACTTACGGTTGTCTTTCCTTCGCCTGCCGGGGTGGGGGAAATTGCAGATACCAGGATCAGATTGCTCTTGGCTGCTTTCTTCTCATCAATGAAGGCAAGGGGAAGTTTGGCTTTGAACTTGCCGTACATTTCAATTTCTTCGGGATCAACTCCAAGTTTTTTTGCTATTTCGGTGATGTGTAAGAGCTTCACTTTTCGTGCAATGTCCAGGTCTTTCATAATCGTTCGGTATGAGTGTTTTAATTTATCTATTTCTTTCTAAGGTAAATGAACCAGTAGGCCAGGCCTACAAATCCGGCACCGCCGATAATATTTCCAATGGTCACCGGAAGCAGGTTGTGCACCAGGTAATTCCCCCAGGTGAGTGCCTCAAACTGTCCGGGTGAGGTCCCCAGCAGTTCCCAGAGTGCCGGATCTGCAGCCTTCTTTACCACGAGACCCATAGGAATGAAGTACATATTGGCTACGCTATGCTCAAATCCGGCAGCAACGAAGGCTGTTATGGGGAAGATGATGGCCAGGATTTTTCCCTGGGTTGACCTGGCACTGTAACAGAGCCAGATGGCCAGGCATACCAGGATATTACATAGAATTCCCAGGAAGATGGCCTCGACGAAACCCAGCTGGCATTTGGCATGTGCAATCTCTAAAATATTGGATCCGGTAAGCCCGTTCCCAAAAAGATAGTGACCCGAAAGGTAGATCATAAATACGATGGACAACGCCCCGATCATGTTCCCGAAATAGACGATGATCCAGTTTCGGATCATTTGCCATGTGCTCACTTTCCTACTGGCCCAGGCAATTGTAAGGAGGTTATTCCCGGTAAATAATTCTGCGCCTCCTACCACTACAAGAATCAGTCCGAGACTGAAAGCCAGTCCGGCCAATAGTTTGCTTAGTCCGAATGAAAGGCCTGAACCTGAAGTTACCAATGTGGCGAAAACCGCTCCAAAAGCAATAAAGGCACCGGCAAGTACAGCCAGGACCGTAGTTTTTAAGTGATCTTGTTGCGATTTTATTACCCCAATATCTTCAGCTTTTCGGGCCATTTCAGGAGGAAGTAGTGCATCCATCGATATGTTGTCTGTTTGCTCTTTTGCTAGCATGGTATAAAGATATTAGAGCTTACGAGCCGAGCCGCATCCCAATTGCCTTAAACTGATGTAATATTTGCATATATTTCATATGTTGCTTACCTGGAACTACGTAGCTTGCGGAATTTCGTAGGGGTGATACCGATGAATTTTTTGAACTGTTTGTTGAAATGACTCAGGTTATTGAAGCCGCAGTCGTAGCTGATATCCAGGATATTCATGTCGGTATTCAACAGGAGCTGGCAGGAGTACTCGATTTTGATTTTGTTCAGGTACTCAAAAATGGTGAGTCCGGTAGAAATTTTAAAAAACCTGCAGACTGAAGCAGGTGCCATGTGTGCAACTTCGGCCACTTCCCTGAGATCAATGTCATTCTGGTAATTCTTCATTAAAAATTCATGAATCCTGTTGACCCGGTTATTGGTGGTTTCAAACTTTGATTTCACATAGTTTTCACTTGCAAGGAAAGAAAAGCTGTCCCCTCTACCTATAATATCCATGATCTCATAAAAAAGCATCAGTCTTTTGATGTTGCTCATGTAGGGTAGCTGAAGCATGATCCGACTCACCTCATTCAAGGTGTCTCCCGTAATTCGCACCCCCCTTTCTGAAAGTTGAATGGCTTTCCTGATATTGGAGAACTCGGGAAGGGAAGTTAGGTTGGCGGGGAGAATGTCATGGTTGAACAGCAAATAGACAGATTCCAGGGTTCTTCCCGAGTGTTGTCTCATGTGTCTGTCCACGGGGAACCATACGTGAGGAATGCGGGGACCAATAAAGATAAGGTCGCCGGGATTGAATTCCTCGGTGGAATCACCCACAATCCTTTTACCCGAACCCTCAGTAATGAAACTGAGTTCAAATTCCTGGTGATAGTGCCAGTGGCTTTTATCAATGTGATCCTGGAATATACCGATAAAAAAGGATTCATCCGGATTTAGCTTGATCTCTTCCAGCAGCTCCTTCATCTAATATAATTTTGCATAAATTTAATAAATCAGTAAAAATAGCATCATAAATTGTGAATGAAATACCAATATGATCTTCAGCATTAACTATTTTTATATCCAGATTACTCGTTAAACTAAATCATTAAGTAATGGATCCCATTTTAATTAAATTAGGTGAAGCAGTAGAATTTGGTAAAGTTGATAAAAACTCACCTTATCCCCCGAATATGAAAGGTCAGGATGGAGCAGATGAACTTGCCAGGGAAGCCCTCGATAACGGAGTAGCGCCCACAAGTGTCCTTACTGACGCCCTGGTTCCTGCCATGGACCGGGTAGGTATGAAATTTTCAGAGAATAAAATTTTTGTTCCCCAGATGCTGATGTCGGCCAAGGCGATGGGTGCTGCGATGGCACACCTGAAGCCCTTCTTCCAGTCAGGTGAAGTAGAAACCAAGGGAACCTTTATTATAGGTACTGTTAAAGGGGATCTGCATGATATTGGTAAGAACCTGGTAGCGATGATGGTAGAAGGTGGTGGATGGACCATCGTTGATCTTGGAGTGGATGTGAATGAAGATACATTCAATCAAACCCTTGCCGAGCACCCAGGAGCCATTGTTGGGCTGTCTGCACTACTCACAACCACCATGGCCAATATGGAGGAAATTGTTCAGAAAATTAAAGCAGCGCATCCAGGCACTAAGGTGATTATTGGTGGTGCACCTCTGAACGATGAATTCAGGAAGAAAATTGGGGCAGATTTTTATTCGCCAGATCCTCGTGGTGCAGTCGAATACCTGAACACCTGTGTCGCTTAGGTGTTGAAGAAGGTAACGATTAAGCTGATTCCCCTGGGGAAAGAACTTCAGGTTCGCCAGGGAACATCCCTGGTTGACGTGTTACATGGTTATGGTGTGGAATTTCCCTGCGGGGGAAAAGGCATTTGTGGCCGTTGTAAAATAAAAGTTCTTGAAGGGGAAATCCATAGCGATCAATTTCACAAAGACAGGCTGGTTGAACTGGGACTGGAATCATCCTGGCGACTGGCCTGCCTGAGTAAATGCGATACGGATCTTTCATTGGAAGTCGGACAATATGAGACGATTATCCAGGCCGATGAAACCATCTTCGACTTCACGCCGGGGAGCGGTTACGGAATTGCCTTTGACCTGGGTACCACCACCCTGGTGGGACAGCTTATCGATCTCTCTTCAGGTAAGATTGTGGCTGTGGAGACGGCCATGAATCCCCAGAAAAAATTTGGAAGTGATTTGATTTCCAGGCTCGAGGCCACGCTTAAGAACAATGGGGATGAGATGACCCGGATCATCAGGGAGAAGATGGGAGAGATGATCGGCCTGATGATGACTGGCAGGGGAGAGGTCCTGAACCGGATGGTGATTGTGGGGAATACGGTCATGCAACATTTTTTTTGCGGATTTGATACCAAACCTCTGTCCTTCTATCCCTTTGATTCCCCAAAGCTGGGGATGGCGAAATTATCCCCGCAAGAACTCGGATGGAAGCATTTGAAATGCGAGCATATCGAGTTCTATCCCAGCCTTGGAAGTTTTGTTGGAAGTGATATCCTTGCGGGGATTCTTGCCACGGGAATGCATAAAAAGGATAGCTATTCGGTGTTGATTGACCTGGGGACCAACGGTGAGATTGTGGTTGGGAACCGTGAACGCCTGCTATGTGCATCCACTGCGGCCGGTCCGGCTTTCGAAGGAGCGAAGATCAGCCAGGGAATGCAGGCTACAACGGGGGCTATTTCCTCTATTTCGGAGGAAGAAGGAGGCTGGAAATGCAATGTGATCGGGAATACCCGATCCAGGGGAATTTGTGGAAGTGGTTTGATCGATGCCATCCAGTTATTCCTGGATGGGGGGCTCATAGGAGCTTTTGGGGAGATTGAATCCGGGGAGACTCAGATCAGTATTGACAACAATGTGAGCCTCACCCAAAAAGACATTCAGGAGTTTCAGCTGGGCAAGGCCGCCATCTCGGCAGGCATTAAAATTCTTTTGGATAAATTAGGTATTTGCCACGAGGATATCGGGGATGTGTATATTGCTGGTGGTTTTGGTACCTATATTAACCTGGAAAATGTGATCAGGACGGGAATGTTAAGGTGTCCCGTTGAGAAGATGCATAAACTGGGGAATTCAGCCCTTATTGGCGCCAAAATGTTTCTTTTCAGGGAATCATATGATCCCGGCAAGATACTCAGGATTACAGAGCATGTGAGCCTTGAGTCGGTAGAGGGCTTTCAGGATCTTTTCATTGAACACCTGATGCTGGAAACACCCTGATCAATCCAGGTGGCTGAAAAACAATTAGATAGAGATTTATATTGACTGTGGTGACCCCTGTTATATTTCAAGGATTTTTACAAAACAGACAGTAATTTTCCCTGTGAATTACCGAAAAGAGGAAAAAGGTTAATATCGCATCATTGTTTGTAAAGGAGCCATTAAGATTATCCTGCTAACATGGCTAGTTTTGCGTTGAAAACTTACATACAATGACAGGAAAAGAATTAATTAAAACGGCCTTTGCACTTGGCGAGGTGGAGCGGATCCCCTGGGTCCCTTTTGTAGGATGTCACGGCGGATACCTGGTGGATCAAAATGCTGAAGAATATCTGAATTCTGCTGAATCGATTATCGCCGGAGTGGACAGGGCTGTTGAGTTATATAAGCCCGACGGATTGCCCGTTATGTTTGATCTCCAGGTGGAAGCAGAGGCACTTGGATGTGAGCTGGTGTGGGCAGAGAACAATCCGCCTGCTGTGGTCTCTCATCCCCTGATTTCTGACAAAAAACTGGAGGAACTCACCATCCCGACGCTTGATGACGGACGGATTAGGCTGGTGATGGAAGCCTGTCGCAAGAGTGCTGAGAACCATCCTGACATCGCGCTCTATGGCTTAATCACAGGCCCTTTTACCCTGGCTCTTCACCTGCTTGGGACCGATATCTTTATTAAGATGTATGAGGATGAGCAATACATCCATAAGCTTATGGATTTTACAACCTCGGTGGGCATTATGATGGCCGACCTCTTTATCGAAAGCGGTTGTGATGTGGTTTCCATGGTGGATCCCATGACCAGTCAGATCGACCCTGAAATGTTCAGGCAGTTTGTGCTTCCCGGTGCTGAGAAGATATTTGAACACATAAGGTCGAAAGGCGCCCTGAGCTCCTTTTTCGTTTGTGGATATGCACAGCAGAATATCAAGGTAATGTGCGATTGCAAACCCGACAACATTTCCATTGATGAAAACATCCCCCTGGAGTATGTGAAGGATGTGTGTCTGAAGAATAATATAAGTTTTGGGGGTAACCTGAAGTTGACTGTGGTCCTGCTGATGGGAACGGTGGAGGATTGTCAGACCAATGCCATGGAGTGTATGGAAAGGGGGGGGAGCCGGGGTTTCATTCTGGCCCCGGGATGTGATCTTCCCATGGATACTCCGCCCGAAAATTTGCAGGCTATTACAGAGCTGGTTCATGATCCGTATAAGCAGGATATTGTCAGGGCCATTGAAAAAACCGAGGATGATATCATATTGCCAAACATGGCAGATTACGGTCAGGCCGACAAAGTTGTAGTGGATATAATTACCCTGGATTCGGAATCGTGTGCCCCCTGTCAGTACATGGTAGAGTCGGTTAAAAACATTGCCCCGGAGTTTGACGGAATCATCGAATGGAGGGAGCACTCCATTAAGAAGTTCAAGGCAGTTACCTTTATGAATGCCATGATGGTCAAGAACCTTCCCACCATCTGCATCGATGGGAAGATCGCCTTCACCTCAAAAATCCCACCCAGGCAGGAACTGATCGATGTGATTCAGAAGAGGATCAACCAGAAGTTGAGAATGAAGATCAAGGAGAAGAAGGCAGAGGTGCTGATCCTGGGGAAAACCGAGGAGGAGTGCGCCGACCTGGAGGCTTCTGTGAAATCGGGGATGACCGAACTGGGCGTAAAGCTTGAGCTTACTAAGATCATCGGGGAGGAGGAGATCAAGGCCTATGGCATCTCGCGCTCTCCTGCAATGATGCTGGTTGAACATAAGCTAAAGGTTCAGGGTTCCAATCCCAATCCTCTCCTTGTGAAGGAATGGATTAAGGAAGTGATGTAGGGAAGTAATTAGTAATTGGTAAGTGGGTAAGTGGGTAAGTGAGTGGGTAAGTGAGTGGGTAAGTAAGTAAGTATGTAAGTAAGTAAGTAAGTAAGTAAGTAAGTAAGTGGGTAAGTGGGTAAGTAAGGATATGAAAAAGGTGCCTTTTATTCTGGTGACCGGGTTTTTGGGAAGTGGGAAGACCACCTTTCTGAAGCGGCTTATCGACCAGTTTGGTCAGAAGCAGAAGATTGGGATCATTCAGAATGAATTTGCTCCCGGCTCCATTGATGGGACAGAACTCAAGAATACAGGGAAGCCCTTTGAGATCCTGGAGGTAAACAACGGCTCTGTGTTTTGTGTCTGCCTGCTTGGTTCTTTTGTGAAGTCGCTCGATAGTTTTCTGCAGGAGCATGAGCCCGATATCGTGATCCTGGAAGCATCCGGATTATCCGATCCCATTTCCATCGGTGAAATGCTGCAGGGCCCGGATTTATCGAATAAACTGTATTTATCCCGGATCTGGTGTTTTGTGGATGCCTCCAACTTTGAAAAACTCGGGAAGGGTTTTCCCAGGATACAGCACCAGGTAAGAGTAGCCGATAGCGTGGTGATCAACAAAACAGACCTGGAAAGCAGGAATACGGATAAAATCAGGGAGTGGATCAAATATTTAAATCCTTTTGCATCCATCGAAACCGCAGCCTATTCCAATGTTCCTGTCAATATGGATTTTCAATCAGGCAGAGAGTCACCCGCAGTTTCTAAGGAAAATGTATTATCCTTTTCAATGCCCGGTGGCGGCCGGCCGGATTTCGATGCTTTTGTGATTAAATCCACCAGGCCCATTTCAAATGCCAGGCTGGAGGAATTCCTTAGTGAGGTGTCCCCGGAAACATCACGTATTAAAGGATTTGTGAGACTTGACGGGGAAAAGGTTCTAGCCGTTCAGTCCTGTTTTGGGGATACAAAGCTGGTGCCTGTAGAGGGCTATACAGGTCCCACCGAGTTAATTTTTGTGGGCCGGGGAATTGACCGGCTCAGTTTCGAGAAGAAACTGAATCTATAACAATGATTGGATTTTCCTCCATTTTGCTGCCTGTGTTTTTTTGTTGAAATTTGGTTTTATAAAACCTCAACACCATGTCAGCTCGTTTCGTTAGATTTTTTAAGCCCTATATATCATTTGTTTTCCTTGCATCTTTCTTTGTTGGATGCAATTCCGGCAAATTGCCTCCTGAGAAGCCCAACGTTCTTTTTATCCTGGCCGATGATTTTGGCTATTATGATATGAGTTCCAGCGGCAGCAAGTATTATGAAACTCCGAATCTGGATCGTATTGCGGAAGGGGCTATGGTGTTTACCTCTGGCTATGCCGGCTGCCAGGTTTGCAGTCCATCCAGGGCCAGCATTATGACGGGTCGGTTCCCAGCAAGGCATGGCATAACGGATTGGATTGGTGCTAAATCGGGTGAAGCATGGAGAAAACAGAATCGTTATAATAAACTACTACCCGCCGAATATGTACATAGATTGGATTCTTCCTGCCTGACCCTTCCTGAGGCCATGCGCGAAGCCGGTTATAAGACCTTTTTTGCCGGAAAATGGCACCTGGGAGCTAGGGGCTCCTGGCCCGAAGATCATGGTTTTGATATCAATATCGGGGGCTGGGATGCCGGCAGTCCAAAGGGGGGCTATTTTTCTCCCTATGAGAATCCAAACATGGCGGATGGACTGCCAGGAGAGAATCTTTCCAAACGACTGGCCCATGAAACGGCCGGGTTTATTTCAAAGAATCATCCTGATTCGACCGGACAGCCCTTTTTTGCATTTCTCTCCTTCTATGCGGTACATGGTCCCATCCAGACGACAGAGGACAAGTGGAAAAAATATCGCGATAAAGCCTCTTTGCAGGGGATTGCTCCTGAAGGATTCAGGATGGGGAAATACCTTCCCGTCCGAACCGTGCAGGACAACCCGGTTTATGCCGGACTCGTGGAGCAGATGGATGATGCCGTAGGTCTTGTACTATCTGCACTTTCTGAATTGGGACTGGACGATAATACCATCATAATATTCACCTCCGACAATGGGGGAGTGGCTGCCGGGGATGCTTTCTCCACCAGCAATCTTCCGCTGAGGGCTGGAAAAGGATACCAGTTTGAAGGCGGAATCAGGGAGCCTTATCTGATAAGGGTTCCGTGGATGGATCACCATGGGACTGAGTGCAGAGTAGCTGTTTCAGGTACTGATTTTTATCCCACCATCCTGGAGCTGGTGGGTGAGGACTTGTACCCGGATGAACACCTGGATGGAATAAGCCTGGTGCCCTTGCTTAAAGGAGAATCGATTCCTGAAAGATCCCTGATCTGGCACTATCCCCATTATGGGAACCAGGGTGGAGAGCCTTCGTCCGTGATCAGGCGGGCGGAGTGGAAATTGATTCACTACTATGAAGACAATAGAGAGGAGCTTTATAATCTTGAAAAGGATGTAGGTGAGCAGCACAACATACTTGCCGATCATCCCGATGTGCATGAAGTGCTGCATGATGAATTATTCACTTACCTGGTCGAGGTGGGTGCCCGTTTCCCTGAGAAGGATCCTGAATATGATCCGGAGAAAGAGGCGGCTCACCTGGCTTATATAAAGGATGTGAAATTGCCAGGCCTTGAGCATCAAAGGATGAATTTTCTCTCGGAGGATTTTGACCCGGGTAATAGCTGGTGGGGAAGTAAACAAACTAAAGATTAATTCGCGATGAAAAATGCTTCAATCATTTTTTCAGGAATTCTGTTTTCTTATGTCCTGTTGACTTCCTGTGAGTCAGCAACCGAGGTGAATTTTGTGGATTATCCCATTGGCCCGGTCGATTTCACAAAGGTAGAACTTCAGGCGGGGTTCTGGAAGACCTGGGTGGAAACGGTTCATGATGTTACCATACCCTTTGCCTTTCAGAAGTGCGACGAGACCGGCCGGATCGATAACTTCATTTTTGCCGCAGGGATCAAAGAGGGAAAGTTTCAGGGGAAATATGGTTTTAATGATTCAGACCTTTATAAGATTATGGAGGGTGCCGCCTTTGCATTGATGATCAAAGAGGATCCGGCCCTAAAGGCCTACCTTGATACCCTGGTCTATTATGTTTCGGAGGCCCAGGAAGAGGATGGCTATCTTTATACTGCGAAAACACTAGATGCCAATGATTATACGGATTTCTACTGCTGTACCTACAGCGAGCAGGGGCCCTGGATCGAAACGCCCAATAGCAGTCATGAGTTTTATAACGCGGGACATATGTATGAAGCTGCCGTTGCCCACTATCTTGCCACCGGAAGCCGCGTTTTTCTTGATGTGGCGCTGAAGAATGCGGATCTGATCTATGATGTGTGTATTACACAAGGTAATAACTATGTGCCAGGTCACCAGGAGATTGAGATCGGACTGGTGAAATTATACAGGGTAAGCGGTGATAAACGCTATCTGCAGCTGGCCAAACACCTGCTGGATATCCGGGCTGATGTATTGGATGTGGAGTATAGTCAGGCCCACCTTCCGGTGGCGGAACAGTCAGAAGCATTAGGGCATGCGGTAAGGGCCAACTATATGTACAGCGCCATGGCCGATGTGGCAGCGCTGACAGAAGACTCAGCTTATCTTGCAGCGATCGGGCGTATCTGGGACAATGTGGTTCAGAAGAAGCTATCCATCACAGGAGGTGTTGGTGCCAGACATAGCGGAGAAGCCTATGGAGAAAACTATGAGCTGCCCAACCATCCTTATAATGAGACCTGTGCGGCCATTGCCAATGTTTACTGGAACCACCGGATGTTTTTGCTTCATGGGGATTCAAAATACATAGATGTGCTGGAGCGTTCACTGTACAATGGTGTAATTTCGGGATTGTCCCTTGATGGCACGCTTTTTTTCTATCCAAATACCCTGCAACACGATGGAGAAGCAAAATTTAATCAGGGGGTGAATGGTCGTTCTCCCTGGTTTTCTTGCTCCTGTTGTCCATCCAATCTTTCCCGCTTTATTCCGTCGGTGGCAGGCTATGCCTATGCTACGCGGGGATCGGAAGTGTATATGAACCTTTTTGTGAATAGTAAAGTATCCATATTGACCGAAGGTGGCGAATTGATTTTCTCACAACACTCCGAATATCCATGGAAGGGAACCATTGTATGGAAGCTTCAGAATGAAGAAACGGTGAAGGCTGATCTGTTTATCCGGATTCCGGGATGGGCCATGGATAGCCCCGTACCCTCTGACCTGTTTCATTTTACCCAAAAGCAGGAAATGCAGCCGGTGCTAAAAGTCAATGGCGATGAAGTGAAAATTGAACTTGTGAAGGGTTATGCCCTGCTAAGGGGAAAATGGAAGCGGGGAGACCATATCACACTGGAATTGCCCCTTGAAGCACGGATCATTATGGCCCATGAGAAAGTTGCTGCCAAAACCGGACTCCTGGCTGTTCTGTATGGTCCTCTGGTATATTGCGCTGAAGAGATCGATAATGAAAAAGATGTTCTGGAGGCCATGATCAATATGGATACCAGGTTTCGTGCTCATTTCGCACCCGGATTGCTTGGTGGTGTGAATGTGCTTGAAGGAGATGGACTGTGTCTGGTGCCCTATTATTCATGGGCCAATCGTGAAGTTGGGAAAATGAATGTCTGGTTTAATTCAGATCAAGAATGATTTTCAGGTTAGCCCTGATAATCTCCTTAAGTGAGCCAGGCAGATCTCCAATTTTCTTTAAAAGTCGCCTGTTATCAATAGCTCTCATCTGATCAATCAGGATGTCGCAATCCTGGTGAAGACTGGCCATGCCCCGATATTTCTTCATGTGTGAACTTTGTATCAGGCTAATCCGGTAGTTTAGAAGAAGTAGAAGTGATATGCCTGGATAAAAAGGAAGGATTTTTATCCGGGAACCACTTGGAATATAGTCAGAATGATATCTATCCCGCCTGGCACACTGAGAGCTTATGGGAAAATATTGGGGTATCTCCAGCGGCGGAAATGATAATCCCTTTGAATTCAGACCTGTGAACGGGCAGAGGAGTCACGGACCACCAGCTTGGTTTGCAATTCTATCTGTCGTGGAGGGTTCCCGCCCTCGAGGGTTTCAAAGAAGAGCCGGGCAGCTGTTTCCCCCATTTCAAAGGTGGGGTGGGATATCGAAGTAAGCGATGGGTATACTACGGTTGCATGATAGTCGTCTGTGAAGCCCATCAGTCCGACATCTTCCGGAATTCGCAATCCTTGTTTCCGGATCTCTTTCATGGCCGCAAAGGCCACGGTGTCGTTGATGCCGAATATGGCATCGGGAGGTTCAGGAAGGGCAAGCAGCCTGCGGGTTGCCTCAGTGGCACTCGCGGGATTCATCTCGCAATTTTCAAGGTATTCTTCACGAACTGGGACGTGGTTTTCCCTGAGACCATCCAGGTATCCTGCCTGCCGGTCGGCTGAAATATTCAGAAAGGCGGGACCGGCAATGTAGGCTATCCTGCGGTAGCCCGATTCTACAAAATGCTGGGTGATTCGACGTGCAGCAGCCTTGTTGTCTGCAACCACTGAGGATACTTTTTCAGGCAGGCAGATCCTGTCAAAAAATACCATTGGAATTCCCTTACGAACCAGTTCTTCAAAATGGGAATGATCCCTGGTTTCGTACGAAAGGCTTACAATAAGACCCTCTACCCTTGAATTGAGGAGATTCTCGATGCACTCTTTCTCTTTTTGAAATGACTCGTATGAAGAGCTTATAATAATGTAATAGCCCTGCTTGCTGGCGTAGGATTCTATTCCGCTGATTACCGATGAGAAAAAATGGGTTACCAGGTCGGGTACAATCACCCCAATGGTCTTCGTGTTTTGTCTTAAAAGTCCCATGGCCAGTGGGTTAGGCCTGTAGTCCCATTCCGCTGCCAGTTTTTTTACCTTCTCCTTGAGCTCCGGACTAATGTTCGGATGGTCTTTTAAAGCACGGGAAACCGTGGATATGGATACGTCCAGTTCCAGAGCAAGATCCTTCAGAGAGATATGTCGTTTGATTTTTCCAGGCATGATCCTGAGCTTACGGCCTGCTAAAATACAAAAGAAAGCGGGAAAGCTTAAAACATGTTATTCAGCATATTTTAGTCCATGCAAAGCTTTGCGTAATCCTTTGCATAGCAGGTAATGGCTGAGGCTATTGACTTTTACATTTGTTCTGATGATGTTTGTATAGAACTAGCTGACCAAATATACTCTTATGGAATACCCGTCCAAATGCAATTATACCCATTACAAGCGCTTTTGTAAGACCCTTAGCCTTGAGGATGATCCAAAGCTCATTGATGATTATAAAAAAGTACATGCCGCAGGGGCAGCATGGCCCGAGATTACACAGGGAATGATCGAAGTGGGCATCCTGGATATGGAAATCTACCTGGCAGGAACCAGGCTCTTCATGATTATGGATACAGTTCCGGAATTTGATCATGAAACTGCAATGACAAAACTGGCCACCAAACCAAGACAGTCGGAATGGGAGGCTTATGTCTCAAAGTTCCAGAGATCTTCAGCAGAAGCTTCTGCTGACGAAAAGTGGCAGGTGATAGAGCGCATTTATAAACTGGGAGACTGAGATGATTATTGACGCGCATCACCACCTCTGGCAGTTCAATGATAAGGACTACGGATGGATGGATGACTCTATGCAGGTGCTGAAAAGGGACTACCTGCCCGATGATTTGGAAAAGGAGATTAAAAATGTGGGTGTTACCGGTACGGTTGTGGTTCAGGCCAGGCAAAGCCTGGAGGAAACTGAATGGCTGCTGGAACTTTCAGAAAGACATCCCTTCATAAAAGGAGTAGTGGCCTGGGTCGACCTGCGTTCGCCGAAGCTGGAGGGTCAACTGGAACGCTATACGAAGCATTCTAAACTGGTGGGGGTCAGGCATGTGATCCACGACGAGGCGGATGATGATTTCATGCTTCGGCCTTCCTTTGTGAGCGGGATTGAAAAGCTGCGTGAATATAGTCTCACCTACGATCTGCTGCTGTTTCCAAAACACCTTACCAGGGCTATTGAACTTGTAAGCATGTTTCAAGATCAGCGTTTTGTACTGGACCATATTTCCAAACCCTTTATAAAAGCAGGCATGATGCAGCCCTGGAAGGAGGATATGCAGTCTCTCGCTGCTATGCCGAATGTGTGGTGCAAAATTTCGGGAATGGTTACTGAAGCAGATCTCGGGGGGTGGAAGTATGAAGATTTTGTTCCTTATTTGGAAGTGGTCTGTGAGGCATTTGGAACCGACCGGGTAATGCTCGGGAGCGATTGGCCGGTGTGCAGGCTGGCTGGTGAGTATAACCAGGTTATGGACATCCCTTTTCGCTATTTTGAGAAAATTGACAGTGAAATAAAAGAAATGATTCTCTATAAAAACGCAGTGAATTGCTACCAACTTGACATCTGATAACATGGAAAAGAAAAAATTCAAAGTACTTGAAAAACAGTACCTCGTACCCTTTATTCTGATTACTTCCTGCTTTGCCTTCTGGGGTTTGGCCAACGACATTACCAACCCTATGGTCAAGGCATTTTCGAAGATATTCCTGATGAGTACCGTTCAGGGTTCCCTGGTACAGGTGGCCTTTTATGGGGGCTATTTTGCCATGGCCTTCCCCGCAGCCATCTTTATCCGTAAGTATACTTATAAGGCTGGAATCCTGGTGGGTCTGGGTCTTTATGCCACTGGCGCCCTTCTGTTTATTCCTGCCAGTGCGATTGGGGTATATGCTCCTTTCCTGATTGCCTATTTCATTCTGACCTGCGGGCTCTCTTTCCTGGAGACCAGTGCCAATCCCTACATCCTGTCAATGGGTGCTGAGGAGACATCCACCCAGCGACTCAACCTGGCCCAGTCTTTCAATCCCATTGGTTCCATTACAGGGATGTTTATTGCAAAAACCTTTATCCAGGCAAGGCTCAACCCCCTGGATACTGCTCAAAGGGCCGCTTTGAGCCCGGCAGAGTTTGAGGCTGTGAAAATGAGTGACCTGGAGATTCTCAGCTCACCCTATATAATTATCGGAGTGGTCATCATTGCCATGTTTGTCATCATTGCCCTGGTCAAAATGCCGAGAAATGCGGATTCAAACCATAACATAAACCTGATTCCGACCCTGAAACGAATCTTTTCCCTGCCCCGTTACCGTGAAGGTGTGGTGGCCCAGTTCTTTTATGTGGGCGCTCAAATCATGTGCTGGACCTTTATCGTTCATTACGGAACCCGCTATTTCATGAGCCAGGGAATGGGTGAACAGGAAGCGGAAGTGCTCTCGCAACAGTACAATATTGTTGCAATGGCCATATTCATTGCCAGTCGCTTTATTGCCACCGCCCTGATGCGATATGTGAAGCCTGGAAAACTCCTTTTGTTTTTTGCAATTGGAGGTTTTGTGAGCATCACAGGAGTGATTCTCTCAACCGGAATTATGGGGATGTATTGCCTGGTGGCAACTTCAGCATTCATGTCCCTGATGTTTCCTACAATCTACGGAATTGCGCTGAAGGGCCTGGGTGAAGATGCCAAGTTCGGAGCAGCCGGTTTGATTATGGCCATCCTGGGAGGTTCGGTGATGCCTCCATTGCAGGGAGCCATTATCAAACAGGGTACCCTGTTCTCCATGCCAGCCGAGAATATCTCTTTCATTATTCCCCTCATCTGTTTTGTGGTAATCGCTGGATATGGATATAGGACCCGGACCTTTGCACATTAGTCGAAAAATTATTCTGAGATGAAACTTTCGTTAAAAAAACCGCTTGGGAAGACCGGATTGGAGGTTCCGCAGGTGGTATACGGAACAAGTTACCTGGGTAACCTGTACACAGCGCTTCCTTATGAGGATAAGCTTGAATTGATGATGAAATGGTTCGAGTGTACGGAAACTCCGGTAAGCATTGATTCGGCCGGAAAGTATGGGGCCGGTCTGGCACTGGAGATGATTGGAAAGGGGCTGGCCGACATGGAGATCCATCCCGACGATATCGTGATCAGCAATAAGCTGGGCTGGTACCGGGTGCCGCTTACCACCGGGGAGCCCACTTTTGAGCCTGGTGCCTGGGTGGATCTGGAAAATGACTGTGTCCAGACCTTCGGCTACGAAGGTATCATTAAATGTTTCGAGCAAGGAAATGAATTATTGGGGGGGCTTTATAAGACAAAGGTGGTCTCGGTCCACGACCCGGATGAATACCTGGCGGCAGCAGACTCTCCGGCTGACAGGGATAAACGCTTCATGGAAATTCTTGAGTCCTATCGTGCTCTTTTCGATCTGAAGAAGGAGGGAAAGGTAAAGGCGGTAGGTGTCGGTTCGAAGGACTGGACCATTATCCGTGAGCTATACGAACACGTACCCTTCGACTGGGTGATGTTTGCCAACAGTTTCACAATTTTCTCACACCCTCAGGAACTGCAGTCTTTCATGGATAAACTGAACGACGATGGTGTGGGGATTGTAAACTCGGCGGTGTTCCATGGGGGATTCCTCACCGGTGGCGATAAATTTGATTACCAGGATGTGGATCCGGCTTCTGAGAAAGGGAAGATCCTCTATGGATGGAGGGAAGCCTTTAATGCTACCTGTGAAAAGCACGGGGTAGAACCCGGCGATGCCTGCCTTCATTTCGGTCTCTCACATCCGGCCATTGTGAGCATTGCCCTGAATACCAGCAAGCCCCACAAGATGAACCGAAACGTGGAGATTCTCCTGAAGAAGATCCCTGAAGCTTTCTGGAACGAGTTAAAAAAAGAAGGATTAATTGATCCTGAGTACACTATCGTAAATGCTTGAATTTATATACATATAATAATATGTGCGAAACTTTATTCAAATTATAAAGTCTTATGAAACAAGTTCTCACCGTGATTCTGGCGATTTTAATGATGGTGTCCTGTGAAAAACCTGAAATTAAACAAGCCAATATTCTGTTCATCCTGGCCGATGATCAGTGTTACAACACGATTAATGCGCTTGGAAACCCTGAGGTGATCACACCTACCCTGGATGATCTGGCCAACAGAGGTACCGTATTTACTACTGCCTATAATATGGGTGGATGGCACGGTGCCATATGCGTTGCTTCCAGGACCATGTTTAATACTGGCAGGCTATTGTGGCATGCAGAGCCTTACGAAAATGTTGTAAAAATGGATACCCTTGCTGCACATGGACAGCTATGGAGTAAGGAGATGGAAAAGCTGGGTTATGAGACCTTTATGACCGGGAAATGGCATGTGAAGATCAAGCCTGAGGAAATCTTCACCCATGCAGGTACCGAAAGACCTGGTATGCCTAAGGCTAGCCCCCAGGGATATAATCGCCCTCTCAGTGAATCTGATACCACCTGGCGTCCCTGGGATACCTCTTTCGGGGGCTTCTGGGATGGCGGAACTCACTGGAGTGAGGTGGTGGCCAATGAGACCATGAGCTTCCTGGAGACCGCTGCCAGTAACGAGAAACCTTTTTTCATGTACGTGGCATTTAATGCGCCCCATGATCCCAGGCAGAGTCCCAGGGAATATGTGGATATGTATCCCCTTGAAAATATATCCATTCCGGAAAGTTTCCTTCCGGAGTATCCCTATAAGGATGATATGGGCTGCAGTGCAAAACTCAGGGACGAAAAACTGGCGCCATTTCCCCGTACCGAATATTCGGTAAAGGTGAACAGGCAGGAATACTATGCCATCATCACCCATATGGATGCCCAGATCCGGCGCATCCTGGAAAAACTCGAAGAGACCGGTCAGGCCGAGAACACCTATATCTTCTTTACGGCAGATCATGGCTTATCTGTGGGAAATCATGGCCTTATTGGCAAACAGAATATGTACGAGCACAGCCTGCGTCCGCCCCTGATCATCGTCGGACCGGATATCCCGGAAGGAGCGAAGCGGGATATGGCTGTATATATCCAGGATATTGTGCCCACAGCCATAGAATATGCCGGGGGAAAGGTGCCGGAGTATGTGGAGTACAGCAGCCTGAAACCCCTGATCGAAGGCTCTGTCACTGCATCAAATTACCCCGAAATTTACGGGGCCTATATGGATTTGCAACGTATGATCCGTGCAGATGATTTTAAACTGATCGTCTATCCCTACGCAGGTGTGAAACGCTTGTTTAATCTTTCGGTTGATCCGCATGAGATGAATGATCTGGCTTCGGATCCTGCACAGAAAGAGCGCCTGGAAAGAATGTTTGGTGATCTGCAGGAATTGATGGTGGATATGGGCGATACCCTTCGCCTAAAGGATTTTAAATTTGTACTTTGATATATAACTTTAATTTTTAAAATTTTCAGAGATGAAAGCGGCAGTATTAAGTGAATATAATAAGGTGGAATGGAAAGAGGTGGCAAAGCCTGAATGCGGACCGGGAGAGGTTCTCATCAGGGTGACATTCGGTTGTATTTGTGGAAGTGATCAGCACATTCATAAGGGCGAATTTCACCCGCGTACTCATACACCGATGATTATGGGGCACGAATTTGCAGGTGAGATCGTTGAAGTAGGACCCGAAGTATCCGGATTTGAGGTGGGAGAGAAAGTGGCGCCAGATCCCATCATCTGGTGTGGTAAATGTCCGGCATGTCTTGTGGGCCTGTACCCGGCATGTACAACCTTGAAGCTTATCGGTGTGGATCTGGATGGAGGATTTGCGCAATTCATAGCCCTTCCTCCCTCTATGCTCTATAAAGTGCCATCCACGGTTCCTGATGAACATGCAGCATTGATTGAAGTACTCAGTATTGGATTTCACGCAAAAAACAAGGCAGGGGTAAAAAAGGACGATGTCATAGCCATCTGGGGATCGGGTAAAGTCGGTCTGTGCATCCTGGAGGCTGTCAGAACGGTGACAGACAAACAAATCTTCATGGTGGATATTTTGGATGAACGCCTGGCAATAGGTGCAGAGAATTATGAAAATGTGATCGCCATTAATGCCTTGAAAGAGGATCCGGTGAAGCGTATATTTATGGAGACCGATGGCAGAGGAGTTGATGTTGCTTTTGAGGCCGTAGGGCATGCCGCAGAACCTGAACAACTGGTAAACCCGGTTCGGGGTTGTGTGCAGAGCATCATTGGAGGAGGAACGGTTTGTGTGCTTGGACTTGGGAATGAGCCAGCTCCCATTGTCTTTAAGGAATTAATATGGAAAGAAGGCCGGATCGTGGCTTCCAGGGTGAGCCATGGTGAATTTGCGGAAACCATTGCTTACCTGGAAAAGGGGCTTTTAAAGCCCGAGATCTTAATTTCCAGAGTCTTTCCTGCTTCCGATACCCAAAAAGCATTCGATATTCTCGAAGAGGATCCTGCAAACAACATTAAGATCCTGTTGGATTTAAATGTTGAGTAAAATTGTTATTTTTGTTTTTGCGCAATCGATTACGCACTTTTTTAACAGTTACAAAATGGAAGAGTTAAAAATTAAAAAACTGGCTGATTGTAAATATGCCAGCGTATCCCTGGGAGAAGTGATGTTAAGACTGGATCCGGGTGAGGGAAGGGTCAGCACGACCCGTCAGTTCCGCGCCTGGGAAGGAGGAGGAGAATACAATGTGGCACGGGGACTGAAGAAGTGTTTCAGGCTGCCTACTGCTGTGGTGACTGCCTTTGCTGATAATGCAGTGGGAAGGCTTGTGGAAGATATGATTATGCAGGGAGGGGTCGACACGGAACATATCCAGTGGAAACCCTTTGATGGAATTGGAAGAACCGTTCGTAACGGACTGAATTTCACCGAGCGTGGTTTTGGAATCCGGGGAGCCCTCGGAGTAAGTGACCGCGGAATCACCGCAGCCAGTCAGATGAAAAAAGGGGATGTGGATTGGGATTACATCTTTGGGACACTGGGTTCCCAGTGGTTCCATACCGGGGGCATATATGCAGCCCTGTCCGAATCGACCGCCGATGTGATTGAAGAAGCCATGATTGCAGCCAAAAAACATGGTACCATAATTTCCTATGACCTGAATTACAGGCCTTCCTTGTGGAAGTCTATAGGGGGCAAGGAAAAGGCCCAGGAGGTGAACCGCAGACTGGCCAAATATGTGGATGTAATGATCGGTAACGAAGAAGATTTCACGGCCAGTCTGGGTTTTGAGGTGGAAGGTGTGGATGAGAATTTGAGTCAGCTCGAGCTGGATGGATTTAAAAAAATGATCATGGAAGCCGTAAAGGCCTATCCGAATTTCAAGGTGGCAGCCACCACCCTCAGAACCGTAAAAACAGCCACCGTGAATTCATGGGGTGCCATATGTTATTATAAGGGTGAATTCCATGAGGCTCAACACCGGGAGGACCTGGAGATTATGGACCGGGTAGGTGGAGGAGACAGCTTTGCCTCTGGTTTGATCTACGGCTTTCTGGCCACCGGTGATGCAAAAGAAGCCGTTGAATATGGCGCTGCCCACGGGGCACTTGCAATGACCACCCCGGGCGATACCACCATGGCCAGCCTGGCAGAGGTGGAGAAGGTGAAGGGCGGAGGATCGGCGCGCGTCGATCGCTAGTCCATAAAGTCTGTAAAGTCTGTAAAGTCTGTAAAGTC
>CAZRPW010000074.1:0-22162 GCA_964601975.1 uncultured Bacteroides sp.
GTTTCATTCTGAGTCATCTTGTCGGGCGATCCGATGTTCCATCCCACGGCTGTTGCGTCTCCCAGGATGTACAGGCTCCCAAAGGTCTGGATGGGGTCTGAGGCGTAAAAAACCTGAGGCACCGGGATGGCTGCTCCATATTCTTCATTCCCTGACTGATGGGCAGTGACCAGTACTTCTCCGCTGCCCCCGGTAAATGTCAGGGTATTTCCATCCACCCTTGCCGGACCGTATACAAGTTCAAAGCTTACAGTTAATCCCGAGCTGGCAGTGGCCGATAAAGTGAGTTCGGGTGTTTCAGAGATGTTATCCACATCTCCAATGTCTGCAAAATCAATGCTTTGGACCTGGAGGGGATTCTCACCTGGGACGATCCTGTAGACCAGGCAGCCATGGGGAGGAATGCTGGCACTGATGGAGCTCATGGACCCCAGGTCTTCGTGTGCCCACAGATCACGGACCTTTACGGAACCTTCAATTCCAAGCGTGCTGAGATCTATCTGGCGGGTTTCGATCCCATCCTCCCGGTTAAACAGCGCGACAATCCAGTCGCCACCAGTCATTTGCCCCTTCCATATTTGGCTGGACTTATCGGTCGGATCATTTGTTTGGGGTTTGCCCACAAATCCGTCCTGGTTCAGCGCCAGCATTTCATTGTTCTGATAGAGCCACAGATCCTCTCCAATGGAAGCGTACTGGTCAGCCACTGAAATGGGACCCCCGGCCATCAGGTGAAGGGAGATGACCGTCTTTTTTTCCTCGGCATTGGCCATGGTATTGATCCGTATGAAATCACCATCCAATATCATACTGTCTCTTCCTGCAATGTGCGACCAGTAGGTGTAGCCATCGAAGGTATTGTAGTACTGCGACCAGGTTGGGTGACGAATGCCCCGGTCAAAATTATTGAACCTCCACCAGGTGCCGGATGCCACATCCTCGTTGATCCTGACCATGTGTCCGTATTTTACTTCGGTGACTGCCTCGTTGTATAGATTCGGCATCACCAGGCTGAGGAACATTCCGTTGGTTTCGCAGGCCTCCCTCATCCACCTCAGTGCAGTCTCGTAATGCTCCAGCGGTCGCTCCGGTCCAACCCTGTTCCCCTTGTCAATCCCGCTTTCAAACCATGAGAGGAAATCCACCCGCAGGTATTTGACCCCCATGTCGGCATAGAATTGAACATAGCCCTTTACATACTCCTCGGCACCGGGCCTGTCCACCTGAACCCAGGTAAACCAGAGCGCTTCCTCGGTCTCATCGATCAGGGTGGAGAGGGGAATATCGGTCCCTTTAATTTTAATGCCGGATGCTGCAGCACTCCGGTTGATCCAGAGGGGATTATAGTACATTCCCAGGCTCATGCCCCTGCTTTGAAGCTCGGCCGACCACCAGGCATAGTCGTGTGTCCACCCGGCCGCATGTTTTTCCCTGTAGCCATACTCATTATACTCATTGTCATCTCCCCATCCATCGATGCAAATTATATCATAGCCATAGGATTTTAAGTTCTGATCCACCCAGTCGATATTTGCCAGCCACTCACTTTCAGGAATGGCTCCATCGACCGAATAGCAGTACTCGTAAACACTCCAGTAAAGCGGAGCTTTGAAGGGATTGTCCTGTCCCAGGACAACCATAGAACAGATAAGAGAGAGTATACTGGTGACGAAAATGCGTATAGACTGGTTCAATTTGCTTGTTTTATTTTGCCAAATGTAATGACTTTTATTTGACGAGATGGGTGACTGAATCTAGCGAGGAAGAAACCTTTCTTTGGCAATAAGTTTGAAAATTGGATCGGCAAAGACAATTTTATTTCCTTCCTGGATAATGATGCCTTTGTGTTCAAAAGCCCTGAGCATTTTGCTAACATTGGCCGATGATCCTAATTTGTAAGAGTTAATCACATCGGATGAATATAATTGTTTCTCTTTGAGTAAAAGAGCTGTAAGAAAACCAACCTGGTAATTGGTAAGGCCGTCAAACATTTCATTGTAGAAATTCAGGTTATCAGAGATCAGTGAATCTTTGGCCTGGTCAAAATCGGCTTTTGAAACAACCTTGCCTGATAACAGCCAGATGTTTCTTGCAAATTGCTGCAAATAGTATGGATGATTTTCTACTGTCGTTATGATCCTATTGCATATTTCTTCAGGGATTTCTTTTCCTGTGGAACGGAAGGCATGAGAAAGGTATTCCCGCAGCCTGTTTGTATGAATACGATTTAAATAGATGATTTCTCCGAATCTGTAGAACGGACTGCTGTTTTGATTAAAGATTTCCATCATCATGGTTTGTTTTGAACCATATAAAATATAACCAACCTGATTGTGATGTTGCCATATAGATCGGAGGCGACTCTGGAGTTGCTGATTTTTCTCAAACCTTGAAATATTCTGAAATTCATCTATACAGATGACGAGTTTTTTCTTTTTCCTGGATGCAAGAGTTTGTGGAAGGTTTAGGATCGTTTCAATATTGTCTTTGATATAGCTGAGCCCAAATTCCACAGCAGGTTCTCCTGTACCCGTATTTATTGTAATCCTGGCTCCTTTAATGATGCTTTTAGCCAATTGCAGAAATTCTTCTACCTTATTAGAGGTGGCTTTCAGAATAGAGGTGGCAAATTTACTATAAAACTCCTCTTCGGAATATGTATACATCAAATCCAGAAAGCAAATATGGTATCCCTTTTGTTCCAAACTAAATTGCCTTGTAGCTTCAATCACCAGAGAACTCTTACCATAGCGGCGTGGTGAGATGATCATGGTGTTCTGGAGGGAAAGCAGGTTGTTTTTCAGCTTCTCAATTTCATCGTCACGGTTGGTAAAATACTGTCCGGTAACAATTTCTCCGAATTTGAATGGTATTTGTTTCATGACGTAAGTATTTAGTAAGTAACTCCAAAGTTACGCTAATAGAGTTACTAACACAAGAGTTAGTCGAGGTTGCTTTCTTTTTAAAGCAACAAAAATCCCCGGCAGACCTTTTTGTCAACCCGGTTTTTTGTCCGATCTTTAAAAGCTGAGTAAAATTCCCAATAACACACTTTTCAATGAGAGCCGTTGTGGTGCTTTTTTTCCTGGGTATTCAATGGTCCTGTATGGCACAGCTCGATTACGACAATGTGCTTACCAGGTTGGAAGAGGTTATTGAAAACCGGGATTATTTTGTGGAGCTCAAGCAGGCAAGAATTGATGGAATCAAAGAGGAATTTAACGGTGATCTCCAGCAAAAGAGTGCCAGTGAAAAGTATGATTACTACAGCGCTCTCAGCAGGGAGTACCTGACCTTTAAATTTGATTCGGCATTTCACTATGCTCGCAGATTGCTGGAGACGGCTTACCAGCTGGGCGACAGAAACCGGATTGCCGTTGCCAAGACCGAATTTGCAAACATCCTTATCTCGGCCGGGATATTTAATGAAGCCATGGATACCCTGAGATCAGTTGATCTGGCAGGTGCAGATGATGTGACCATCGCCGAGTATTATGCCGTTCTGAGCAGGGGATACTTCGATATGGAAAGTTTTTCCCAGAGTCAGTATTACTCCTCTGGCTATCATGAGAAAGGAATGGTCTACATCGATTCAGCCCTGGAATACTACCCTGTGAAGTCCTGGAAATATCACTCCCTGAATGCCCAGAGGAATATCAAATTAGACAATTGCCAGGAGGGTATTGACTCCCTGAACCAGATTATAAAAACCTATGACCTGAACAACGACGAGCTGGCTATTCAGATGATGTGGCTTTCATTTGCTCATGGGATCCTCGGAAATGAAGAGGAAACACTCAGGTATATGGTGGAGGCTTCCGTTGCCGATTTTATGGGAGCCAAAAAAGAGGCTGTGGCACTTTTTTTTGTAGCCGGCTTTCTTTTCGATCATGGAGAGGTGATTAAGGCCAGCAGGTATATCAATGTGGCCCTGGATGAGACCCGTTTTTTTGGATCCAATTTCAGACTATGGCAAATTTCACAATACCTGCCGGTGATTAAATCGGAACACATTGTCACCATCGAAAAGCAGAAACGGAAGTTGTGGAATTACCTGCTCATCGTTTCAGTGCTGTCCTTCATTATCGTCATCTCCCTGGTCATCATCTTCAGGCAGATTAGCAAGCTGAACCGGGTTAAAAATATGCTCGAGACCACCAACAGAAAGCTTGAGTCTATTAATGAAGAGTTGCTGCTGGCCAATAAAATCAAGGAGGAGTACATCGGATACTATTTTTCTGTAAGCTCACAAATGATTGAGAAACTGGAGAAGTTCAAGAACAATATTTACAGGAAGTTCTCTCGAAAGCAATACGACGACCTGGCCCGTGAGCTGGACAGTGTGAATATCCACAAGGAGAAATTATTCCTGTACAATAAGTTTGACCAGGTATTTCTGCAAATCTTTCCCGATTTCGTGGCAAAAGTGAATGCCCTTCTGAAGGAAAAAGAGCAGTTTAAGCTGAAAGAAGGTCAACTCTTGAATACCGAGCTGAGAATCTTCGCATTGATCAGGCTGGGCATTACAGACAATGAGAAAATTGCTGAAATCCTTGATTACTCGGTGAATACGGTCTATACCTACAAGACCAAGGTGAGAAACATGGCCAGGGTTTCGAAGGATGAATTTGATAAGGAGATCCTGAAGATTAAGCGATTCGATTGAAAATCCACTATATTTTTTCCTCCCGGTAATTGGTGTAAAGGTCTTTTAATGAGGAATATGGGTCTAAGTTCCACTTTATATTTTCTATATTTTTTCTGTACTTTTTGAATATGCTCCTTCCGTAAAATACTTTTACATTAACTAAGTAAAAGCTAACAACGGGATATGAGAAGATGTATTCATAATTTGATTTTCCTTGGCATGCTGGGCCTCTTTTTTTGCGCCGGCATCAATGTTTCTGCAACAGGACTGCAACAGGACGGGAGAGACATCAGCGGGACGGTATCTGATTTAAACGGGGCGCCGGTTCCGGGTGTTACAATCATTGTTAAGGGGACCACCCACGGTACCACCACCGATGTCGGGGGGACCTACCAGCTGCAGAATGTTTCCGGCAATGCAGTGCTGATTTTCAGTTTCATAGGGATGAACACCATGGAGGAGACTGTGGGTGCCAGGACCATTATTGATGTGGTGCTTAAGGAGGATGCGGTCGGATTGGAAGAAGTGGTTGCCATTGGTTATGGCTCCCTGAAGAAAAAGGACCTCACCGGTTCGGTGGCCAGCATCAGCACTGACGATATGGCCTCACTGCCCCTTGCAAGCATCGGCGAAGTGATGCAGGGCAAGGCAGCCGGCGTGCAGGTAATCGCCAGCGGAACACCGGGGAATGACCCCACATTCCGGATCAGGGGTACGGGTACCATTAATGATAATGATCCACTATTTGTTATCGATGGCGTTCCCACCTCTTCGGGACTGAACCAGATGAATATGGATGATGTGGAATCGATGCAGATATTGAAGGATGCATCGGCAACTGCCATTTATGGCGCCAGGGGTGCCAACGGGGTCATCATCATCACAACGAAAAACGGAAGCTCGGGCAAGGGCCAGATGAACTTCAATGCTTACTATGGAATTCAGCAGGCAACCGGCATGGTGGATGTCCTCGATGCAGGAGAATTTGCCGCCCTGCACAACGATATGATGGCCAATGGGGGGATGGAACTGAACCCGGCCTATGCCAATCCCGAGAGTCTGGGTCAAGGGACCGACTGGTTGGGGGCGCTGCTCAGAACGGCACCCATGCAGAACTATTCTCTTTCATACGCAGGCGGTAACGATAAAACCAGCTACTACCTCTCGGGGAATTATTTCGACCAGGAGGGTATCGTGGATAATACCGGATTTAAAAGAATCTCGCTGAAATTTAACTCGAAGAGCCAGATCACAAAAAGAGTAAAGGTGGGCAACATGCTTAGCCTGAATCATGACAATAAGTACAGTGGTTCTTACAGCATTCTCAATACACTGAGGGCGCTTCCCACACAGTCCATATACAATGAGGATGGTTCCTTTGCGGGACCCGAAGACCGGCCGGCATGGGATGGCGACATCACCAACCCCATCGGTCAGGCCGAAATCATTGAAAACACCACCAAGGGTTACAACCTCCTGGGTTCAGTTTACATGGAGCTTGAAATTATGAAAGACCTGGTTTTCAGGACCTCGGCCGGATTAAAAACCAACTTCTGGCAGACCCGGACCTGGTCGCCCGCCTACGACTGGTCGCCTACGCCCCAGGAGCAGTCCTATCTTGGACAGGCATCCAATACTTCCATTACCTGGAACTGGGATAACACACTTACTTATAATACCTCTTTTGAGGGTGGTCACAGGCTCACGCTGCTTGCAGGTACCAGTGCCCAGGAGAACAACTTCTCCTATATAAGCGGCTCCATCCAGGAGTTTGCCAGCGATAAGACCCAGCAGCTGGATAATGGTCTGAATCAAAAAGAGATCGGGGGTAACGGAAGTGAATGGTCATTGATGTCCTATATGGGTCGTGCGAATTATGCCTATATGGATAAATACCTGGTTACCGCCACCATACGGCGCGATGGTTCTTCCAGGTTTGGTACAAATAATAAGTGGGGAATTTTTCCCTCGGGATCGCTGGCATGGAGGGTCTCGGAGGAGGATTTCTTCCAGGGACAGGAATTTATAGATTACCTGAAGCTCAGGGCAGGATACGGGGTGACCGGAAACCAGGAGATCGGGAATTATTCTTTTGCCTCGGCCCTGACCACCATCAAGTATAATTTCAACAATAACCCTGTAAATGCGGTGGTTCCCTACATCATGCCCAATCCAAATGTGCAGTGGGAATCCCAGAAACAGGTAAATATTGGTTTTGATGCCACCATCCTCGACCAGAGGCTCAGCCTGACCTTCGATCTCTATCATAAGAAGACAGAGGATATGCTGGTGCCCATGGCGGTCCCCATCATCACCGGTTATTCGGATGTGTATGTTCCCTTTATCAATGCAGGTGAGATTGTAAACAAGGGCGTGGAATTAACAGTTACAAGTCATAATTTCAAAGGAAACTTCAACTGGGATACGGATTTTAATATCTCCATCAACCGGAACGAAGTGCTCAGTCTGAACGACACCATACCCCTACCCAGGGGAAGCGTGGGTTTCAATCAGAACCTGGCACGCATCGAACCAGGATACCCGGTGGATGCCTTCTATGGCTTTGTCACAGACGGCATCTTCCAGAGCCAGGAAGAGGTTGAGGCGCATGCCCTCCAGGTTCCCGGTGAGGATCCCTATAACCGCACCTCGGCGGGTGATATTCGTTATATGGACCTGAACAGTGACGGGATCATCGACGATGAAGACCGGACCTATATCGGGAATCCGAATCCTGATTTCATTTTTTCACTGAATAACCGCTTCTCGTACGGGGGATTCGACCTGAATATTTTTCTCCAGGGTGTGGTGGGCAATGATATATATAATGCCAATAGGATCTGGAATGAAGGCATGGCGGTGGCTTATAATCAAACCACGGAGACTTTGGATCGGTGGACTTCCCCCGGTTCGGAAACAACGGTTCCCAGGGCAGTTTTTAACGATCCCAATAAGAATACCCGTCCATCGAACCGTTTCATTGAGGATGGGTCCTACCTGAGAGTGAAGAATGTGATTCTGGGCTATACCCTCCCCAAGTCCATTTTAGGAAGAATTGGAATCGCCTCCGCCAGGATCTATGTCTCGGGAGCCAACCTGTGGACCCTCAGCAATTACAAAGGTTTTGATCCCGAAGTCGGGGTCAACGGAATTGATCTTAGCACCTACCCTGTGACCCGTACAATCAGTATGGGTGCAAACATTGGTTTCTAAAATATTACGGCAATGAAAAGATATATAATAACACTATCAGTATTCGCCCTGCTTTTGGTTTCATGCAGCGAGGATTTCCTGGAGAAGGCTCCGCTCGATACGATTAATACAGAGAACTTTTACCAGAGTGAGGCCGATGCCATCGCTGCCATCAATGGTGCTTATCAGCCCCTCCAGTGGCCAAAGCTTTATAATATGAGGATGTGGACCTCCGACATTATGGCGGCTAACAGCATCGTGGGAGCGGGTGGTGGCGACGACGGAAGAGAAACCCAGGACATGGCCAATTTTGTAACCACCACCGATAATCCCGGGGTACTGGACCTGTTTCGCGGACCGCCTCCGGGCATCCTGAGATGCAACGTGGTTCTGCAGGAGGTACCAGGAATGGATATTGATGAGGATGTAAAAAACCGGGTAATGGGCGAGGCCTATTTTCTAAGGGGACTCTACCACTTCATCCTGGTACGTTACTTCGGAGATTTTCCCCTGATTCTGACACCCCTGGCCCCGGGAGATAACCTGCGTCCCTTCAGGACCGATAAGGACATAATCTATGAGCAGATCATAAAGGACCTGGAGGCAGCAAAGGATCTCCTGCCTGCCAGGTCGACCTATTCGGCCACTGATCTGGGAAGGGCGGCCAAAGGGTCTGCAGCCGGTTTGCTGGCCAAGGTCTACCTGACCCTGGGGGATTATGACAAGGTGGTTCCACTTTGCGATGAAGTCGCTACCCTGGGTTATGCCCTTAATCCCCTGTATGGCGATAACTTTGATGTCCTTAAGAAAAATTCACAGGAGTCCCTCTTTGAAATCCAGTACATAAGCGATGCGGGTGAGGATTTCTGGTCAAACGAAAACCAGGCCTCCTGGCTGAGCACCTTTACCGGTCCGAGAAATTCCGACATGGTTGCCGGAGGCTGGGGATGGAACCAGCCCACCCAGGAATTCGTGGATGCCTATGAGGCGGGCGATCTGAGAAAGGATGTGACCGTATTGTATGAGGGTTGTCCACCCTTCGATGGTTTGGATTACGACCCCGTCTATTCAACCACCGGCTACAACCTTCGTAAATTCCTGGTCACCAAGTCCGTTTCTGCCACCTCCGACAACAGTCCCCTGAATTTCCCGGTGCTGCGTTATGCCGATGTGCTGCTGATGAAGGCCGAGGCTCTGAATGAGCTTGGCCAGACCACCGATGCACTGGTTCCGCTGAATGCCGTAAGGGAAAGGGCGGGTCTGCGGGCTTTCCAGGAGCTTACTCCGGCCGAATTCAAAGAAGTGGTATTGCATGAGCGCAGGATGGAGCTGGCATTCGAGGGACAGCGCTGGTTTGATTTGATCCGGGTCGACGGTGGACAATGGGGTCTGGACTTTCTGCATTCGGTTGGAAAGCTGAATGCCTCCGAGAAGTACCTGCTGTTTCCCATCCCCCTGAAGGAAAGGGAATCTAATCCCAATCTGACTCAAAATCCCGGCTATTAATATTCAAGATGATGAACGATTTTAACAAAGGAAGGACAATGAAAAATCTTAGCTCAAAGTTTGGGACCGGACTGATCTTACTGGCCTTGCTGCTGTTTATTGGGGGTTCCCTGAATGCATGCCGCGACGATTTTGACATCCAGATTTCAGAGGGAGAAGCAGTCGCGCTCTCGGTGTCGGCCAGCGATCTGGTCCTGTCCCAGAAGAGCTCGGGAAGTACCGCCCTGAGTTTTAGCTGGACACGGGGAAGTAACGGTGCCACCGGCAGTTCAATTTCCTACATCCTGGAGATGGATCTGGCGGGACAGGGTTTTGCCTCTTCCCTGAGTTTTGATATGGGAAAGGGGGTGTTCGAACAGAGTTTTACGGGCAAGGAGCTGAACGACTATATCGTAGATACCTGGGGCCTTGATCCCGGATCGTCAGTGAACCTTGAAGCCCGAGTCATTGCACAGATCAGTAATGCTGCTGTGGAGGATGATGTTTCGGAACCCATCAGTCTTTCAATAACCAGCTATGAGCCTGTGTCAGCCACCCTCTATTTCATGGGGAATGCTGCTCCCAATGGATGGGATGCCAGCAAGGCAACTCCCATGATTGCCGATCCGGCCGATCCCACAACTTTCACCTTCCAGGGAGACCTGAATGCCGGTCAGCTTAAATTTATTACGGTACTGGGCACCTTCTTGCCTTCCTATGGAAAAGGGGAAGATGAAAACAGCCTTGTCTATCACACCGACAATGCTGTCCCGGGTGTGAATTTTGTGATCCCCGAGGCGGGCAAGTATAACATTAAGATGAACCTTGTGGATCTGACCATCAGTATCGAGCTTGTTAGCGGACCCGGTTACGAGGTGCTCTATCTCTTCGGTTCGGCCAATCCCAACGGCAGTGATATTGCTGCTGCCCTGGAGATGTATCCTGATCCGGAAAACCTGTTCAAATTCTCCTTCAATGCGCTCTTGAATCCGGGCGAATTCAAAATTGCGGTAAACAAGGATGCCGATCTGGGACAGGATATGTTCATGAGAGATCCTGAAGATTCCTCAAAGGTTTACCTGCATACGGGTGGTGATCCGGATGAGAGCAACTGGGTGGTGGAAGAAGAAAACATGCACAGCGTGAAGCTGAATCTGTCCAACTATACAATTTCAATCGAACCCTTAAAAGTGTACATCATCGGCTCGGCAACGCCGGTGGGTTGGATGATCAGCGACGCAATTCTGCTGGAGCAGGATCCCACCGATTGGTTTATCTGGCGCTATGAGGGTCTCCTGGTTGAGGGAGAGTTCAAGTTCCCCGTGAACCGGCAGTTCGACTGGGCCCAGGACATGTATATGAAAGACCCCGACGATCCTTCAAAAATGTACAGGCACCATGGAGGAGATGAAGATGATGAGAAATGGGTATTCACCGCAGCGGATGCCGGGAATTACCTGCTCACCCTGAATGTGCTGGATTTGAGCATTGATATTCAAAAACAATAAGCGAACCTATCAATTATAACATACTAAATACAAACAACATGAGAAAAGCTAGACTATTTGTAAGTTCATTGGTGCTGATGCTATTGGCGAGCGCGTCGGTATTTGCACAGACACCCGACTCGGTGTTTATTGTGGGCGATGCCACACCCATCGGGTGGAGCATTGATAAGGCCATTGAGCTGAGATTGAATCCCGACAATGCCGATCAATTCTTCTATGACGGACCCCTTTATGCGGGAGATTTTAAGTTCCCGGTAAACAGGAATACCGACTGGGGACAGGATATGTATATGAATGATACGGTCAACGAGGGTCATTTCTACCTCCATGTAGGTGGGGCTGATGATGATGTAAAATGGAATATTGCTGAAGGCGAAGAATCCCGGTATCATATCGTGCTCGATTTTTCAGACCTGAGCATTGTAATCGAAAAAATTATTACACCACCTGCTCCCGATTCTTTGTTTTTGGTGGGTGATGCCACACCCAACGGGTGGGATATTGCAAACGCAACAGAACTGACAAAAGATCCTGACAATTCTGAAAAGTTTATTTACGAGGGTCCGCTTACTCCCGGAGATTTCAAATTCCCGGTGAACAGGATGACCGACTGGTCCCAGGACATGTATATGCCTGATACCCTGATCGAGGGATCTTTCTACCATCACATTGGTGGTGCTGCCGATGACAATAAGTGGACCATTGGCGCGGATGAAGGTGGTACCTACAAAGTTGTGCTTGATTTTAAAACCCTGGCCATCAGCATTACGAAGACTGTTGAAACCTCGGCCCCGGAAGCACTGTATATTGTGGGAAGTGCCACAAGCGTTGGCTGGAGTATTGACCAGGCCATTCAGCTTACCATTGACCCCGAAAATGCAAACATTTTCACCTTCCAGGGAATCCTTGTCCCCGGTGAATTTAAGTTCCCGGTGAATCGCAACACCGACTGGCAACAGGATATGATGATGAATGATACTGCCAATGAGGGTCATTTTTACTATCACAACGGGGGTGAGCCGGATGATGTATCATGGACCATCGCAGAGGGCGACAGCGGGAAGTACTATATCGTGCTCGATTTTGTGACAATGACCATTGACATTACAAAGCTGGGTGCCACACCCGATGCTCTCTATATCTTCGGATCTGCAACAGCTGTGGGTTGGAAAGTAGATCAGTCGATCGAGCTGGTAAGGAATCCCGAGAATGCCAACCAGTTTATTTTTGATGGAAAACTGATTGCCGGAGAATTTAAATTCCCGGTGAATCGCCAGTCCGACTTCGGTCAGGACATGATGATGAAGGACCTTGAGAATGAAGGACATTTCTACCATCACATCGGTGGCGCTGAGGACGACAATAAGTGGGTCATAGCCGAAGGCGAGGAAGGCCTCTATCACATCGTGCTTGATTTCACAGACATGACCATTGACATCAGTACCGTTAGCGGAGTCCCCGATGCCTTATACATCGTCGGAAGTGCTACTCCCATTGGATGGAGCATTGACCAGGCCATTGAGCTGAGCATCAATCCCGATAATGCCTACCAGTTCATTTATGAGGGCACCCTGGTTCCCGGCGAATTTAAATTCCCGGTGAATCAGAACACCGACTGGGCCCAGGACATGATGATGAAAGATACCGTCAACGACGGCATGTTTTATCACCATATTGGCGGTGCAGCCGATGATCATAAATGGGAGATTGCTGAAGGAGAAGGCGGAACCTATAAGATCGTCCTCGATTTCAGTGACTATACGATTGATATTGCTTTGCAGACTTCCCTTGACAGGAAGCCCGAAGTATCCAGATTCAGGGTATATCCCAATCCAGCGTCAGACTTTATTACGATCGACCTGGGTGGACAGGAATCTGCAAGCGCAGTATTTTATTCCCTGGATGGAAAGATTCTTTACAAGACCCTCCTGGAGAGTGGCAGTAGCACGGTGGACCTCAATGAGGTCCAGGGCAGAGGATTATTACTGCTTCAGATATCCACCGGGCAGAATACAGAAACCGTAAAAGTTTTGGTCAAATAGTTAGACAAAATGGGATGGCAGAACAGCGCTTCTGTCGTCCCTTTTTTTATTCCACTCGAATCATTCTTAATTAAGACCAGATGAAGTATATCCTCTTCATATGCACTTTTTTTATCCTGAGCTCTGGCTTTGCCCCGAGCGCCTGTTTTGCCCGGGAGGTGGTTCCGGGCGATTGCCTGGCCTGCAATGTGGAAGGAAACAAGGCGGTTTTTGTATGTGAAAACGGGATCAAAGTGCAATTGGAGCAGCTTGATGGGGGTATTTTGAAACTCAAGTATGATCGTGAGGATTTTGCTTCGGCAAAGGAATCATTTGCTGTAATTAAAAAGGGAGATCATTCACAGGCGCTGAATATCACCGAGCAGGCCCGCGATTACACCCTCTATACCGGGTCTCTGATCGTGCGAATCAACAAGTCCCCCTTTCAGATCAGGATCTTTGATAAGTACCAGAAATTGCTTGTTGAAGATTTTAAGGACCGGGGTTTTGTGGCTGATTCGGCAGACATAAGCGCTTTTAAAACCCTGAAGCCAGGGGAAAGGATCTACGGCCTGGGTGAGAAAAATGGAGCGCTGAACAGGGTGGGAGGCCAGTTCAAAATGTGGAATAGCGACCGGCCCTGCTACCAGGTATTTGAAGATCCTTTGTATAAGAGCATCCCTTTCTTCCTGAGCTCGGAGGGTTATGGGATCTATTTTGACAATACATATAAGACCCAATTTGATTTCGGGGTGGAATCGGCCCAACAATATTCCTTCTCGAGTCCGGGTGGAGAAATGATTTACTATTTCATCTATGGTCCCTCTTTCAAGCAGATCCTGACCAGGTATACCGAATTAACGGGCAAGGCAATTTTGCCTCCCGACTGGGCCCTGGGGTTTTCCCAGTGCCGGGGTCTGCTCACAAATGAAAAGCTTACAAGGGAAATTGCAGCTGGATATCGTGAAAGGCAAATTCCCTGTGATATCATCTACCAGGATATTGGCTGGACCCGGCACCTGCAGGATTTTGAATGGCGGGAGGGGAATTATGAAAATCCGGTAAAGATGCTCGGGGACCTGGAGCAGGATGGATTTAAGGTAATCGTTTCCCAGGATCCGGTAATATCCCAGGTCAACCACAATCAGTGGAAAGAAGCCGATTCGCTGGGCTACTTCACCACCGATTCACGCACCGGACTTAGCTATGATATGCCCTGGCCCTGGGGTGGGAATTGTGGCGTGGTGGACTTTACCAAACCGGAGGTGGCCGCCTGGTGGGGGGCATTACAGCAGAAGGCAGTGGACGATGGTGTCCGTGGTTTCTGGACCGATATGGGAGAGCCTGCCTGGAGTAATGAGGAAAGTACCGACCGTTTGTTCATGAGTCACCACCTGGGAAAACATGAGGAGATCCACAATGTATACGGACTCACCTGGGACAAGGTGGTTACAGAAGCGTTTGAGAAGAGAAACCCCCATACCCGGGTCTTCCAGATGACCCGCGCCGGATTTGCCGGAATGCAGCGCTATACCTTTGGCTGGTCGGGTGATGCCGGCAATGGAAACAATGTATGTGATGGCTGGGGACAGCTGGCTGCCCAGGTACCCCTGTCCATGTCGGCCGGGATGGGACTGATCCCATTCTGGAGTTGTGATATCAGCGGCTATTGCGGAGATATTGAGGATTATGATGCACTAAGTGAGCTCTATATCCGCTGGCTTCAATTCGGGGCCTTTAATCCCCTGAGCCGCATCCATCATGAAGGAAACAATGCAGTGGAACCCTGGTTGTTTGGAGAAGAGGCTGAGGCCATCTGTCGCTCCGCCATCGAAAACAAATACCGACTCTTTCCCTATATCTACAGCTATGCCAGGGAAGCCTATGACAAGGGCTGGCCATTGATCAGAGCGCTGGTGCTGGAGTATCCCGACGACCCCGAGGTATTTGAGCTGAACAGCCAGTTTATGTTCGGAGAGGAAATACTGGTGGCCCCGGTTGTGGAGGAGGGCGCCTTTGAGAAGCGGATTTATCTTCCTGAAGGAGCATGGATCGATTTCAATAACAAGCGCACGGTTTACCAGGGCAAGCAGTGGATCGATTATGAGTTGTCCCTGGAGGAGATTCCCGTATTTGTAAAGGAGGGATCCATCATCCCCCGGATGCCGGTGATGCAGTATATAAACGAATACCCAGACTACCCTCTAATTCTTGAGCTATTCCCGGCCCCAACCCGGCGCAAGGCAAGCTTCGTGGTGTATGAGGACAGCGGGGAGACGAACGACTATAAGAACGATGAGTATGTAAAAAGGACCTTTTTGTGCAGCAGCAAGGCCGATCGTTACGAAATCGAATACAGGGAGGAAGCAGCGAATGGTTTTAAGGCGGTATCGAGAGACCTGGTTTACAAGCTGCATCTTGAGGAAAAGCCTTCAGCCGTGAGGCAGGAGGGGAAAAAGCTGAAGGCGGTCAAACAGCATGGTCTGGAAAAGCTGCTCCAGGAGCCCATTGTGAAGGCTCAGTGGAACTGGGACAAAAGCGGGGCTTTCTGTGTGATCAGGATTCCTGCGGGCCTAGCAGGCGGGACAATTGTAATAGAGAAATAATCGATGAAGAAATATAGCGGGCTTTTATGGATCATACTGATGGTGACAGGCTGCTCTCAGAAGCAGGCTGTTCTGTATCAAACTGATGCCTTCACGGTGTATGCCGATAAAGTTGTGCAAAATGGGTTTACAGGGCAGGAAAAATATACGGCCCAGGTAATCTCGCCCACCCACATACGTTCCGATTATCAAAGTTCGGCCAGTCAGAATTTCTCAAGACGTATTACTTTCAAGTTCAGCATCAATGAAAAGGACAATGAGCTGCCTTCGGGGGCTGACCGCTGGATAATTATTGACAGGGAGCATGTTTCCCCGGTGATTGTATTTGGAGAGGCGGCCCGGCCGATGCCGGATGATCCGGGGAGCAAGCTGCCGGTAAACTATGCATATACTTTTCGGCTCGACATGAGTCCGGTTTTATCGCAAATGAAAAAAAAAGGCTACTATGAGGCCTTTGATGGAAGCCGGGTAGCCCGGGAAGATTTTAAAGCTGTTTATATTGCCGGGGGATCGGAACCCCTGACCTGGGATTTTTCCAACCTGGATGAAAGCAACCTGGAAATGAAAGATCCCGATGGCGACGGTATCTATGAGATTACGGTCCTGTTAAATCCCTTCGACCAGGAGTCTGAGAAAGCGCGCACCTGGATTCTATCCGAAAATATAATGGCCAAACCAGCCTACCATTCGGATCAGAAGATTGTGGATGCGCTTTTTAACCTCTCGCTGGAGGAGGCCCTTATGAATATTGAGGCCGATAGTACATTGCGAACCGGGGCAAAGTGGGGTGGGGTGTGGACCCGTGATGTAAGTTACAGCACATTGCTGGCCTTTGCTTACCATGAGCCTGAAATTGCCAGGATCAGCCTGATGAAAAAGGTGAAACGGGACCGGATCATCCAGGATACGGGTTCGGGCGGGGCATGGCCGGTTTCCTCCGATCGTACCACCTGGTGCCTGGCTGCCTGGGAGATTTTTAAGGTGACGGGCGACATGGACTGGCTCCGGACCTCCTACCGCATTATTAAAAACACCCTGGAGGATGATTATCGTACCCTGTATTCTGATAGTACAGGGATGTTCAGGGGTGAGTCCTCCTTTCTTGACTGGCGCGAGCAGACCTATCCCAAGTGGATGAACAATGCGGATATCTATCGTTCCGAGAACCTGGGGACCAATGCGGTGCACTACCAGGCGCATATGATTGCTGCCGAAATGGCTGCTTTGCTGGGAGAACCCAGTGAAGTATACCTGGAAAGGGCAGCCTCAATAAAGAAAGGCATCAATCAACATCTCTGGATGGAGGAGAAGGGCTATTACGGACAGTACCTCTATGGAAGAACCTATATGAACCTTTCTCCCCGCTTCGAGGCCCTGGGCTCGGCCCTGTGCATCCTCTTTGATATTGCCGATCCGGAGCAGGCAAAGTCAGTCATCGCACGGGCACCGTTAACAGCCTATGGAACCACCTGCATTTACCCGCAGATCCCGGGCATTCCTCCCTACCATAATAACGGCATCTGGCCCTTTGTGCAGTCCTTCTGGAACCTGGCAGCCGGCAGGGCAGGGAATGAGGCTGCCCTGGAACACGGACTGGCTTCCATCTACCGTGCGGGGGCCCTGTTTCTTACAAACTATGAAAACTTTGTAGCAGAAACAGGAGATTACGTCGGGACTGAGATTAACTCTCACCGGATGCTATGGAGCATGGCAGGAAACCTGGCCATGGTTCACCGGCTCTTTGTGGGTCTGACTTTTGAGCCCGGCGGAATTCAGTTTCAACCGGTGATTCCAAAAGCCTATGGGGGAACAAAGACTCTTTCCAACTTCAAGTACCGCCTGGCCGTCCTGGATATATCCGTATCCGGCTACGGGAATGAAATTGCGGAAATTACCCTCGATGAAAAGCCCCTTGAAAATGCTTTCCTGCCTGCAACTTTAAGCGGAAAACACCGGGTTGAGATAAAAATGACCAATAAGGAATTTACTGAAAATACAATCCACCTGGTCAGCAATAAATTTACACCGGCCAATCCGCAGGTCCGCTATGCTGTTTCATATCTTGCCTGGGACTCGGTTCCGGGAGCTGTGTCCTATAAAATTATAAGGAACGGGGTATCTATCAATGAAGTCTCTGACATTTCATATGGCTTAAGTGAGGATGCCGAGGGTGAATATTGTGTGATTGCAGTGGACAGGGAAGGCTTGGAATCCTTTACGAGCGAGCCCGTCGAGGTGTACCCCGAATCTGCTACTGAAATTTATGAGATTGAGGATTATTTCCCGCGCTCAGACCGAGCCTTTACTTCCTATTCCGGTAGGGGCTTTGTGGAGATCAGTACACGCAAGAACCGGGAAATCGCGATTCCCATCGTTGTGCCTGCCGATGGGGACTACCGGCTGAATTTCAGGTATTCCAATGGAACCGGTCCCTGGAATACGGATAACAACTGTGCCATCAGATCCTGTTATGTGAATAAGGAATATAAGGGAGTATTTGTGTTTCCCCAACGGGGTACCGATGAGTGGTCCGACTGGGGCTTCTCAAACCCTGTCATCCTATCCCTTGAAAAGGGCACGAACGAACTCCGCATCCGCTTTGATGACTGGAACACCAACATGGATGGCGAGATCAACGAGGCTATGCTCGATTATCTGAGAGTTTTAAAAGGTCGCTGAATAGCTTCAACCCGGCTGATTAATAGAAAACTAAAGGGTTTTAATTCAGTTCCGTATGCGAGTAACTCGGAAGCGCCCTGCACGATCATTGAGGTAGTAAACCTGACATTAACAATGGCATCAGCTCCAAGTCTTTGAGCATCATCAATCATTCTCTGGATTGCGCCTGTAGTCTTGTATATTCTTCAATTTCCCCTCCAACAACATTTTTAAGTCCGGCGAGGATGTCTCTTCCAATATTTCTGGCTCGTACAGTGCTCCCTCTTGCAATTCCCAGAATTTCGATAATTTCTTTATTCGGAATTTTGTCTGTGGTTGAAATAGTCATAATTTAAAATATTAGTTGAACGATTTGTATTTATCCTTTAAACAGGAATTACTTGTACTTTGTATTTTAACGCTTATGTTGGATTAACTTCGCTTCTGATTTGTCGCAAATATTCAGAATATCTTCACTCGATTTCGCGTATCTTGAAGTATTCAAGAATGGCTTTGGCGGCCGAGTTATGTCCCTCACCTGTATCACATGATAGAATTAAAGCGCTCATTGCATTTTGTAGTTAGGCACAGCAATTTACAAAGTAAACCCTTTAAAGAGTGAAATGGCTTACACGATTATGGGAATTAGTTATATAATTTTTGTTAGTCAGGTGCCTGTAAAAGCAAATTAAAGCAACCATTAGCTTAAATTTTTCGTTTAATGTCTAGATACCCTCAAATACTGAAATGATGAATTCATCCTACACAAATCAAAGGTTCATCCCTATAATAGTCAGTTTGGTCATAATGAGCCTTTTCCCCCCGGTACAGGCACAAAAGGGCCAGATTATTCCCACCGGATCGGCACAGGGCAATTTCACAAAGGCCTATAAAATGGTCCTGGAAGCTTCCGATGAGCACTACCGCTCCTCCGGGACCCTCCTCGACACTCTTCTGTTTCCTGCATACGGGGAGCACTCCATCTACTGGATCGGGGCTGGAACAGATAAAGGGGGTTTTGTATATCCCAATGAGATTCCCCCGGAATACCAGTATGTCAAATCGAAGAGCTACCAGGATTACAACTGGAAGTCGAATCCCCACTTTGCCATCGACTTTCAGAAAGCGCAAAAAAAGGTGGCCATTTTTCGCAGTGCCTTGCAGGCCGAAAACGTAAGCCTTTCATGGCAGTCCTTGCAATTTATCAAGCTCTTTGAGACCTATCTCTTCGAGGATGTCTTTTACCTGGTGGATGAGGATTCGCTGCAAGAGGTGGGACTCGATCCGAATACCGAACTGCTGGTTATCCCGGCTTTTACGGTGAAAGGGGAGGATTATACTTATTACATCGACAGCATCATGGGGCTCGGCTACCAGTTTAAAACCCAGCTGGACGCTTTCCTGGCCCGGGGGGGGATGATTTATACGGAAGGGAACGGAGCCAGCTTCCTGGAGAGAGCCGGCTACCTTGAAGAGGGGACCATCGATTATACGGACTGCCTTTTGCCGGTGAACGACTTGTTCTCCTGCCAGGCAAGCACAGTGGACCATCCTGTGGGTTTTTCCATGGAGGCCACAGGATCAAAGCTTTATGGCAACCGCATCCCCCTGGTCAGTTCAGGCAAGATTATCCCCCTGATTAGCCTTGAAGAGGATGGACGACCGGTGGTTTTCAAGCGGGAAGGGGAAGCCGCCGGGGGCGGATCCTTGTTGTGCAACCTGGGAATTCCCCTGGTGAAGGGCCTGGCCGATATGAAGGCGGGCGACCGGCAGGTGTTGTGGACCCTGAATGCCATCATGAGTGCATTTGCCCGGCCCCTGGATGTGACCCGCTCGGTGCGGAACCAGCTGTCAGGCTATATCTCTGCCGGTCCCAATGCGGTTGCCTACGATAGGGTGGATACCTTTTCGGTGGAGATTCTTGTGCGGAACCTTTCCGGATCCGATATCCAGGATGTGAGGCTCACGGAAGAGATCCAGGCCTATTTCAGTTTTCACGAGCTGCTTAGCGGAGAGGCCTATTCGCTCGAAGGGAATCAGCTGACAATACCTATTGCCGGCATTCCGGCGCATTCGGAACAAAAGATCGTCTACCGGCTCATCACTCCCGATCCCGGAAGTGGGATCCACGAAGAGGTGGATCAGTTCCTGGCCGAAGGGACCTATATGAGCGCTTCCTCGCATCAAAACCGATATGCAGTCAACGGAAGGGTGTTTACTCAGCACAAAAGAAAAAATTATGCAGACCTGCTGTTTTCTGCAAGGATCTTTGCCGATGCAGATGTAAACTGGAAGAATTTCCTGGGGCTCGATTACCAGCCTTTCAAGGTGTTCATGATCATGGAGAATAAGGAGCGGACACCCGCCGAGGAGGTTGTATATACCCAGTATATTCCCAAGGATGTTCCCTTCTACTGGGTCGATCATTCTCTCAATATCCCCATCCTGAAAACGCCGGGTGGGAAATTCGTGGATCTGCTACGTGGCAGCAATGAGGAGGAAAATCCACAGTACGACATGGATAGCGACGGGCATCCCGATGTATGGCTCGATACGGCTTCCATTTTCCCCAAGGGCTATACCATCGTGGAAGAGGAGGTCTACTGGGCCAACCCATGGAACCACCTGAGGACGGGCGATGACAGCTTTGTTTTTGAGGATATCGATCGCGACGGACAGGTGGCGGTGGACAGCGATGGCGACGGGGTCGTTGACATTGAAGAACCGGGCGACAAAATACGGGTCTGGAAGGTAAGCTGGGATGTGGGACGCATGGAGGGATATGGCTATTACGATCCCTATTGCAGCTACGAGATCTGGGTCGATCCGCCCGACCTGGTGCCACTGGCAGCCGGTGTGGGGCATGTCCATGGTTCTTTGGAAGGGGATTACCCCGGAATGTTCTATCCCAATACGGAGGATATTGGATCGGCCGATATGGCGGATACCAGCTGGACCCACTGGATGCTTCGCGACAGCCAGGGGGAGGTCATCTGGAAGCAGCTGGTGCAGCAGCGAATCAACAATTATGAGGGTTTTGCCTTTATCGATACAGCAGCAGAATCTTATAAACCGTTGCCCACCGACTCGGTGCTGGGAACTGTTCCGCAGCCCTGCAGGGAGTTTATCGCCGTGCTCTCCATGGGTGGCGAGGAGATCGATATGTGGAACCCGGTACCTACCCAGTCGCTCTATTCAAAAGTCGATTATCGTACGGTATTTGACGAGCAGCGGGTGACTCCCATCCGGACTACTTATACGTATTACGCGCCTCTGCCCAACCCGCTTCAGTTTGAATATTTGTCGAACAACTATACAATCTACGATACCCTGGGGAACGTGACCCGCTTTCTTCCCGAGCATGGAGATGCCCACCTGGTGTTTGACATGGATGCCTCCACCGAGTACACCTATTACTGGATTCGGAATGTGGGACATGATGTGGACTACAACGATCCTTCCGAAGCAGCCGAAGGAGTGGAGTCGCTGGGCGACGGGGTATTCGGATATTTTATTTACGAGATTCCCAAAGGTTTGGGAGGATATAAGATCAGCTTGCCGAAAAAACCCGATGGCAGCTACGATATCGATTCCATTGTACGCATAGACGACTTACCCTTCAGCATGTGGATTGATAATCCCAATACCGGGTCAGAAGTGGAGATCTGGGAAGATCCTTTCCAGTACCATATATACATCCCACAGCTGTTGATCCCGCCGGCCCTGGATGATGACAATTTCGATGGAGTGGACGACTGGATCGATGACCGGGGCGACCGCTTCGAGTCGAAAACCGGCTACCTCCACGATGCCTTTATGCTTGACGATGGGGAGGATTGGGAAGATTACCCGCTTGTTCCTTTCGTGGATGATATTTACGGAACCGTAAATTCGGGATGGTACAGTGGGGCTGATCAGGCCTATGGGGATGACTATTTTGAGAACCTCGGCAAGACCCACATCCAGATTCATGCGGATTATACAGGCAAGGGAAGGGAAGGTCCCATCGAGATCAGCAAGGGAGGAATCCTGGTTGTGGAAGAG
>CAZRPW010000075.1:0-21579 GCA_964601975.1 uncultured Bacteroides sp.
GCGATTCAGCCTCGCTTCATTCTGGGACTAGACTGCGATTCCGCCTCGTGTCATTCTGACTATATTCCAGGTGGTTCCCGGTTAAAAATCCTCCCTTTTTATCCGGGTTTATCACTTCTCCATCTTCTGAGCAACCGGATTAGCCTGACACACAGTTTACCCATAAAGAAATACTCGGGGTATTTCCAAAAAATAAGTTCTCTTGACATTACTGGCGAATTGTTATATTTTAGGGTTCCCTTAAAATTGAGTTATTCATGGAAAAATCCGGATCAACATCATTTGATTTTCGTAAAGAAGGCCTGATGCCCCAGGAAGAGACCCTTGAGGTTGGAAACAGGCAGAAACAGCTGAAAATCGGCATTCCTTCTGAAGATCATTCCGTGGAGAGCAGGGTTCCCCTTACCCCTGAAGCAGTGGAGATCCTTACGGGGCACGGACACGAGGTGATGTTGGAAAGTGGTGCCGGCAGAGCTTCAAACTATTCTGATAACGACTATTCGGAGCGGGGTGGAATCATTTGCCAGGGCCGGAAAGAAGTCTTTGCCACCTGTGATATCCTCCTGAAAATTAGTCCCCCGAAACTGGAAGAGATCAGCTGGATGAAGGGGCGTCAGACCTTGATTTCTTCTTTTCATGCTTCCATTCAGAAGGATGAAAATTATATCCGGGAGCTTATGAATAAGAGGCTTACCGCCATTTCTTTTGAAAAAATTCAGGATGAACACAAGTGTTATCCTGCGGTAAGGAGTATGAGTGCCATTGCAGGGACCACATCCATCCTGATTGCTGCTGAATATTTAAGTAACATGAGGGGCGGTAAGGGTGTGATGCTGGGAGGAGTTACAGGGATTACCCCGACCGAAGTGGTGATTCTTGGAGCAGGTACTGCCGCTGAATATGCAGTGAGAGCTGCCATGGGACTGGGTTCGGAGATAAAGGTTTTTGATCACTCCATCCATCGCCTGAGGCGTCTGCAAACCTCGGTTGGAAATATGGTTCCCACTTCCATTTATCATCCTAAAGTGATTCTGAAAGCCTTACGCTCGGCCGATGTGGTGATTGGAGCCATTCGTCAGAGTGTCGAACAGGAAGCCTTCTTCGTTACAGAGGAGATGGTAATGGAGATGAAAAAAGGAGCCGTGATCATTGACATCAGCATCGACCGCGGGGGCTGCATTGAAACCTCCGAACTGAGGTCGCAGATCGATCCTGTTTTTGTAAAACACGGGGTGGTCCATTACTGCGTGCCCAATATTCCATCCAGGGTGGCCCGGACTTCCTCCATTGCCATTTCCAATGTCTTTGCCCCCATCATCGTGGGAATGGGTGAGCTGGGAGGTGAGGGAAAACACCTCAAGGAGGATATTGGCCTGAGACACGGGGTCTATGTATACAATGGAATGCTTACCAATGAAACCCTGGGAAGGAGGTTTGGCATTCCCTCCAAGGATATCGATTTGCTGATGGCAGTTATTTAGGATGAAAATGAGGGTAGCTATGAAGATGAGCGGATGGTTGATGGCTATGGTGTCAGCTTTGACCATGTTGGCGGGGTGTGAAGGGAGCACGGGTCCCGAGCTGGAAGGTGAGATCACGCTCAGTTCACAGCTTTATGGGACTGAGAGCTACTTCCTGTACGGATACAATTTTGAGGACTCAGAAATGTACAGGTTTCCCAGCCAGGGCGATCCGCTGCCCGATATGATCAATGAGGGTTTCCCTTTGATAGAGGGAGGAAAAGAAATGTCGCTGCCCGGTTTTAATACACCCGGGAGGGTGAATGGTTTCGCCCTGCTGGGTGAGTTTTCCTCACTGAAAGAGGCAGAGGAGTTTTATCAAAATTACCAGTCGGTGGAGGAGGGTCTCCAGTACGAAAGCGTCAGCGATACGGTGAAACTCTACCAGGTCTGGATGCAGAAGACCTCGGCCGGGACGTATGCAAAAATGCTTATAAGGGAGATTTACAATGGTGAAGGGGCAACGGGAGTTCCTTACAATGAGGTGCTCCTGAAATACCACTACAGCAATGATGGATCAGCTACATTTTAAGCGGCTTTGGTTAAGCGCTTTTTTCTATCTTAGGGCATGAATTTCGCAATTATTGGCTTCATTTTCTATTTGCTTGTGATTCTTGTTGTGGGTTTTATTACCTATAGCATTAACAAATCACACAATGATTTCTTTGTTGCAGGAAGAAAGCTGAATCCCTGGGTGATTGCATTCTCCGAAAGGGCCTCCGGCGAGAGTGCATGGTTGTTGCTTGGACTCCCCGGGGCAGCCTATGCATCCGGACTTTTGGAGTTCTGGTCTGCCTTGGGTTGTGTTACAGGGATCATATTTTACTGGTTTGCCATAGCCCGTCCCCTGCGTGAGGAGACGGAAAGGGTGGGAGCCATTACTCTACCCACCTTCCTGGCTGCGGAACATAAAAAAGGTCAGGCCGTGATCAGGGTACTGGCCACCTTCATCATCATCTTTTTCTTCATCTTTTATCTTTCTGCCCAGTTTAATGGTGCCGGGAAAATCCTGAACGTAACCTTCGGTCTGAATCAGACCACAGGCATGATCCTGGGAGCAGTCGTGATCATCTTCTACACCATGATGGGTGGTTTTTTTGCAGTGGCCTGGACCGATATGATTCAGGGAATTATAATGATCGGAACGCTGGTGGTGCTGCCCCTGGTGGGACTGGTCGAGTTAAAGGAGTTCAATGAAGGAGGTAAAATACTGGGTGAAATGAGCGCTGCAGGATGGCACCCCATGCTATCCTTCACAGGAGGCAAGACCGGCTGGGCAGCGGTCGCCCTTATTGTAAGCGGACTGAGCTGGGCACTGGGATATATGGGACAGCCCCACCTGCTTACCCGTTTCATGGCCATTAACAGTGCAGAGAATATCAAAGTATCACGGCGCATTGCCATAGCCTGGGTGATCCCTGCATTTACCGGTGCTTTACTTATAGGTATCGTGGGAGCCGGAATGTACGGACAGGGGATGTTCGATGATATTGAAAAGGTGATGCCCCAGCTTGCAAACGAATTACTGCCCGCGTGGCTGGCGGGGGTATTTGTGAGTGGCGCCATCGCTGCCATGATGTCGACGGCCGACAGCCAGTTGCTGGTTATAAGTTCCAGTATTATTGAGGATTTATTTCACCGTACCCTGGGCTGGGATGTGGGCGATGCTGCCCTGTTGAAAGGTAGCCGTGTAATTACAATTGCAGTGGGACTGATCGCCTTTGGGATTGCACTCACTTCCGACAAGCTTATATTCTCCATGGTCTCCTATGCCTGGGCAGGACTGGGATCGTCTTTCGGGCCCCTGATTCTCCTGATCCTCACCTGGAAAAAAGTGACCTGGCAGGGAGCGATAGCCGGACTGGCAACCGGCTTTATTGCCACAGTAATCTGGTCGGAACTGGATGCCCTCGATGCAGTAATAAGCGTCAGGTTTGTCTCCTGGGTTGCGGCCTTCCTGGCAGTCTGGCTTACCAGTCTGCTCACACGAAAAAAATCTTAGAAGCCCAGGATATAATATGAGGATTATATATAACATCGGGATTAGGCTATACTGTCTGGCAGCTCTGCTTATTTCACCCTGGAACCGGAAAGCCTTACTCTGGATCAGGGGCCGCTTAGGGTGGCAGAAGGATCTTGAGAAAGCATTCCAGGCGGGCGATCGCGTAATATGGGTGCATTGTGCCTCCCTGGGAGAGTTTGAACAAGGACGCCCGGTCATTGAAGCCATGAAGGAGCAGTGCCCCGATCGCCGTATCCTGCTTAGCTTTTTTTCTCCTTCTGGTTACGAGAAGCAGAATAATTATGAGTTGGCCGACCATGTGATGTACCTGCCCCTGGATACCGCACGGAATGCACGGAAACTTGTGAAAGCGGTCCCCATGGAGATGGTGCTGTTTGTGAAGTATGAATTCTGGTTTCATTTTCTCAGCCGACTGAAAAAGGAAGGGATCCCGGTTTACCTGGCCTCAGGAATTTTTCGACCCGACCAGATTTTTTTCAAGTGGTATGGTCGCTGGTACAGGCGTTTTCTGGATGCTTTTACGCATATTTTTGTGCAGGAGGAGGCATCTCTAAAGTTGCTGGAAAAGAGTGGGATAAGCAGGGCTTCGGTGGCGGGTGATACCCGCTTCGACAGGGTGGCCCAGCTGGCCAGGACAGAGTACATTAATCCGGCAATGGAAGCCTTTGCTTCGGGAGCGCAGGTGATTGTGGCAGGAAGTACCTGGGAGCCAGACGAACAGATCCTCCAGGAGGCTTACAGGGAAATATCCCCTTCAGTAAAATGGGTGATTGCGCCCCATGAATTATCTGACAACCATCTTGAAAAACTCCAGAAACGTTTTCCGGAAAGCGTATTGTTTACAGAGTTGGACACGGGCATCCCGCCCGGTACACGGGTGGTGATTGTGAATACAATCGGACATCTTTCTCAGCTCTACCGTTATGGAAGCCTTGCATATATTGGTGGCGGATTTGGGAAGGGAATTCACAATATTCTGGAGGCTGCCACTTATGGCCTACCTGTGTTTTTCGGACCCAATCACAGCAAGTTTTCAGAGGCCGTCGAGCTTGCTGAACGGGGTGGAGCCTTTCCTGTTTCAGGGGCTTCCGAATTGTTATCCACCGTTCATCAACATTTGAGAAATCCAGAGCTGTTGAAAACCACCTCTGAATTGGCCTCTAACTACGTGTATGAGAGGCTTGGAGCCACATCTCAAATCGTTGAAAAGCTGTGCAAAAAAACAAGCGGTAAAAAAGTTTGAATAGATTCCCGGGCGGAGATTTCTTCCTAATTTTAGAATCATGATGCCCTGCTGTAGCAATCAAAAATTAATCTTAACAATTTCTTAATTTAAACTAAACTGTGTGTGATTAAATTCGCACCCAAATTACACGATCAATAAAAACCAAAAGTCTATGAAAAACATGCAAAAGTTATTACTTACATTTTTCACTTTTTGTCTTATAGCATTTCCTGCTTATGGGCAAATTACCAATTCAGGGATGAATGGTACCGTTACAACGGAAGCAGGTGAAAAACTTCTTGGAGCTACGGTAGTAGCTGTTCATGAACCTTCCGGAACGCAGTATGGAACGGTTACCAATGCCGAAGGTCGTTTCAACCTGCAAGGTATGCGACCTGGTGGACCATACTCTGTTAAGGTGTCATATGTGGGCTACTCAACCGCTTCTTATACCGATATTACATTGCTTCTGGGTGAATCATTTATTTTAAATGCCCAGATTAATGAAAGTGCAATTGAAGTAGCTGAAGTTGTGATCATTGGTGCCAGACCTTCACAATTTAACACAACCAAGACCGGGGCAACCACCAATATTTCGAACGATGAGATCACTTCAATGCCTTCTGTAAACAGGAGTATTGCCGACATTGCCCGAATTTCTCCTTTTGCCAATGGCATGGGCTTTGCAGGTGGAGATGGCCGTTCAACCAATTTCACGGTCGATGGTGCCAACTTTAACAACAACTTCGGCCTGAGTTCAAGCCTGCCGGGTGGCGGGACTCCTATTTCTTTAGATGCAATTGAAGAAATCCAGGTAGTGATTGCCCCATTTGATGTGCGCCAGACCAATTTTATTGGTGGTGGGATCAATGCAATCACAAAATCTGGAACCAACACCTTCCATGGTTCTGCATACACCTATCTGACCAACCAAAATATGCGAGGTAATAAAATCGGAGATGTGGACTTCGGTGAACGCGATGCAGAATCAAGAAACGTTTACGGTGTAACCCTGGGCGGTCCTATCATTAAAAACAAATTGTTCTTTTTCGTGAACGGTGAATTGGAAAAAGAACCGGGACAGGTTGTAACCTGGAGGCCATCGACCGACGGTGTTGCCGATACCGAACAAATGCTTTCGCGTACCAGCACAGCGGATATGGATCGGGTTTATAATCATTTAATGAGTGAATATGGATATGATGCCGGCTCCTACAATGATTACCCAGCAGATGAAAGCAATAAAAAGCTTTTAGCCCGTATCGACTGGAATATCAATGATGACAACAAATTGAGTTTGCGATATAATTATACCAAGAATCAGGCATGGCGCGAAACAAACGGCAATTCAAACAATGCCGGTTTCCGTAACAGGTCAATGGATCGAATTTCTCAATACTCCATGGCTTTCTCTAATTCCATTTATTCAATGGATAACATTGTAAACTCCTATTCTGTGGATTTGAACAGCCGGATTTCCGATAAGATTTCAAATCAATTCCTGACGACCTATACAAAAATAAATGATATCCGGGGATCCAATTCTGAGCCTTTCCCCTTTATTGACATCATGTATGATGATGGGACGGGTACACCCCAGGCAGTTGAACCCTATATATCGGCAGGTTATGAATTGTTCACCTGGAACAATGGTGTCAACAACAACATTTTCAATATCATAGACAACATCACCTATTATTCAAACAATCATAAGATCACAGCCGGCTTGAGTTATGAGCATCAAATGGCAAACAACTCCTACATGCGTAATGGTACGGGATATTATCGCTATGCCAATATTGACGATTTCCTGAATCAGGCAGCACCAAGAGATTTTGCGCTGACTTATGGCTACGACGGAGAAACAAATCCGTCAGCAGAAGTTGCTTTTAATCAGTTTGGACTTTATGTTCAGGATGAATGGAACGTAAATTCTGATTTCAAATTAACCTATGGTATACGTGCCGATTACCTGAAATACGCAGATAACCTGATTACGAACAATGCCATCCTTGATTTAGATTATAATGGTGAGAATATTAACACCGGCGAATGGCCCGATGCAAATGTTCAATTTTCGCCAAGAGTGGGTTTCACATGGGATGTCATGGGTGATCAGACCTTAAAAGTGCGAGGAGGTACAGGTATTTTTGCCGGAAGGCTGCCGCTGGTTTTCTTCACCAATATGCCTACCAATTCAGGAATGGTACAGGGTAGTTATCAGGCTGTTACCAGGTATAATGAAGATTGGACGATCTCATCCGTTGATCCTGCTTTAGCAGGCTTGGCCGGACCCATGATCACCGATGTGGATGAAATGATCAGTAGATTGGGTCTGCAAAATACAATTACTCCTGAAGATGGCGCATTGCCAGGTGATGTGAACGCTGTTGATCCCGAATTTAAGATGCCGCAGGTGTGGAAAACTTCACTGGCTGTAGATTATAATCTTCCGGTTTCATTTCCGATGTCGGTTACACTGGAGGCTATGTACACGAATAGCATCAATGGTGTCATGCTGAAAAATTACAACCTGGCACAGCCCGATGCTAGCTGGGAACGTTTCAGCGGAGCTGATGACCGATATATGTATCCCGCTGATGACCAGATTGAATATACTTCGAGAAATGCTTTCGTATTGGCCAATAACAGCGAAGGATGGGGAGCGATTGGAAATATTACACTTATGGCAGAACCTGTTAAGCGCTTAAATATAATGGCGGCTTATACCATCACCGAATCCAAAGAGGTTTCAGGCATGCCCGGTAGTGCCGCATATTCTGCATACAATGGCCAGATTCAGGTAAACGGACCGCACCTTCCCATGGTTCAGCGTTCACAGTATGTGATTCCAAACAAAGCGATTGCGTCTGTTTCTTACACGCTTCCTTATGCAAACGATCATATGTCAACCTCCCTTAATTTGTTCTATGCCGGATATTCGGCCGGCGGGTATAGCTTTACCTATACAAATGATATGAATGGCGATGGTTATGCAACAGATCTCATATACATTCCAAGTGCAAAGGGCGAAATATCGTTTGTAAGCGCTGCTGACGAAAACGCATTCTTTGCTTTTATGGAACAGGATAGTTACCTGAGCAAGCATCAGGGTGAATATGCTGAAGCATATGCTGCAAGATCTCCCTGGGTACATAGCTTTGATTTACGCCTGGCGCAGAATTTTAGCATCAACACAGGTGACACCAAGCATACCCTGCAATTTACCCTTGACTTTTTGAACTTCGGTAATTTGTTGAACAGCGAATGGGGTGTTAGCAAGAATATGTATAATTCAAACAATGGACAGATTTTGAATTATGAAGGCGTGGATGCAAACAATGTTCCAAGCTACTCAATGGTTACTGATGGAGATGGTAATTACCTGACAGAAACCTATTCTACTTATTATAATTACTTCGAATGCTGGAAGCTTCTGATTGGAGTGCGCTATATCTTCTAAGCAGGGGGAATTAATTCTTTCTAAGGGGAGTCCGCCACGGCGGACTCCCCTTTTTTGATTTTTGGGATTTTTGTGCGCATTCATTTGCAGATGATGCGCCCCCCGTAAACACTGGGATTTTGAAAATATGCGAATTCCATCGATATGTTATAATAGTCACAAAATCAGTAATATAACAAATCGAAAGCTGCCAATTCCACCTCATTTTTCTCATGTGTCTGCCATTCATTGAGTTAGCCCAAACGTTGATTTCTTGTTAATAAAAACGAGGCTTTACTCCCCCTACCGCGCTCGAATTTGTTCTAATTTCATTGACCGAAAATCTGTATCACGTAGGCCCTGTTTTCATCACCTAAAAGGACGAAATTTCAATAAATGCCAGACGACGATAGGGGTGTCTTGCCTTCAATCAGAAAGAAGGTATTTGCAAGATGCAGATAATCAGTAAGTTGCGGCGATGTTAATTATTATTGAACCGCGTGTTGATAACATAGATTGATTGAAGCAAACCCATTGACTAATTTGGTGTTTCTATAACACCGCCCATAACTAATAGAATTAAATCGAAGAGAATGGCAGAAAAGGCATTACCGCAGAAGAACCTTGTGTTTGTAGATAAGGAGATAACCGATTCAAAGGAGAGCATGACGAAGAAAGAGGTTAAACCCACGCAAACATATACCTTCGATGAAGCCTTTAAAGCTGCCAATGACTATTTTAAAGGAGACGAACTTGCGGCCAGGGTATGGGTGAACAAGTATGCCCTGAAAGACTCGGTGGGTAAGATTTATGAACGTACTCCCGATGAGATGCACCGCCGACTGGCTTCCGAGATTAATCGCGTTGAACAGCGCTACCCTAACCCCCTTTCCGTTGATGAGCTTTTTGGCCTTCTGAAGGACTTTAAATACATTGTCCCTGCAGGTTCGCCCATGACCGGAATCGGGAATAGCCACCAGGTCGGAAGTTTATCCAATTGTTTTGTGATTGGTCATCAGGGTCAGGCCGACTCCTATGGCGGGATCATGAAAATAGACCAGGAGCAGGTTCAATTGATGAAAAGAAGAGGCGGAGTGGGACACGACCTTAGCCATATCAGGCCTTCTGGAAGCCCCGTACTGAACAGTGCGCTTTCTTCCACTGGAGTTGTGCCCTTTATGGAGCGTTATTCAAACTCCACCAGGGAGGTTGCCCAGGATGGTCGCCGGGGAGCCCTGATGCTGAGCATTTCGGTGAAGCACCCCGATGCTGAGCACTTCATTGATGCCAAGATGGAGAGCGGAAAAGTCACAGGCGCCAATGTTTCAGTGAAGATCGATGACGAATTTATGAAGGCTGTGGTTGAAGGGAAAAGCTATACCCAGCAATATCCCATCGACTCTGATAGCCCGACACACGTAAAAGAAATAGAGGCCAGGAGCCTTTGGTCCAAGATTGTACACAACGCATGGAAGTCGGCCGAACCCGGCATTCTTTTCTGGGATACGGTTATTAACGAGTCAGTGGCAGACAGCTATGCCGATCAGGGCTTCAAAACAGTTTCCACCAATCCATGTGGAGAGATTCCTCTTTGTCCATACGACAGCTGTCGTTTGCTTGCTGTAAATCTTTACAGTTATGTGGAGCAGCCCTTCACCCCCGAGGCGAAATTTAACTGGGAGCTTTTCCGGAAGCATGTCGGACTGGCTCAGCGCATTATGGATGATATCATAGACCTTGAACTTGAAAAGGTGGATGCCATCCTGAATAAAATTAAATCTGACCCCGAAGATGAAGAGATCAAGGGTGTAGAGATCAGGCTTTGGGAGAACATTAAGCGCAAAGCTATAGAGGGCAGGCGGACCGGAGTAGGAATCACGGCAGAAGGTGATATGTTAGCAGCGCTGGGACTTCAGTATGGCAGTGAAAATGGCATTGATTTTTCAGTAGAGGTACACAAAACTTTAGCCCTGGAAGCTTATCGTTCTTCGGTGAATATGGCCAAAGACCGGGGGCCTTTTGAAGTGTTCGATTTCAATAAAGAAAAGGACAATCCCTTCATCCAAAGATTAGGAAAGGAGGACCCGGGGCTGATTGAGGAGATGAAGCAACATGGTCGCAGGAATATATCTCTGCTTACGATTGCGCCCACAGGTACCACCAGTCTGATGACACAAACCACCTCCGGGATCGAACCGGTTTTTCTCCCTGTCTATAAGCGACGCAGAAAGGTGAATCCAAATGACAAGGAGGCAAATGTAACCTTCGTGGACGAAGTAGGTGACAGCTGGGAAGAGTACAATGTTTTTCATCACAATTTCCTTACCTGGCTGGAAGTGAATGGTATGGATCCAGAGGAGGTGAAGGGCTTCAGTGAGCAGGATGTACAGGAATTGGTGAAGCGTTCACCCTATCATAAGTCCACATCCAATGATGTGGATTGGATGCAGAAGGTGAAGATGCAGGGGGCCATTCAGAAGTGGGTGGATCATTCCATCTCAGTAACCATTAATCTTCCTTCGGATGCTAAGGAAGCTTTGGTGGGGGAACTTTATGTGAATGCCTGGAAAAACGGCTGCAAGGGAGCAACGGTATACAGGGACGGATCCAGGTCCGGTGTGCTGGTGGCTGCCGATAAAAAGGAGGATAAGGGCACTAATTTTCCAATTAAACGTCCTAAAGCTCTGGAAGCCGAGATTCTGAGGTTCAAGAATAACGACGAAGACTGGATTGCCTTTGTGGGTTTGATGGAAGGAAGGCCTTATGAAATTTTCACCGGGCGCAAGGAGGAAGATACCTTCCCTATACCTGCCAAAGTGAAAAAGGGAAAGATTTTGAAGAACAAGAACGAAGACGGGACAAAGCGTTATGACTTCCAGTATGTGGACAAATATGGTTATAAGGTGACCATGGGTGGCCTTTCTCACCAGTTCAACAGCGAATTCTGGAACTATGCCAAGCTGATCTCCGGAGTGCTTCGTCACGGGATGCCTGTGGTGGATGCTATGAACCTGATTAGTTCGCTGAGACTTGACAATGAGTCTATCAATACCTGGAGTGCCGGTGTTGTAAGGTCGCTGAAGAAGTATATCCCCGACGGAACCAAGGCCAAGTCGGGCCAGAAGTGCGAGGAGTGTGATTCAAATAATCTTGTCTATACAGAAGGATGCCTGATCTGCACAGATTGTGGTCATTCCAAGTGTGGATAACATGTGAAAATTGTTTGTTTGAAGGCCATCCGCCCCGGCGGATGGCCTTTTTCGTGCGTTATTTGCGTTATTTGCGGTGTTCTGGGTGTGTGCCTGGTGTGCCGGGCATGCCCGGCAGGGCGATAACAATAGAGGGAGTTGTAACCCTATCTTCCACTTCGATTCAATCAATCTTCGACCCTCAGTTTAAGTCTTTGAGACAACCTTGGTAGTTTCCACAATTGTTTTCTTGGGTTTTGTCCGTCAGTAACTTTTACTTGTCCAGCAATTCTACCTGGGTACAAAACAGCGATTCTGTTTCGGAGCCAAGGAATATAAAAAATCTAGTTATTAACTTATTTGGTGCTTTAACGACTATTTAATGTCTGTAAATATATTAATATGTCTGTTTATTACCCGATTTGGTTAATAGAAGGACATTTAGTGTCTATTATGTGATAAAAACGTTTGACGAAGCCATGCTCTGTTCATGAATCAAGAATAATGAACGTCAGAAATGGAGCGAAGCGGAATCGCTGCACTTTCGGGAAAAGAGATATATATTATCTGATTATAAGCGTTAAAGCTGCTTTTATGGATATTTAATGTTTATCGATGAGAATTATTTTCCAAATAATCACCTATATGGTTCATAAGTGGATAATAAATATTTGCGGCGTGCAAGAGGCCAGCGATTCCACTTGTAACTTAGCGATTACTGTCACAAATGGACATCCTGTTTTCGTCATTGGGATACCCTGGCCATATTTCAATGGAGGCGAGCTGTCTGATCCGAAATCTATAAAAAAGAGCGTGTACCTGGGGAGACACGCTCCTTAAATTCAGAGTGAAGATCTGGACCTGTTTTGTGCGTTTTATTTATCCTGGTCGGCCTTTTTGGTAATGAAATAGGCCAGTACCAGTCCGAGTCCGCCGAAAAGCAGTGCGCAGGCAAAATATGCAGGTTCTTCCTGTATATCTGTATAGGCTTCAATGATGCTTCCAATGAATAATCCCAGTCCAACTCCAACCAGCAGCAGGCCCCAGGTAATAATCCCGTAAGCATAGGATCTGGGTTTGGGTTGGGTCATGAAGTCCTGCGGATTAACGCCTTTTTCGATCATGGCCATACGTTCACGATTTTTAGCAGTAACTACCAGGTAGACAATTGTAAGAATGGTTGCAAAAGCGGCGATGGGTACTAATATTCCGGTTAACATGAGTTTTGTTTTTTGGGTTTAACTTCAACGATTTTACTCTTTGACGCCTTTCCTTTTATCCATGTTACACTTCTGCTTGTATTTTAAAAAAAAATGCCTTACAGATGTGTAACATCATCGGCCTTGATGCGTCTTATTGAAGCATGGACGATCCTGAAGAGATATCCCACATCAACCGGGTAAAGGCTGGCGATAAAGAAGCTTTCTCCCTGGTACTCGACAAATACAGCGATATGGTCTATACCATATGCCTGCGAATGTTGACTGTGGAGGCAGATGCTGCAGATGCTGCCCAGGAAGTGTTTGTGAAGGTGTATCGATCCATTGCGAGCTTCCGCGAAAAGTCGAAGTTTTCCACATGGGTCTACAGGATCACGTACAACCACTGTATCTCTGTGATCCGAAGAAAGGTGAAGGTCATCGACCTGGTGGACGAAGTACCCGATGGGAATGTGAATGAAGGAGATGTGAGCGGACTGGACCTGATCAGCGGGGAAGAGCGGAAGGCCTATCTGCAGATGGCCATTGAGGCGCTTCCGGAAACCGACGCCGTGGTGGTTACCCTCTTCTACTATGATGAAATGTCCCTGGAGGAGATTGCAGAAGTGACCGGGTTAAGCAGCGGCAACATCAGGATTAAGCTGCACCGCTCAAGGAAAAAAATGTACCAGGTTCTGAGAGAAAATCTTAAGAAAGAATTAAATTCAATCGTTTAATATGGAACGTGATCCAAATATTTTGAAATTAATCAGGGAGGGTGGGGTTCTGCCTGCTCCTGATGGGTTTTCCAGGAAGGTGATGGACCAGATTAGCGAAAAGCCACAGAAACAGGCTTATAAACCTCTGATCGGGAAGTGGGGGGCACTCATTATCTTCATCTTCCTGGCAGTGATTGTTGCAGTATCCATCCTGTTTGCCGCACCGGCCGAAGGCCATCCATTCCTGGGAAAATTCTTTGCCGAACGGGATTGGCAATGGCCCCAAATCAATATAAGTTTTGACTTTCTTTCCTCCATAAACCTTTCTCCCGAGAAGTTCCCCACATGGCTTTTATCAAGCCTTGCAGCCCTGTTCATCCTGGTCCTTATCGATACCCGGTTTCTGAAACGCGGACTCTTCTGATCAGATTACCTTCAGATCCTTCCCCACTTTGATAAAGGCCTTGACAGCCTTTTCAAGGTGTTCCTGCTTGTGTGCGGCCGAAAGCTGAACCCTGATTCTGGCCTGGTCTCTCGGAACCACCGGGAAGTAGAATCCGATTACATAGATGCCTTCATCAAGCAGTTTTGCGGCAAATTCCTGGGATAGCTTTGCATCATAGAGCATGACTGCACAGATGGCGCTCTGGGTGGGCTTGATATCAAACCCGGCTGCCAACATCTCCTTCATAAAGAAGGCCGTGTTATGGTGGAGTTTATCCTGCAGTTCGCTGGTTTCGTTCATCATATCAAACATGCGGATGCCCGCTCCAACCACAGCCGGTGGCAGGGAATTTGAAAAGAGGTAGGGGCGTGAGCGCTGTCGCAGCATTTCAATAATTTCTTTTCTACCGGTAGTAAATCCGCCAATGGCTCCTCCAAAGGCCTTCCCCAGGGTACCGGTAATGATGTCCACCTTCCCCCGGATATTGTACAGCTCGGTAACCCCACGGCCGGTCTCTCCCACTACGCCTGCCGAATGGCACTCATCCACCATTACCAGCGCATCATATTTCTCGGCCAGTTCACAGATACGGTCAACCGGCGCCACATTTCCATCCATGGAGAATACCCCGTCGGTGACAATTATACGGAACCGTTGCTTCTGGGCAGCAATCAACTGCTCCTCCAGATCCTCCATGTCGGCATTCTTGTAACGGTAGCGCTGCGCCTTGCATAGCCGCACCCCATCAATGATGGATGCGTGGTTAAGGGCGTCGGATATAATCGCATCTTCAGCATCCAGCAGGGGTTCAAAGACCCCGCCGTTGGCGTCAAAACAGGCAGCATAGAGAATGGTATCCTCGGTTCCAAAATAGTCGGCAATCTTAGCCTCCAGGGTCTTGTGCATGTCCTGACAGCCGCAGATGAAGCGGACCGAAGACATCCCGAAGCCATGGCTATCCAGTGCATCCTTGGCAGCCTGAACAAGCTGAGGGTGGTCTGAGAGCCCCAGGTAGTTATTGGCACAGAAATTCAGCACTTTCTTTCCGTTTTCCAGCTGGATTTCGGCCGACTGGGATGAGGTGATGATCCGTTCCGATTTAAAAAGTCCTGCTTCCGATATGTTGCTGAGTTCCTGCTTCAGGTGGTCTTTGATTTTGCCGTACATAGTTTTTACGTTTAATTTTACAGACTTCGAAATTAGGGCTTTCCCCGGCGCTAAAAAATGATAAAGAACATACTATCTTTGTCCAAACAGAATAAAGATATGAGCCAGAACATCAGGGTGAGATTTGCCCCAAGTCCCACAGGACCACTTCACATTGGCGGATTAAGGACCGCTCTTTTCAATTATCTCTTTGCAAAAAAGCAGGGGGGGACCTTCATCCTGCGGATTGAGGATACCGATCAGACACGTTTTGTTCCGGGCGCAGAAGACTATATTAAAGAATCGCTGGAATGGTGTGGGCTTATTCCCGACGAGGGACCCGGATATGGTGGCGGTTTCGGACCTTATCGTCAGTCAGAACGAAAAGCACAGTACGAGCAGTATGCCCTGAAACTGGTAGAGAGCGGGAATGCCTATTATGCCTTTGATACTCCGGAAGAGCTCGATCATTTAAGGAGCGATTATGAGAGCAGGGGGGAGACCTTTGTTTACGATGCCAGGGTGAGGGCATCTCTTAATAATTCGCTGAGCATGGAGCCGGCACAGGTGGAAGAGCTTATAGGTAAAGGAACTCCTTACGTAATTCGTTTTAGGTTCGAGCCCGGACAGGAGATGGAGTTGAACGATATAATCAGGGGTGAGGTGCTGGTGAATACTTCTACCCTGGATGATAAAATTCTTTTTAAATCGGATGGCATGCCTACCTACCACCTTGCCAATGTGGTGGACGATAATCTGATGGCCATTTCCCATGTGATCAGGGGAGAAGAGTGGCTTCCTTCCCTGCCCCTCCATGTGGCACTTTATCAAGCATTTGGCTGGGAGCACATGATGCCTTCCTTTGCCCACCTGCCACTGATCCTGAAACCTACCGGGAAAGGGAAACTAAGTAAGCGCGACGGAGAAAAGGGCGGATTTCCGGTTTTTCCCCTGGAGTGGACCGATCCAAAATCGGGTGATGTTTCACCGGGATACCGGGAAGAAGGATACCTGCCCGAAGCCTGTATCAATATGCTGGCCTTACTGGGCTGGAACCCGGGTACAGAACAGGAACTTTTCTCATTGGATGCACTCATCGCTGAATTCCAGCTGGAGAAGGTGGGAAAATCAGGTTCCAGGTTTGATCCTGAGAAAAGCACCTGGTTTAACCACCAGCATATCGGGCTGATTGCCGATGAAGCACTGGTTTCTGCTTTCTCAGAAGAATTGGGAAAACACGGGGTAAAAAGCAGCGAGGAAGCGCTCAAGATCCTGATTCCCCTGATTAAGCCCAGGATCACTTTCCTGCATGAGGTCTGGGAGCAGTCCTGGTTCTTCTTTGAAGCGCCGGAAGCCTATGATCCAGGGGTCGTCAAAAAACGCTGGAAGGCCGATACTCCGGAAAAAATGACCCTGCTGGCCGAGGCACTTCATAGCTGCGAAGCCTTCGATGCTGCATCTGTTGAATCCGTGGTGAAAGCTATGATCGCAGATAAAGAGTGGGGAATGGGCGCCATCATGAATGCATGGAGACTGGTTCTGGTGGGAGCAGCGATGGGTCCCGGACTCTTCGATCTGGCAGCTTTTATAGGCAGGGAGGAAGTGGTTTCCCGGATGAAGAGAGGTATTGAGCGCATCAAGCTATAAATCTTAAACCGATGCTAGACCCGAAGCGACTATTCGTGAATATTCACGGACACAGGCAGGCCAGCAACATCCAGGAGTGGGTTATAAGAAACCTCATGGCCAGCGACTATCCTCCCGACGACATCGATTATGGATATTATTCGGTGGGCTTCCATCCATACAATGTGGGGAAGGTTGATGAGCAGAACACCCTGGATAAAGTGTCTATTGCCACCAAAAATCCAAAGGTACTTGCCATCGGGGAGATCGGACTGGATAAGTCCATTGAGGCTCCGATGGAAAAGCAAAGCAGGGTTTTTGAGGCACAGCTGGATATCGCAGAACAGGCACAGCTTCCTGTAATTCTTCACGTAGTCAGGGCTTTTAATGAAGTAATCGAGATAAAGAAAACCCGCAAGCCTTCAGTCCCCATGATTATCCATGGATATAATGGGAGCCGTCAGATGGCAGATGCACTGGTCAGGGCTGGTTTCCTGATCTCTTTCGGAGAAGCCATTTGCGGTGAGCACTCTAAAATCATTGAAGCACTGCTTTCTGTCCCCCTTGAAAATATGTTCCTGGAGACTGACGAAGGAGACCTGGATATCAGGGAGGTTTATCAAATGGCTGCTGAGGCGAAGGGACTTTCAACAGAGCAACTGCGCATGCAGATCCTTGAAAATGCAAAGATCCATCTCCCCGGTTTTGCAAAACTTCTCTGATCCCGAACAGATATGCATTCTAACGGAACACATCCTGGATGGCAGGAGCGAACCATACAGTTGCTTGGCCGGGAAAGCTTTGAAAGACTTGAGAAGGCCAATGTGCTTGTGGTGGGCATGGGCGGAGTGGGCGCCATGGCGGCAGAGATGATTTGCCGGGCCGGGGTGGGGCAGATGACCATTATCGATGCCGATACTATTCAGGCTTCCAATGTAAACCGCCAGATTCCTGCTACCCATTCCACCCTGGACCAGGAGAAGGCTGTGGTGATGGGTGAACGCCTCCTGGAGATCAATCCGGGACTGAATCTAACGGTGATTAATGAGTTTATAAAGGAGGAACGGATAGCGGAGATTCTTTCAGAACCCTTCGACTATGTGGTGGATGCCATCGACACCCTTTCCCCCAAAATCTACCTGATTTACAATGCGATGAACAAAGGCCTGAAACTTGCAAGTTCTATGGGCTCGGGCGGAAAGGTGGATCCCTCACAGATACAGGTGGCCGATTTCGGAGACACCTACAATTGCAGGCTGGCCTTTATCCTGCGCAAGAAGCTACGAAAGCTCGATGTACATGGAGGATTCAAGGTGGTTTTCTCTACAGAGCAAGTTCCCAAAGAGATGATTATCCCGGTTGAAGGTGAACCCAATAAGAAGTCAACCGTCGGGACCATCTCCTATCTCCCGGTCATATTCGGTTGTACCCTGGCTTCAATAGTCATCAGGGACCTTTCTGCAGGTCCCCTTCATGGTTCATAAAAACAAGAAGCTTTTCAGAAAATTTGCAACCCTATGCATTAATTTGCCGTACAAAAGTTTGTTTGCTGCATATTAACTAAATCGTAAATAAATGAAAAAGCTGATTTTAATACTTGTTGCTTCCTTTTTCCTGGTGCAGTTTGCCGATGCGCAAATGTTTAGTTGGGGGATAAAAGGAGGCCTTGGAGTAAACCAGATGAAGGTAAAAGATCTTACGGATCTTGGCTCTGGTTCGGATGTGTATGACCTGGTAACAGGAGACAATGTGATGGGCTATCACGTGGGTGTTCAGACCCGTATAAAAATTGCCATGTTGTTTATACAGCCTGAACTTTATTTTAATGATGCCGGTGGTATTGTGGAGAAGGTTGCTGAAAACGGAGTCAATGAATTGATGACCGTTGATTTTAAACGGATCGACCTGCCGGTTCTGGTAGGTGTGAAATTTGGTCCCGCGCGACTTGGTGTGGGTCCGGTAGGATCGTACGTGGTGAAGGAAAGTGTTATCAATGATATTTCTGAACTTGATCCTGACTATTCAGTATTCACAAACGCAATGACCTGGGGGTTCCAGGCGGGACTGGGTATAGACCTTTCAAAAATCTCCCTGGATGCCAGGTACGAAGGCTCACTGAGCAAACTTGGAGAAACATTCCAGGTGAGCGGAGCCGATTTTGACCTCGATGCACGTCCCAGCCAGTGGGTATTCTCCCTGGGATTCTGGTTCTAGTATTCCCTTCATAAAATATAAAACCCGGGCACTATTCTGCCCGGGTTTTTTTTGACATCCCCCATATTTTTCCATAAGCGCTCAGTTTATCAGGCGGGATCTGATCCTCATATGTGTTGCCTCTTCGTCAATAGTGATATCTATTATCCTATTATCAAATAAGCTTAATAATAGGATAATAGAAAATTTGCAAGTGATATCTATTATTAGAATATTTAGTTATATGGTGAACAAAACGATAATAGATATCATTCTGACTCGATTCCAATGAAGAAATATCGGGTATCTACAAGGGTGTTTTTTATTCAAATATGTCGGCTTTGTGCACGCCCTTGATGGTCTTTTTCCGAAGGATCAGGAAAATAATCAGGTGGATGAGTAGTAAACAACCCCAGATCAGCAATGTGGTGTGGACCTGAGCGATCTTTTCGCCGGCGGCATTAAAACCCAGGAGGAACCAGGCTTCGGAAACCACGGCCCATACAAGGTAAGTTGTAAAGTGCCAGCGGAATCCCGCGTCGAAAAGAAAACTGTCCTTTCCGTCCCTTCGACCGGTCAGCCAACCCGTAAGCCCCATCAGGAGGCTATAGATGATGGAGATGGCTATGACAGCGCTGTACTTTTCGGCATCAAGCAAACTGCTGAGCCCAAAGCGGAAAAGGGAGGTGTGAAGGAATATCAGTATGGCGAACAAGCGGAGATTTTTAGTAATGACTTTCATGGTGTGTGAATTGACTGGTTAAATTATTCTGAAAGAAGTAAGTCTTTCATGGGATCTTCGAAGAAAAGCAGGATGTTCCGTTCGATAAAGGATTTCAGTAGTGAATGGCCAAGAGGTGTTAGCTGGTAGTATTTCCGTTCGGGACCTTTATGACCTTTTCCGGCACTGTAATCGACCATATTCAGGTGATAGAATTTCCTGAGGGTCCGATACAGACTCTGCTCCTCTGCCCGGATGGTTCCCCTGGAATATTTTTCGATGGCTTCCTGCAACTGGGTAACATATTTGGGTCCCTCCTTCAGGGAAAGAAAGATCCAGAGTGTCAGCTGGCCCTTCTTGTAGGTGTCTTCCCAGGCACCCAGAAGTTCTGCATGTAATGCTTCGTCGCTTTTCATTTGTAAACAATAAGTATTAAACAAGATGAATAATACAAATGTAATACTATTATAAGGAAATTGTCAAGCTTTTGGTGATTTATTTATTCCCGCTTACCGGTTTATTTGTTTTGATGGCTGAAAGGAAGAGATCACAGAATCCATTTCTTCTCGTGGGTCGTATAGTCCAGCACCCTGATATCCAGTTTCTTTCCCAGTTTCAGCGCCTCCTGCGTCATTTTTTCCTTCTCTCCGCGGCAGATGGCAATGAAGCGCCTGTCGCCTTCCACCACCAGGTTTACTTTGTATGATCTTGCCCTCTTGCCCGGTTCGGGTGTGACCATGGGGCTGGCCATATTTCGTACGTTGCTTAGCTTAATCCTCACCAGGGTCACATAGCTGGGCTTGGGCAGGGCTTCCCAGCGTCCGATGCGAAGCTTCGTAAAACGATCGTACTTGATGTATCGTTGTTTTTTTGTGTCAATGCTTACCCCTGTGTAGGAGAAGGAAAAGACGATCCCCAGTACCAGGGATATTGAGGCCCCGAAATACTCGGCATACATAAGGAACATGAAGGCCATGAGCCCCAAGAGGAGGGTGAGAACCCGGAAGTTATAGTGTTCGTAGGTGTACATAAGTCAATCAGAGGAGTTTGGACAAGTTAAGAAACTTTGAGTTATATTAGTAAATGGTAAATAGTAAATGGTAAATAGTAAATGGGTAAATGGGTAAGTGGGTAAGTGGGTAAGTGGGTAAGTGGTAAAAGGTAAATAGTAAATGGGTAAATGGGTAAGTGGGTAAGTGGGTAAGTGGTAAATGGTAAATGGGTAAGTGGGTAAATGGTAAATAGTAAGTGGGTAAATGGGTAAATGGGTAAGTGGGTAAGTGGTAAATGGTAAATGGGTAAATGGGTAAATGGGTAAATGGGAAAGGATATGAGAGGGATATTGCTACTGGAGTTTGTGGTCCTCTTTTTTGGGATACCCCTGCTCATTTTCCTGGATGAGGATTTCATTCATCCCAGCATTATGGTACTGCCGGTGCTGGTTTTTATTTTTGTCATCCTCAGGAGAACCACCGATTTCAAATGGCGGGAGCTGTTCAGGTGGAATATCTCCGGGAAGGAGCTACGCAGCAACGGGATCATTGTGCTGATTGCAGGGGTACTGATGCTGAGCTACGTAGCACTCTTTGACCGGGAGCATCTCTTCGATCTGCCCAGGGCCAATCCATGGATCTTCCTGGCCATGTGTATTTTCTATCCGGTTTTTTCGGCTTTCGGTCAGGAAGTTATTTATCGCACCTTCCTGTTCCGGCGCTATCAGAAACTTTTTGGTCCCGACTGGCTGTGTATTCTTTTATCAGGACTTAGCTTCTCATTTTTACATATAGTCTACTACGATCCGGTGTCAATGATTCTTACCTTTATGGGGGGCATCTGGTTTGCCGGGGTCTACCGGAGAACCCGCAGCGTACTTTTCACAGCCGTGCTGCACGGGCTGATGGGGATGATTGTTTTTGGAGTCGGGCTGGGGAGGTTCTTTTGGTTGGATATGCCGATTTAATTTTGCAGGGCAAAATTAAATGGGAAATGGGAAATGGGAAATAGTAAATGGGTAAATAGTAAATAGCAAATAGCAAATAGTAAATGGGTAAATAGGTAAGTGGTAAATAGGTAAGTGGGTAAGTGGGAAATAGTAAATGGGTAAATAGTAAATGGTAAATAGCAAATAGTAA
>CAZRPW010000076.1:0-21492 GCA_964601975.1 uncultured Bacteroides sp.
CCATTGAAATGGAACCAGGAGACCAGGTCATTCAGATATAATGGTAAGGTGGGAATTGGTAATATCGGCAATATTCAGATTAATAAGAAAGTTGATGCCTATGTGGAACTTGTAGAAAAGGGATCGGGTGATATATTTGATATCTACCTGAGGATGGATTCCAAAACCTGGTATTATATTGCCTACTCGCCGGGAGGATTACAGGTACTCTCCTCCAACAGTAAATTTAATAACATCGTATTTGAACTGAAGACAAATGAAAGGAGGATTAAGTCCAGTCCCGGCCAGCCAGGATATGTTTACAGTCTTGCTGCACAGAGGAGGATGTCTCTCTTTATAGAACGTTTCCTGGAGTTTGAGGAGGATTAGCAGACCGGGTGCCCAATTCAATCACATCCACATTGCCTACCCGTCCGCCTTCTATTTCGAAGCGGATCAGCGTACGTACCTTGTGCATGCCATAGCGCCCGGCCGATCCCGGGTTCATGTGCAGGAATCCCCCTTTTTTATCGGGCATTACTTTCAGGATGTGAGAATGTCCTGAAATAAAAAGGCCAGGAGGGTATGCATAGATCTCCTCTTTTACTCTGCGGTCGTAGTTACCCGGATAGCCCCCGATGTGCGTCATCCAGATATCCACACCCGCTCTGGTGTGTCTCTGGTGCCCCGGAAACCTTGAACGTATGGGAGTCCCGTCAATATTTCCATACACTGCAATGACAGGGGCGATCATGTTCAGCTTTAAAATCACCTCATAATCACCTACATCGCCCGCATGCCAGATCTCATCCACCTCATTGAAATACTTAGCAATGCGCGGGTCATAGAATCCATGGGTGTCGGAGAGCAGGCCTATTTTGAACATCAATGAAGCTTTAGCCTGTTAATTTACTATTTTTAAGTTCAAATATTTCTTATGCATCTGTTCTATACACCAAATATCACAGGGGATGTCCTTGTTCTTGAGGAGCAGGAGTCGAAGCATGCCGTCAGGGTACTGAGGCTGGTGGTTGGAGATACTGTGGTTCTGATAGATGGGGATGGAGGATGGTATGAAGCGGTGATCCGGGATGATCATCCCAAGCGCTGCTTGCTGTCAATCAGTACGCATACCAGGAATTACAAGCCACTTCCTTACGAGCTTCACATAGCGATCTCTCCCACAAAGAATATGGACCGCTTTGAATGGTTCCTGGAAAAGGCTACTGAGATTGGAATTTCAATGATTACACCCCTGATGTGTCACCGGACTGAGCGTAAGCAGGTTAAAATGGAGCGATTGGACCGAATCCTGGTTTCGGCCATGAAGCAGTCTCTGAAAGCATTTAAACCGGTTTTGTCGGATCCTGTTCCTTTTGAAAATTTCCTGAAACAGGAGCGTGAAGGTACCCTGGCTATAGCACACTGTTACCCGCTTGACCGCCTCTCCCTGACCGATCTTGAACCCACGGGCAGATATACCATCCTGGTTGGTCCCGAAGGCGATTTTACCGAAGAAGAACTGGAAGCAGCCATTAAGGCGGGGTACAGGCCCCTCCACCTTGGAGAATCCCGTCTTCGTACCGAAACAGCCGGTGTTCATATCAGCTCCGCCATTTCGGTATTAAATATGCCTTTCCCATCTTGAACCCGCTGATCACTCAGGCACCGTTTTGCGATGCCTTTTGATTTCCATTGATCATTATTATCTATCAGTAAATCAGGAAGAGTCTACATACCTATCTCAGTATATTCAGGAGAAGCCTATAAACCTTTGTACTCAAAGGTTTTAAGCACCGAAGGGATATGCTGAGATAAGATGGTTATATGGTCTAATAAAAAAGGCCAACCGCCGTGGCGGATGGCCTGTGAATCAGATTTCGCGCAATATGCGCTGCATAATTTCATCTCCCGGATCAAACAACAGAGGTTCCAGTAAATCTGTTAAAAATTGGGTTTCTAAAAGTTGATCAGAAAGTTTCCGGGTGTCGCTTGATGTGTTTTTGTCATCAAATCCGTCCACCCGGTGAAATAGGGTAGAAACTTTTACCATAGGCAGTTTTAATAGGTTTTCCACCTATAGAACGTCCTTTTGATCTGGATATTGTAATAAAATGTAAAAGAATCTTAATAAACCGTAAGAGAAAGCTCTCTATCAGCGATCATCTTACGAAGGTTGATCAGGGCGTAACGCATTCTTCCGAGAGCTGTATTGATGCTTACGCCAGTCTGGTCGGCGATCTCTTTGAAACTTAATTCACCGTAATGCCTGAGAAGAACAACCTCCCTCTGATCTGCTGGTAGCTCGTTTATCAGGGTCCTGAGTTCTGATTTTATCTGGCTGCTTACGATAATCTCCTCAATATTTTTGTCCGAAAACTTCTTGCTGTTGAGAAGATCTACCTCTGTATCGTCATTGGAAACCGAATTCATTTGTTTCTCCTTCCTGAAATGGTCAATAATCAGGTTGTGTGCAATGCGTATTACCCAGGAGAGAAAGCGGCCGTTGTCTTTATATTTACCTCCACGAAGAGACTGGATGACTTTAATAAAAGTCTCCTGAAAAAGATCTTCAGCAAGCTGCTGATTCTTAATTGTAAGTAATATATACGTGTACACCTTACTGCGGTGCCGCGTAATTAAAGTTTCAATGGCTGATGGATCACCTTTGATGTATGCTTGAACCAATTCCTGGTCATTCAATTCTCTCTTTTTCAAAGCTTTCGTCCTGTTGGTTAAGCGTAGAGGTGTTCTATAGGCGAGTTTTTTTAGCTATTATTAATGAATGCAAGAAAGTAAAAATAATTGTTTCTGCAAAATATAGTACTTTTGGTGCAAATATGATGCCAGCTATTAACGACCAGGAGATACATATAAAAGGAGCAAGGGTTCACAACCTCAAAGATGTTGAAATTCGCATACCAAGGGACCAGATGGTGGTCATCACGGGCTTATCAGGATCAGGGAAATCATCCCTGGCTTTTGATACCCTGTATGCCGAAGGACAGAGAAGGTATGTGGAAAGTCTGTCTGCCTATGCCAGGCAGTTTTTAGGGCGTATTGATAAGCCTGATGTGGACTTCATCCATGGGATTCCACCAGCAGTTGCCCTCGAACAGCGCGTCAATACCAGGAATCCCCGTTCAACGGTTGGCACTTCGACTGAGATTTACGATTATATCAAATTACTTTATGCTCGTGCTGGCCAGACCTATTCTCCGGTTTCCGGGGAACTTGTAAAAAGGCACACCGTTGCCGATGTGGTTGACTACATTCTCTCCCAGGAACAGGGGAAACGTCTCGTGATTCTCTCCTTGGTCAGACTACAGGGGGATAAGGAGATCGATTATCAGCTGGATATCTATGCAGGACAGGGTATGAGCCGTGCAAAGGTGGGTAATGAAATTGTCTCTCTGGAAGAGATGAAAGGTGGAAAGAATCTGGAGAAACACGCATTGAACCTCGTCGTAGACAGGATCGTTGTACAAAGTGATGAGGATTCAGTCTCCCGTTTTGGCGATTCGGTGCAGACTGCCCTGCAGATGGGACATGGCCGTTGTACCTTATGGGACCCTGAAAGTGGAGATATGAATGACTTCTCAACCCGCTTTGAAGCAGACGGAATAGAGTTTGAGGAACCCTCAGAGCACCTTTTTAGTTTTAACAATCCTCTTGGGGCCTGCCCCGCCTGTGAAGGATATGGGAAGCTAATGGGAGTTGATGAGGATCTGGTGATTCCCGACAGGCGCCTGTCGGTTTATGATGATGCCATTGTTTGCTGGAAGGGAGAGAAAATGAAGAGGTGGAAGGAAAAACTATTGATGAATGCAGCACAGTTCGATTTCCCCATTCATGAGCCCATACACAAGCTAACAGAGGAGCAGCAGAAACTGCTGTGGACCGGAAACAAATATTTTAAAGGCATCCATAAGTTTTTTGATCACCTTGAGGCGAAGAAGTATAAAATTCAATACCGGGTAATGCTTTCTCGCTACCGGGGAAAAACTACCTGTCCCGAATGTGGGGGAAGCCGCCTGAGAAAAGAGGCAGACTATGTAAAAGTGGGAGGAAAAATGATTTCTGAACTGGTTCAAATGCCTATAACAGAGCTTGAACAGTTTTTTTCAAACCTTAAACAGCCCAGGAAGGAAAGAGAGGTGTCGCTTAGGTTGTTGAAGGAAATAAATACAAGGATCAGGTTTATGACAAACGTAGGGTTGGGATATTTGACCCTGAACCGTTTGTCTTCTACCTTGTCAGGCGGGGAGAGTCAGCGTATCAACCTTGCAACATCCCTGGGAAGTAGTCTCGTGGGATCTCTTTATATTTTAGACGAACCCAGTATTGGACTGCATTCGAGAGATACCGAGCAGTTGATTGGGGTCCTGAGGGAACTTCAGCAACTTGGAAATACGGTGTTGATTGTAGAGCATGATGAGGAGATCATCAAGGCAGCTGATCATGTAATCGATATGGGGCCCATGGCCGGAAGGCATGGGGGAGAGGTTGTCTTTGAAGGCAGCGACAAGGACCTGCTGAAGGATAATAAAAGCCTGACCGCCAGGTATATGAATGGATTGGAGCAAATTCCGGTTCCAACCTCAAGGCGAAAGTGGAGCAACTATCTGAAAATTAGCGGTGCCAGGGAGAATAACCTGAAGGGTCTTGATGTGAAGTTTCCTTTGAATGTGTTTACGGTGGTTACCGGGGTCAGTGGCTCGGGGAAATCGAGCCTGGTTAGTTCGATTCTTTATCCCGCTCTGAATAAGAAGATCAATGGTGCCGGGGAAAAACCGGGTAAGCATGACCTTCTTGAGGGTGATCTTCACCTTATCGACCGGGTCGAATTTGTAGATCAGAATCCCATAGGGAAATCGTCCCGTTCCAATCCGGTAACTTATCTGAAAGCCTTCGATGAGATTCGTAAATTATTTGCAGCTCAGCAAGCATCCAAAATTAATGGATTTAAAGCTTCCCACTTCTCATTCAACATTGACGGTGGAAGGTGTGATGAATGCCAGGGAGAGGGTGAGACTAAAGTTGAAATGCAATTCATGGCCGATGTGAGGCTGGTTTGTGAGAGTTGTCATGGTAAAAGGTTTAAGGATGAAGTTCTCCATGTGGAATACAGGCAACGGAATATATATGACATTTTGCAGATGACCATCAATGAGGCTATTGAGTTTTTCAGTGAGGGAGAAGGCTCCAGTGATAGAATTATCACCCGTAAACTGAAACCCCTGCAGCAGGTGGGACTTGGTTATGTGAAACTGGGTCAATCCTCAAGCACTCTGAGTGGAGGAGAGAGTCAGCGTGTAAAGCTTGCCTATTTCCTGAGTAAGGACTCCGATAATGAAAAGGTTCTGTTCATATTTGACGAGCCCACCACCGGTCTTCATATGCATGATATCTCATTGTTGCTTTCATCCATGGAGTCTCTCCTTGAAAAAGGGCATAGCGTGCTGGTCATTGAACACAACCTGGAAGTAATAAAGTGCGCCGACTGGATCATAGACCTCGGACCCGAAGGAGGGAGCCGGGGCGGAAAGATTGTATATGAAGGTATTCCCGAAGCCATGCCCGAAAGTACCCATACGGGCCACTACCTCCTCCCCAAATTATTTGTCTGATAACATCCTTACCCACTTACGCTTGCGCAGCAAGCACTTTACTTACTCACTTACTTACTTACTTACTTACTTACTTACTTACTTTTTCTGAGGCACTCAGAAAAAGTAATATATCGCCAACAGTGTTCTCAGGTTAGCTGCCACAGTGGTTTGATCCGGAATATAGAAGGTGTTATAATCTTGTCCGTAGGCCGCAGATGTGTACTCCAGTTCAAGTGCAAGCCGGACTTTACCGGCATTGTAGATAACCCGGGGAGCAATCCTGAAGAGCGAACGAATATTGGTGCTACGACCGTATACCGGGTAGAGCACACTGCCCATTTCCTCCTTTGTGCCGTTGTTTATGGTAAGTCCGCCAAAAACACCCACCTGTGGATTTCCGTTTGTATGCACTTCGCCCCAGAAAGTCAAGCCTTTCAACGGCGTATACGAATATTCACCTGTAAGAGGATTGGAGATTGCAGTCACAGCAAATCCGCTTATGGCCAGCAAATCGGAGATGTTTTCTGCATAACGAACCTGTACTTTGGCGGTGACAGGCTTAGTGGAGAGTTTCGCAAAGGCCATGGCAGTTAGTCCACCCACCTTTTCATCTACTTTATAGGTTTCTCCCAACAGGTTGGTGGATGATAGACGGGGTACCAGGGTTTTATAGGCAAGACCAGCACCAGCCACCAAACCGGAACCGGATTCGTTGCTGAAGCCATACTGGGCCTGCAGGTGCATATCGGGTATGGCTGAATTTCTCAGGTAGCTCGAACTCGCTCCGGAAGGACCCAGACTGGAGTAATCCCGCTGGGAGAGTGCCGCTGCTGTGAGCTTTAATCCCCCGGCTTTAAAAGCGACCCTGATTTGCGGATTCCTGGAGAAGGACTGCATGGGGGTCCCTGTATTGAATGAAACGGTGCCCGGGAAACAGTCTGTTACGAAAAGCGGGTTCCAGTACTGGCCTGCCAGCACCTCGATATGGGTCCAGCTTAGTTTCAGGAAGGCGTGCCTGAGTCTGAAAAGATCAATGTTATCATTACTTTGGGCGAAAAAATCCCCTTCAATCAATCCCGATGTCTTGGCCCCGAATGCATCCGGTCCCGAAATGGCTAAGCTTAGTCTGGACTGAATGGCCAGCATATTGAAATTGGCCCCGGCATTGATATCCTCGCCATTTTCATCCAGATCTACCGCTGAAGGCCAGAGCAGGAAATGGCCCTCGCGCGCTGCTACGGTTTGCCGGGTATCGTAGAAGAAATCATTTTTAACAAAACCGGAGATCTTCACCCCGAATTTATTCTCTTCTGCTTTTTCCTCAGCCTGAGCCCATAATCCCTGTATCATCAGGATCATTAGCATTACAGTTGTAATTCTTTTCATGATATACATTCTTTTCATTCTTCCCGTTCTGGTGGGAAAAGTTTCTGTATTAAATTTCGTTTTTTAAGGGGCTTATTCAGCAACTTATTCAGATTATTCTCCGCATCCAGATTCCGGTCCCAGAGGGTAAGGGCTATATCGTACTGCTTCACTGCATCCACGTAGTTTTCCTGGTGACGATAGATCACCCCCAGATTGGTATGGCATACCGAGAGCCTGCGGCTATTTTCATTCAGTGCAGCTTCGATTTCCCGGACCCTGTTTTTAAGGTAGCGATTCACCTGTTCAGGATTCAGATCCCCAAAACCCTCAATGAATCCGGCTTCGATCCTGGAACTGATTTCCTTTTCATTCATCCCCTCAAATTTGCGGCCCCAGGTTTCGTAGATGGTGATTGCTTTCAAGGCATGCATCTTCGCAAGCTTTACAATGGAATCGGAATCATAGCCAGAAAGTGGGTTCTTTTCCAGTGCAATACTATCTCCGTACAGGGCAATGGTCAGCAAAGCAGCGGCCCTGTTGTTTTCAATAACCCCGATTTCATAGGATTGCCGGTAGTGTTCAGTTGCGTCGTATATAAGCTCAATGGAATCCAGGAGCTCGAATATTTCATAGAAGTTGCCCAGCCTGGCAAGTTCATCATACTGGCCATAAAGCGCTCTGGCAGGGGTGATCCTCGGATCCACTGCCCGGTTGATATTCCCATAGTAGGAGCGTGCAATGATCACCCCGGTGATTACCACCACAAGCATTACCAGGATGAGAGTCCTTACAGGTTTTGATATTGAGATACTCATTAACTGTGTACCTGCTCAACAAGGAATTTCCTGATTTCCAGTGGAGTTTCCTTTGTGAATTTTGATACAATTATATGAACAATGATGGCCAGTGGTGCCCCTATCCAGGCAAAATACCATGCCTCAAGCCAATAGGATATAAATTCATGTGCCGGAAGGCTTACTCCTGATTTTCCGGCAATGAAGTACGTGATGGCAATGAGGGAGATGGTACCTCCTGTGATCAGGCCGGCAGTGGCACCGGCGCGGTTAGAGCCACTCCACCAGATTCCAAGGAGGAAGAGGGGGAAGATGGTACAGCCTGCAAGTGAGAATGCTACTGCCACCAGCTGGCCTATAAGTGCGAAATTCTTTAATGCAATCAGTGTCACAATAATGGCCATCAGAACGGTTCCAAGCCTGGCATAAAGCAACTGGCTTTTCTGACTGGCAGCCGGATTGATAACCTTCACATAGAGGTCATGTGCAAAGGCAGATGATCCGGCAACCAGGAGACCCGAGACGGTTGAAAATGCAGCTGAAACTCCTCCGGCAGCAAGAAGTCCGACTACAAGCCGGTTCAGGTTACCCAGCTGGGCAGTATAAACCACGATGGCATCCTTGGCCAGGGTCCCGACTTCGGGATTCAGAGAGAGAAGCTTCCCGAAAGCCGCATAGGCCGGGGCACTCCAGTAAAGGATGCAAATGAAAAAGAGTCCCCACACAACCGACCACCTTGCATCCCTGGCCTTAGGAACCACGTAAAAGCGCTGGATCACATGGGGGAGTCCGGCCGTCCCAATCATCAGGGAAAAGGCAATGGCCATCCACTGGAAGAATGTTTTTCCCGTAGGAGGATCCCAGGGCATGGCAAACTCAGGTACCGGAACTGCAGCATAGGCATGTCCCAGGGAATTATAAAGACCCTCGATTTCCTTAACCGGGAGTCCACTTACAGCATCTGAAACAACTGAACCATAGCCGATTTGTGGCAATAACCAGAAGTAGTCAAACTTGAAGGTCAGAAGAAAAAGCGGTATAATGAATGAGATAATGATGATTACATACTGGATCTGCATATTTTTAGTTACACCAAGCATTCCCGAGATCAGGGTGTAGGAGAGTACCACTGTACCACCAATGATAACGGCCAAACTGTATTCGATACCTAAAATCCATTTGAACATGAGTCCGATACCTCCAAACTGTCCCACGCAATATGAAATGGAGATCAGGATGGCAATAATTGCACCCACTGCCCGCAAACCTTTAGAGTAATATCTATCGCCAATAAAGTCAGCCGCTGTATACTTTCCGTATTTCCGTATTTGTCCGGCCATCAGGATCAGCAGTAAAACATAACCACCAGTCCAGCCAACCACGTAAGCTAGTCCGTGGTATCCCGATCCGTACATCAGTGCAGCCATTCCCAGGAAGGATGCAGCACTCATCCAGTTGGATGCAATGGCCATTCCTGAACCCACCTTGGAGATTCCTCTTCCTGCTGCGTAGAAGTCTGTTGTATCTTTTGCTCTGAAAACGATCCCAACCATTACAAAGAGGATCAGAATGGTGATCAGGATAATGGCCGGTCCGACTTTAAAACCACCCTCCAGCTGTGTTGCAGCGGTAGCCGCCTGGAGCAAGGTGGGAGAGGCAAGTAAAATTGAGGGGATCAATATTTTTTTCATGATTATTGTCTTTTGAATGATGAATGTTGGGATTACTCTTCAATGCCATATTTTTTGTTAAACATGTCGGTGCGGACACAATACAACCAGCAGAGCCCCACAAAAAGGATCAGCAGGAATACGGCAGTGTAGAAGTAGTGGAAAGGAAAGCCCAGGAATTTGAAATCTGTAAGAACAGATTGGTTATGTATAAGGTATAATTCCATGGCTTCCACAAATACTTCCCGGCTTTCATTATCAAAAGACTCCAATAGTGAGGTATGAACCTCCAGGGGGGCTATTTTCTGTCTTACGTCGGAGGGGGCAAGGGCATAGAGCTCCCCAAGTATTGGGATGAGAACTTCCTTTTTTGCCAGGTAGTTCTCGTCAGTAATTAATTCGATTTCTGCGGCGATCGATTCAAAATCGCTTAGCGCTGCTAAAAGTTCGGTTTTTTGGATGCTGTCGGCAATTTGCCAGGCTAAATAGCTGACTGCATTATCCAGGGCAGCACGGTATTCGGGTTGGATATGTACTTTCCCCAGTACAGACAAGGCAGCCTGTGCCGAATTTTGGAAGTCTGTTATCTGGGCCTGACCCGATTCAATCTTTGGCCAGCTTTGTTCATACAAAAGGAAAGCGGCTTCCGGAGTTGGTTTTTCAATGATTTTTAGCAGGATCTGAAATCCGAAGATAGCCACAGCCCAGATCAGGATAAGTTGCAGGACCATGTTCCTGTTATGCCTGGCACTTTCTGTGGAAGGTTTAAAAAAGCTGAAATGATACTGATTCTGTTCGGGGTCCATTGTTTGAATAGTTTAGTGTTAGTGCAATTGACAGTATAAATAAAAAGGGTTGACCGCAACTTACGGGCAACCCTTTAAGGTTTAATAAAAATGATATTGTAATGCGCTATCCTAATCATCCTTCGAGCCAAACATGATTGCCACGCAACCTTCCTCCGGCTCTTCCACATTTCCTTCAGGGGCAAGTACCCTGACCATAATCTTCAACTGCTGGCTCGACTCCAGCTTAAAGTCCCATTTCCATTCATAGTCGTGCTGACTGTTGTCATAAATAACTTTACCGCTCCTGGAGTCTATTACCTTAAATTCGATTCGATCCAGGTTTGGTGCGCCACATACTCCGATCCTGTATTCCCTGTCGGAATAGAATGTTTTATAGAGTTCAGCTTCCTCTCCTTCAATTAATAGTGCAGCGTGATAATTGCCATCGTGCTGGTATGGTTCCAGTCCTACTTTACAGGTGTTTTTTGCAAATTGTTTACACTGTGCATTTAGCACAGTGGGGAAAACAATCAGGCTGGCCAATATACTTAGATAGAGAATGCCTTTCTTAGTCATGTTAAACAAATTAAGAGTTCCGGTAATTAGAAATCGGTTGATCCAATCATTACAGATACACATCCCTCTTCGGGGGACGAAGTATTTTCATCCGACACGGGCACCATCACAACGATTCGGAGTTGACGGCTCGATTCCAGTTTAACATCCCATTTCCATTCGAAATCGTGTTCGCTGTTATCGTAAATCACTTTATAATTGTCCCTTACGTCCTCTACTTTAAAGTGAATTGAAGAGAGGTTTCCCGATCCGCAAACTCCGATTCTATAATTTATATCAGAATGCAGAACACGGTACATATCTGCCTCTTCTCCCTCTACCAATAAAGCAGCTGCATCGTAGTTGCCATCATGCTGATAGGGGTCCAGTCCGGGTTTGCATGTGTTTTTTGCAAACTGCTTACATTGTCCGTTCAGTGCCATTGGCAAGGCGATCATGCAAACAAACAGGGATAAAAATAAAATGCCCTTTTTAGTCATCTTCTTATGGGTTTAAGATATGTAGCTACTACGGATCTCGGCAACTTTCGCTTTCAATTCCTGGAACACATCCCTGGGAATCTTTATGGATGAATCTGATTTGAGTGTAGTGACGTTGGTATCAGGGTCCTCAATGGCGGTTACTTCTCCTTGCTCAATTGTAATTTTATCGAAAATAACTTTCAATACTTTTACATCATCCAGCACAGCCATAGCGTCTTCATCTTCGGGAGACTGCATGAGCAGGTTGATCATGATGTCGAGAGAAAGCTTCTGATCAACGATCCTTTCAACCAGTTTGTTGCCTTTAAGCTTGGTGTCATCCACCAGGTTGGTTGAAATATAGAGTCCTTCCATCCATCCTCCTACCAGGACAACTGATGCAGTGGCCTCCAATCCATTTTCCTTTAGGAAAGAACTGGAATTCATAAGTGTTTCTGAAATGATGTCTATAATCATCTCCCGGTTATTTATGTTTTCTTCCAGAGTGGTAATGGTTGTTTCATCAATGGCATCCAGGATATTGAGCCCATCGGCCATCTCTTTGGCAGCTCCTATATAATCCAAGGTTGCCTGGGTCTGGTCAAAAAGGCTGGCATAGCTCAGGTCGGTAGAATAAATACCTAGGTTCAAAGCTTTACTTTTGGCTGTTATATACAGGGATGTATTAGCAGGGGGGTTGAGTAACTCCTCATTGTATACAGCACCGGCATTTTTGATCAGCATGGCTGTCTCCAGGGGAGAAGGCAGCGAGTAGAAGATCCGTTTGGCGGTGTTCAATTGCTCCTGGGTCTCTGCATCCAGGTTGCCAGATGCTTCAAAATCCCCCGTTCCTTCTTCTGCCTTTTTTGTTCCCTGGTTGCAACTAACAAGCACCAGGCTTAAAGAGACAAATAAAAGAAGAAAGAATTTACCGGATAATAATTGGTTACGGTTCATAGGTAAGCTAGTTTATTAATTATGTACATCAACTGCCATACAGAAGTAAAAATAACACTTTTTTTTTATTTAAAAAGCGTAAATCTTTCAGTCATCAATGGTTCGTATTCCTTTGCCAGTTCTTCGGTCCATCCAATCATATATTGTGTATACTCGCCAATTTCAAGATCAACAAGGGGCCTTGCATATACATCTGTCATAATATCATCAGGGAAAGCTTCACCGGCCAGTTTCAGATTTCGCTTGTTTCGTCTGAAATGCGTTTCATGCAGGTCAGCCGCTCCGTAAAGATGCAAAAAACTATGCGCAATCTCCGAAGGGTATTTATAACTTACAACAGCGAACTCTACATCCTCATTGTGTAATGTGTTAGCCGCCAGGGATATGTCGGTTTTGAAATAGTTATTAAGCATAAACATAAGAGCCACGCTCTCCACCTGGTATTCATCCCTGAGGAAAGCGATAAGGCGCTCTTTTGTTCCCGGTTGCTTTTGAGAAGGGATCCCGTCTTTTTTCTTTAAATATAAGGATTGCCCTATGGTTCTTGAGATGTTATCTCCCCAACGACTCAGTGATTTCATACCCTCGGTAAGCTTCAGCTCATTGATGGTTTCATTCACACTTTTTCGTGGGAGATTCTTCTGTATGGTTGTAAATTCATCCCCTATATAAAAGTCGGTTTTAATGCGAAGGGGGATATTATGCGCTTCAGCTTCAGCCTCCAGCCAGCGTGTAGCCGTACGAATGGAGTCCATGGTTGTGAGAATGTCGAATTCGCTCCAGGGATATGTAGACCGGGTATCGACAAAAACAAAGTAGAGCAGGACATCGTTCTGGAGGGCTTTGCATACATTGTTATATCTGCCGGTCCCAAAGTCAATGGATGGAGTGGAGGCTGAAGTCCCGGTGACCAGGAGAACAAAGAGAATTATATAAGTACTTGCGCTACGCATTAGACATTTGAAAGATGTTGATCAAATGTATAAAAAATGCTTTTCAACTTTTCCTTTTCTTTTCAACGTACCTGCACAGTTCGCTTAGACCACAGCTTTCACAGGAGGGGTTTCGTGCTGTACATACATATCTTCCGTGAAGAATCAGCCAGTGGTGGGCCCGTGGAATATCCTTATCAGGAATATGCCTGATCAGCTGCATTTCAGTTTCATAGGGGTCTTTTGCTCCGGTAGTAAGACCTATCCTGGCAGCCACCCTGAAAACATGAGTATCCACAGCCATGGCAGGCTGCTTAAATACAACAGAAAGGATCACATTGGCTGTTTTTCTTCCAACTCCAGGTAGTTTTTGGAGAGAATCCATGTTGTCGGGGATGCTTCCATCGAACTTATCAACCACCATCCTGGCCATTCCCTGGAGGTGTTTAGCCTTGTTGTTGGGATAGGAGCAGCTTTTTATAAGCTCGAAAATCTGTTCTACTTCGGCCTGGGCAAGTGCGTATACATCCGGGAACTTTTTTAAAAGTCCAGGTGTTATAAGGTTTACTCTTTTATCGGTGCATTGGGCTGACAGGATAACAGCCACAAGTAATTCAAAGGGATCATTGTAGTCCAGTTCAGTCTCCGCAACAGGCATGGTTTCAGTGAACCAGGCAATGACTTTTTCATAGCGCTCTTTGATATTCATGGGTTCAATATTAACAAAAGATTATTATTTTGCCAGATATCTTACATATCGTAATGATACTTGGTTTTCTGCTATTAATTGCTTAGGTTTACACCGTTAAAAAAATTCAATGGCCCGCATAAACAGCGTATATTACTTTTATTTTTTTACTGGTAGATAACTGGTCGGGCTTGTTTTATACATTTGGTACCCGGCTAGAAGTCGGGTTTTTTGTTTTTAGGCTATGGCAAAGACAATTGCGATACAGGGTGGATACGGTGCTTTTCATGAAATTGCAGCCCATCACTATTTTGAAAATGAGGAAATTATAATTCTGCCAAGGAATACCTTCAGGGATATGGTCTCGTCACTGAAGGACCGGAAGTCGGATTATGGGATAATGGCCATTGAAAACTCACTGGCCGGGAGCATCATTCCCAACTATAATCTGATTATCAACACGAAAATGCACATCACAGGTGAGATATTTCTGAGAATCAAGCAGAATCTTGTGGCTATGCCGGGAGTAGCGCTTTCGCAGCTAAAGGAGGTATATTCACACCCCATGGCGATTCTTCAGTGTCAGAACTACTTTGATGCTTATCCCGAAATCAGGCTTATTGAGAGCATTGATACGGCTTTGAGCGCCGAGGACATTGCTAAAAAGAAGTTGATGGATACCGGAGCAATCTCAAGTAAACTGGCAGCTGATAAGTATGGGTTGAATATCCTTGCAGAAAGCATTGAAACAAATAAAATGAATTATACCCGTTTCCTGATACTTTCAGAGAACGGGCAGAATGTAGCCGCAGGTGAAGTGAATAAGGCTTCCATCCATTTTACAGTTGCTCACAAGTTCGGATCACTTTCAAAAATCCTGTCCATTCTCTCCTTTTATGAGATTAATATGGCCAAGATACAATCCATGCCCATCCCTGGAAAAGACTGGGAATATATGTTTTTCGTGGATGTGGAAATAAAGGATTACGATATGTATAAGAAATCGCTGGAAGCAATCAGGCCGTTTACACCCTCATTGGGAATTCTGGGAGAATATATAAAAGGAAATTCAGTAATAGAATAAAAATCAGATATGGTAGTAGATGTTCAGTTAGAACCGATGAAGTTCGAAGATGAGGTTTTTTCAAAACCCATCATTATGGCCGGGCCCTGCAGTGCAGAGACAGAGGAGCAGGTAATGAAGACGGCCATACCCCTGGCCGAGATGGGGATCAAAATTTTCAGGGCCGGAATATGGAAGCCCAGGACACGTCCTAATGCTTTTGAGGGTGTGGGCTCCGAGGGCCTGAAGTGGTTACAGACCGTAAAGAAGGAGACCGGGATGCTGGTATCCACCGAGGTAGCCAATGTGAAACATGTGTATGAAGCCCTGAAATATGGAGTGGATATCATCTGGATCGGGGCCCGTACCTCGGCCAATCCTTTTGCAGTGCAGGATATTGCCGACAGCCTCAGGGGTGTTAATATCCCTGTGATGGTTAAAAATCCGGTGAATCCGGATGTAGAGTTGTGGATAGGTGCCATTGAAAGAATAAACAATGCCGGAATTAAGCAGATGGCTGCTATTCATCGTGGATTCTCTTCGTATGATAAGACCCTCTACCGGAATATTCCTCAATGGCAGCTTCCGATTGAATTGAGAAGGCGAATTCCTGATTTACCGATTATTACCGATCCCAGTCACATCTGCGGAAACAGGGATTTCCTCCTGGACATCTCTCAAAAGGCCATGGACCTGAACTTCGACGGATTGATTATCGAAACCCATTGTAATCCGGATAAAGCACTGAGTGATGCAAACCAGCAGGTAACTCCCCAGGGCCTGAAGAATATCTTAGACCGTCTGGTGCTCAGGAAATCTGATGTAAACGAAGAACTGATGTTAACCCTTGCCGAACTTCGGGATCAGATTGATAAGCTGGATGACAGGGTCATCAACCTGCTGGAAGAGCGGATGAAAGTCTCCCTTAAAATCGGGCAGTATAAAAAAGATAACAACATTACCATCCTGCAAACAAAGCGCTGGGATGATATGTTGAAGAACCGGACCCTGCTTGGAAACCGGAAGGGACTCAGTGAAGAATTTATTCTTAAGCTTTTCAGGTCCATTCACCAGGAGTCCATCAACCACCAGACCAGTGTCATGAATAAAGATTAAATCATGCATCAAATCAACCTGACCACTCCAACAGGCGCAACTTCCATAACAGTAGGGAAGGCACTTTCCCAGGGGCTTGCGAAACTCAGCCCAAAACCCATTCTGCTGGTTGATGAAAATGTATTGTGCGAGCATCACGATCTTTTTGGTTGTTATACAAGCCTTGTTGTTCCCTCTGGGGAGTCCTACAAGACTTTGCAAACAGTGGAGAAGCTCTATCGTGAGCTTGTGAAGATCGATGCGGATCGCTCATCCCTGATTGTGGGAATCGGCGGTGGATTAGCTACCGATGTGGCCGGGTTTGTAGCCTCCACCTTCCTTCGGGAGGTACCCTTTGGTTTTATTTCTTCAACGCTGTTGGGTCAGGTGGATGCCAGTATCGGGGGAAAGAACGGGGTGAATCTGGATGGTTATAAAAACATGATTGGAACCATCAGGCAGCCTTCCTTTGTATGGGCGGATCTGGATCTGCTGCAAACCCTTTCACGGAAGGAGTATGTCTCGGGAATAGCCGAGGTGATTAAATATGGAGCCATTTTGGATGAAGCCTTTCTGCACTACCTTAGTGATCATATGTCCGAATTGCTGGCCCTTGATTATACAGTGCTGGAAGAGGTCGTAAGCCGCTCGGTGAAGGCGAAAGTGGATGTGGTGGAAAAGGACGAAAAGGAAGCAGGGCTGAGGCGCCTCCTGAATTTTGGACATACAATCGGTCATGCCATCGAACGTGACCAGAAACTCCTTCATGGTCAGGCCGTGGCCCTGGGAATGGTCCTGGCCTCAAGGCTGTCGGTGAACCTTGGAATGCTTAAGGCCTCAGATGCAGACCTGATAGAGAAAGTAATCGCTTCGGCCGGACTCCCCCTTGAGATGTCTCTTAATGCAGATAAGATCTTTTCAAACATCCGGAAAGACAAGAAAAAAAGCGGGGATTTGATACATTTTATTCTACTTGACGGCCCTGGCAAAGCGGTGGTCAGGCCCATTCCTCTGCATGAATTAAAACCTATGCTCCATGATCTGTATTAGCATTAGCGAATCGTCACAACTGCATCCCTGTATTGAGGAGGGAGCTCAACTGATAGAACTTCGGCTCGATCTGATCGGACTGCATCCCTCGGAGTTATATCCAAATATTCCTAAGGGGATCAAGACAGTTGTGACCTGCAGAAAAGGGACATACACCGATCAGGAGAGGGTGGATCTGGTGAATGCGGCCATTGAACTGGGCGCCAATTACGTGGATATGGAACTGGAATCCTCTGAAGATTATATATCCGGTGTTCTGCCCATGGCCGAAATATATGGATGTGAAGTTATCTTTTCCCATCACGATTTCCAGGGAACCCCAGGAAATGAGGAGCTAAGGAGCAAGTTGGAATCGTGCTTCGAAAGGGGAGGAGCGATTGCGAAAATTGCTACCCGGATTCATACCCAGGAGGATGTGGTCAATCTTCTTCATCTTTACAGTTATCCCGGCAGAAAAATTATCCTGGGCATGGGCGATGCCGGACGCATCACCAGGGTGGCGGCTCCACTTCTGGGATCGGAGTTTACTTTTGCCTCACCTGGAGAGGGTCGTGAAACGGCACCAGGACAGATGAGTGCATCTCAATTAAATGCCATTTATAAATTATTAAACGGATCATGAACACATTCGGTACATTATTCAGGATCAGTATATTCGGAGAATCCCATGGCGAATCTGTCGGCGTAGTCATTGATGGTTGTCCGGCCGGGATCCCATTGCTTTTATCCGACTTTGATGCGGATTTTTCCAGGAGAAAGAGTGGTGCCAAAGGGACCACTCCTCGTAAAGAAGCTGATATTCCAAAGATCAAAAGCGGGGTATTCAATGATTTTACCACAGGAGCCCCGATAATTATTATGTTTGAGAATAGCAATACCCGTTCCAGGGACTATTCCAATCTTATTAAATCGCCACGTCCGGGCCATGCCGACTTTACCGCTGAACAGAAGTTTGGAGGGTTCCAGGATTACCGTGGCGGGGGACATTTTTCGGGCAGACTTACCCTGGGCCTGGTGGCAGCAGGAGTGATTGCTAAAAAGATGATAGCCCCCATATTTGTTGAAACAAGACTTCAGGAAGTCGGAGGGAGCGAAGATATTGATGCGGCTGTAGAGAAGGCAATGGATGCCGGGGATTCAATAGGAGGTATTGTGGAATGTACCATTGGCCAGGTGCCTGTAGCCCTGGGTGAACCCTTTTTTAATTCAGTTGAATCAGTGATGAGCCATATGATTTTCAGTATTCCTGCAATCAAGGGGATTGAGTTCGGAGTTGGATTCAGGGCAGCGAAAATGACCGGCAGTGAGCACAATGATAATATTATATCCATTGATGGAGCCACAGAAACCAACCATGCCGGTGGTATTAATGGAGGTATAAGCAATGGAAATGATATTGTTTTCAGGGTAGTTGTGAAACCCACCTCCAGTACGCACCAGGTGCAGCGCACCATGAATATGAGTTCTGGTAAAATGGTGGACCTGGAGATTGAAGGCAGGCATGATACCTGCATTGCCCTTCGTGTACCGGTGGTTGTGGAGGCAGCTGCTGCGGTTGTATTGGCCGATTTGATGCTGCAGGCACAAAAGATAGAGAGAATTTATAAACCAAAATAAGAGACAAGCGCATGCGTATTGCAATTATCGGAGCCGGGAACATGGGCTCATGGTTGGTGGAGTCACTCTGCCTTGATTACGAAGTAGGGGTTTATGATACCGACCGGAGTAAACTGAAGTATTTTTTTAACTCCAGGAAGTTTCTCTATTATGAGGAAATCCTTGATTTCACTCCCGCTTTGCTAATTAATGCGGTCAGCCTGGAAAAGACCCTGCCGGTTTTCGATGAGTTAATCTCTTACCTGCCCGAGAATTGTATCATAGCCGATATCACCTCGGTGAAAAACGGACTGGCTGAGTATTACCAGAAGCTAGGTCGCCGCTTTGTCTCCACCCACCCCATGTTTGGTCCAACTTTCGGCAATGTAAAAGAACTGAGCAATGAAAATGCAATTATAATAACCGAATCGGATGAGGAGGGAAAGGCCTTCTTCAGGGAGTTTTACAGCAGCTTGAATCTTAAGATTTTCGAATATTCCTTCCAGGAGCATGACGAAACCATTGCTTATTCTCTCTCCATTCCCTTTGCCTCGACGATGGTCTTTGCAGCCAGTATGAAGGAGCAGGAGGCCCCCGGAACCACCTTCAAGAAACATTTTGATATTGCCAAGGGCTTGTTCTCAGAGGATGATTTCCTTTTGTCTGAGATCCTGCTGAGTCCTCACAGCCTCGAACAGGTTGAACGCATTAATAAGGAGATGAGCTCCCTAACCGAAATGATCAAAGCCAGGGACAAGAAAAAACTGAAAGCTTTCCTCGCGAAATTACGGGGAAATATCGGGCTGGAGCCTCAGAAGTAGCACGCGACTTGTATTTTCTGTAATTCGGAAGCGGTGATCGATACGCCGTCCCATGATCCAGACAATCTTTTTGCCACTGGCCAGGATCCAGGTACGTTCCTTTTCGGGAACCGGCACTTTTTCATCCACAAAAAAGTCACTCAGCTTTTTCATCTGGTCCATTCCCAGCGGGTAGAAATAGTCACCCGAAAGCCAGTGGCGAATGGTCAGTGGAAACTGAATTTGATCGTAATCGAGGCAGGCGCTATGGCTGTCTGACGGAATCTTCCCAAGTTCCGTCCTGTCCATCACCTCCACATTCATTGAGAAGGGAAGGGATGAGGTATTCTCCGGTTTATCAAGGTAGTATCGTTCAAAAGCGTCCTTCTTTGATTCCACAAGGATCAGCTGATCTCTATCTTTGAAGAGCTGGTGAGAAGGGGAGATGAAGCGTTTCCCGGATTCGGATTGAAGGAGCTGTTCAATTTCCTTGCATTGCCCCCTGGTGAATCCAAAGGGAGCGAATAACTCATACAACCAGGTTTGTACAGGATCCAGCTTTATAAGGCGGATAGTATCAATGTGTATCTCCCCGGAGACCCTTTGAAAAATCTCTTCCCTTAATCCGTCCACACTTCGCTCAACAATCTCCTTTAACTCCAGCATACGTTCCATGTTGGAGGCCATTGTATTGATGAAGGATGGATTGATCTGCTCAAGAGATGGAATCACATCATGTCGAATCTTGTTACGCTGGTATTTCGTTTCCCGGTTACTGGAATCCTCCCTGAAATGGATATTCTTCGCATGGGCAAATGCCGCAATTTCCTTTCGCGAAGCAAAAAGGATGGGTCTTATAATTTGCTCGTTCCGTTCGGGAATCCCTGTGAGTCCTCTTATCCCGGTTCCCCGGGCAAGGTTCAGGAAAAAGGTTTCCACCGAATCGTTCAGGTTGTGGGCAGTTGCAATGGCATCGAAGTTTTGCTCAGAGGCAAGCGATAAGAACCAGTTATACCGTAAATCCCTGGCAGCCATTTGCAGGGAGATTCCCCGCTCCTCCATCTCCCGGTCCACATCGAACCGCTCCACATAGACCGGCATCTCAAGCCTTGCTGCCAGTGATCGCACAAAAGCCTCATCCGCATCCGAATCCTCACCCCGGAGTTGGAAGTTGCAGTGGGCAATTGCACATTCAAAATCAGTTTCTGCGTATAGATGGGCCATTACCACCGAATCCACCCCGCCGCTTACAGCCAGCAATACCCGCTGTCCGTACCGCAGAAGCCCGTGTTCTTCATTATATGACCTGAATTTTTCCAGCATACAGGCAAATTACAAATTATATAGCCATCTCTGCTAAGCCCGGCAAAAAAACCATCTCAAAAGACTCAGTTGAAAATATTCATCAAAAAAATGAAATTCGATAGCTTACATTTTTAGGATTTCTGCATTTGTATGTAAAGACTCATCAGATTGATCTCTAAATAAAACAGTATTTCTCGAACCTATGAAACGAACAATTTCTCTTGTTTCGATCTTATTTTTGGTAAAGATTTTTATTATCGGCCAGCAGTTCTATCCTTTTCCTAAATTTACCAGAGACAATTGAGTTCGCAGGTGGTGACAAGATTAGATACACTTACGACGCCACCGGAACCCGATGGAAAACCGCTATCGAAGAGAGCGGATCGGTAAACGATTCAACTGTATACATGGGTGCTTTTATCTATAACAATGACACGCTCAGTTTTGCCCTAACAGCAACGGGAAGGTTTGTTCCCGAAGGCAACAACTTCAGGTATGATCATTTCCTTACAGACCACCTGGGTAGTACCCGAATTGTATTCACGGATCTTGATGATGATGGGGATGCTGACATTCTTCAGGAAAATCACTACTATCCTTTTGGAATGAGTATGGCTGGCAGAAGTTACTTGTCGGGACAAGACAACCAGCAATTATACACCGGAAAGCGCATTGATGAACAACTTGGCCTGGATTGGTATGCCTACGGTGCCAGGTTTTATGACCCAGGTTTAGCCAGGTTCCATACAATAGATCCT
>CAZRPW010000077.1:0-21301 GCA_964601975.1 uncultured Bacteroides sp.
AAAATATCCGTTTATTATGGAATTTTGTTAATAATCGGATATAAAATATTTGCGCTGTTCTAGTCAAAATACACCCCGTTAGTGAAACCCTTTATCAAGCATTTTTATGTATCCTTATCGCGAACCTGCCTTCTAAGGAACCGAATGCGGATAAGCCGCTCGTCAGGCCCATATTTTTGCTTATCCCTATAGAAAACGCTGAGGAACCGAATGCGGATAAGCCGCTCGTCAGGCCCATATTTTTGCTTATCCCTATAGAAAAGAGGATCAGATCCCGCCTGACACACTGGGCGCTTATTGAAAAATATTGGGGGATGCCAAAAAAGTCTATCTGAATATCCCATAAGTTGAATGTGCATTGACTCCTATCGTCCTTGATGATCGTTATATCGATCTGGCAATGCTTCAGACTGGCAAAAAGGGAGAATGCATAAAAAAGCTTACTTTGGAAACACCATTTCAAATTCAATGATCATGACAGTCCGAAGTTCAGTTTTGTTAATTTTTATGCTGTTTACCAAAACATGCCAAAACAACAGTGCCAATTCAGAACAAATCAGGGAGTTACCGAATATCTATTCACAAACGATTGAGAACCTGATTGACTTTTTTGATGAAAATGGATTCGATTCCGAGAATCAGTTCTATTATTCAGAAATTGACAATGAGGGCAAAATCACTTCGGAAAAAATCTACACTGTAGCACTCAACAGGCTTATTTATGGACTATCATATACCTCAAGGTATTTCCCTGAGAACCTTAAGAAGGCAGAGGATCTGACCCATTTTCTACTGCAGAATTTAATTGGCACAGACGCCATTGGACCTTATTTTATATCATATATAGAAGGAGATCATATCGACACTTCAGCATACCTGGATGTTTGGCAGCAAGCCTATGGTCTGTGTGGGTTAACAGAATTTTACCGAACCAGCCCCAGTGAAGAATTATTATCCAGAATCCATCAATTATTTGACGCTTTTATTATGAGGTTCCATGACCCGTTAAATGGTGGATTTTGGGGAAGCTACAACATTGCGGCAAGGGGTATATCCGGGAGTAAATCATTGCAATCATTAATGTACCCTATTACTGCGTTCATGGGAAACCTATGGCTTGCAGATTCTCTGAACAGAGCTAAATATGAGCCTTATATCAAAGAGAATCTGGATATTCTGTACAAAGCAGCGTGGAATACTGAAACAAATTGGGTAAACATTAAATTTAGCGATGATTGGAAAGCCTGTGAAAGCCAGGATAAAAGCAAACCCTGTTTTACAGTATCACCAGGTCATAATTTTCAATTAGGGGCTCTCTTTTTAAGAACCCAAACATGGACATTCCTCAATCAGGAAAGGAAAACTATCTATCAGGCAGCAGGCAGAGAAATAATAAATTCAACCCTTCATAAACCCATATTTGGAAACAATAACATCGGAAATGGATTCATTAGCCTTGTAAATCCACTTACCGATGAAGTACTGGATGACAGAAAAACCTGGTGGCAGCATGCTGAAGCAATCATTGCATTATCATTGTGCAATGACACCTATGTTGAAGAATTGAAACAATTGGAGACTTACTATTTCAAAAATTTCCAGGATCACCAGAATAAGGGAGAATTCTTTTACCTCGACAACAACAACCACCCAATTACCTCGGAGCTAAAAGGAAGTATGGGAAAATCGACATATCACACCATAGAGATGATCAGATTTTTAATGGAGAAATAACCCACCCAACGACTAAAAGCCTATTCTTTCCGTATCACTCCGCCAAAACAGATGGCGTTTGAAAACAATTTACTCGTCCCCAGCCAGATTCCGCGGAAATTCAAGTCTACATGGTAGCTGATCAGTTTACCATCTCCTATCGACTGAACTGAAACAACAGGAGCGTCCTTGATACGATTCAAATTTTCCTCCGAAACCCATCCGCTCAGGTAAGGCTTTGAAGCAAACTTAACGGGCTCCGAATATTTGACACCTAAAGGAATTGCAACGTCAGTTCCCCGTTTCATGATGGCCAGGTCTTCTTTCAAATAGCCATAACAAAGCGGATGGGTCACATCCAGATTTATTTTAAGAATCGCTCCACCAATTAGATTTATCCTGTGTTCTTTTTCCCGCTCATTATATTTCAAATAATTAATTGTATCCGGAGGCACCCTTTCTTTAAATTTAGTAAGTCCAAATTCATTTTCTCCGGCCCATTTTGAAGCTTCTTTACATGCAATGAGAGTTCCGCCATTTTCGACCCATGTCAAAAGTTTTTGAACATCGTTTGCGCTCCATTCTTTGAAGGATCCACCCGGAAGGATAATATTATTATACCTGTCCAGGTCGATTGTACATAATCTATCGGACGAAGCATTTGTGATGGGTATATTATAATTCTGATCGAATAAGTGCCAAATTTCGCCAGCCAGAGAACTACTTGTGCTTCCTTCAATAAACATTAACACTTCCGGTTTTTCCAGTCTTGAAAAACTACCACTTCCCATGTCAATTCCCCTGGTTGAAAGACCGGTGGTCAGACCATAAAAATCAATTCCGGTCTTTTCAGCAATTTCGGAAACTACATTAAAAATCTTTTCTTCGCTTAATTCCTGCTGAGGGATTGGGACAAGGATGGTTCCATGTGTGAATTCTTCTTCACTTCCATTAAAACTGAAAGAAAAATCTTTGGTGGCCACCTTGGTAATTAAACCCTTTTCCTGCAAAAGATAAAGCGCTTCGGGTGTGGAATACTCATTCCAGCGAAAGAGGTAAGCAATACTGCTTCTCCCACCTATTACCGTCCCCCTGATTTTTTCTGCAGCAACAGGCTGGCCTGACAATTCAACATCTTTAAAGTTTGTTAATCGTGTAACCGGGATATCAAATGCATGGGTAAAGGTCCAGGTTGAAACATCGTAGAAGGCCGTGTCCCTGAATGAAGTCACCTCCTCAAAAATCGATGTCAATAATCGAAATTGTTTCTGCTTTACAGGGACGATAAAGCTGCCTGGTTTATCGCTTTTATAAACTTCAATTTGATGCTGATTCAGGAATTCAATAAATTTTTGTGTTTTTACTTTGTCAATATCACTCCCGAACAGATATGCTTTAGTTTGTCTTTTCTCACCCAAATCCAGGGCGCTTTTATAAAAATCCTTCTGGAAATATAACAACTCATTGTGTAGATTCATGGAAGCTTCCAGGCTGGAAAGCGAAACGGTAAATTGGTTCTTAATCCCAAGAGAAAATTTTTTTAATCCATTTGAGGTTTCACGAATTCTGCCCCTCAGCGAAGCTGCCTCAAATAAAATTCCGATTCCACCATTAATATCGGGGTAGGTCGAACCCTTTCCAAAATAATAGTCATCAAAGGACTCTTCAGAAAAGTATTGTGAGCCAATTTCGTCCAAATACCGTGCATGGTATTTTGCAATCTCAGTTGTAAGATCAAAATTTCGGTCTGGGATAAGCGGATTGTTTCTTTCTGGCACACCAGGCTGAAAAAAGAAGGAAAAATTTGCTGATGATTCATGATGGTCCGTTACGAGGTTTGGTTTCCACTCATGAAATTTAGCTACGCGCCCCCTGCTTTCTGGATTTACCAAAAGCAAATAATCACGGTTTAGATCGAACCAGTAATGGTTGGTTCTAGCCCCTGGCCAGGGCTCATAAAATTGTCTTGAGTTGTTATCACCCGAAGCATTTGCGCTCTGATGCATATTTGCCCAGGTGCTATGTCTTGTAAAACCATCAGGGTTAAGGCAAGGATCAACTATGATAATGGTGCTGCCCAACAACTTATCAATTTCTTCACCTTTGGCTGCAGCCAGGTGATAGGCTGTCAAAACAGAAGCGTTGGGTCCACTGGCTTCGTTTCCATGTACTCCATATGATAAACTTACTACCAAGGGAACACCTTCAACAGATATTTCTTCATCAGGATTGGAATAACGTAGGTGAAGGCTCTTTAATTCATCCAGTTTATTTTGGTTCTCTTCAGAGGTAAAAACCAAATGAACCAATGGTCTGTTTTCATAAGACCGTGCATATTCATAAATGATCGCCCGCTCAGAAATATTGGCGATTTCTTTCATGTAATTCAAAATCTGATCGTGCGTTAAATGCCACTCCCCTAACTGTTGCTTAAAAAACTGATCAGGCCTTGGAATGTCCTTATCGTAGCTTACATTATCAGGCAAAAAATAGTCCAATCCTTCCTGGGCATTGGTACAGAACATCACAAATGTTGTAAAAAGGGCAATTAAAATCTTTTTCATGTTGAACCTGGATAATTAATAATCTGGCAAGAAAGCTATCAAATTTATCTCCAACACGAATATCTTTTAAAAAATCATTTTCATAAAAGCGCTAGAACTAATAGTATATTTTACAGGATATCTGTAAATTTCAGTTTTCATAAACTCAGAATAAATGAAACGGATATTATTTCCCCTTATGATCATCAGCCTGATCATGGCCTCCGGTAACGCCGGGGCACAAAGTCTCCAAAGAGTGATCAGAAAAACGGTTATCGAACCCTCCCGGGTGGCCAATGATATTGCCCAGGACAAGGCTGAAGAAGAAGCCGAAAAACAGATAACCAAAGCCATTATGGAAGGCTTTGGAGTCGAAGAAAACGCCAAATTCGATAGCCAGTATAAATTTGATGCCTGGTTCCAGATGCAGATCACAGAATACAAGAAAAACGGGGCAATCGACGAACAGGTTGTATATAACAACTACTTTAACAAAAAAAGCAGAGACTATTGTATGGAGTACGGGGAACCTGGAACAAATTCTGCCATTCTATTTGACTCTTCAGCCTTTGCCATGATTATCCTCACCGATGAGGAGGGAGATAAAACGGGTTTTGCCACCAAAATGGATCCTGAAACATTTGAAGACATGGTTGAAGATGACATGGAGGACAACGATGCATATAAGCCCTTTAAAACAGGTAAGACAAAAGAAATACTGGGATATGTCTGTGATGAATACCTTGTGGAAGAAGAAGGTGGCGAAGCACATATGTGGATCTCCGAGAAACTGGGGAAAGAAATCAATAAGGAAATGCTCAATAATGCCACTGTCTTTGGATCTGTTTTCCAGTATTCCAGGGCAGTAAATGGAATGGTTCTCGAATATGACATCGTTGGTGAAAATGGAGAAAAAACAGTAATGCAGGTAATTGACCTTGACCTCAAAAAGACACACTCCTTCAGCACTGAAGGTTACAGTATTGTAAGCGTGCAGCTCTAAGGGCAAACCCCTGATTCAAATCAAAGCAGCCACAGGCCCTGTTGCCTGTGGCTGCTTTCACTTAGACCCTTACCCCAATCACACTCACGTCGTCGATTTGCTCGTGGATTCCCTTCCATGTTTCAAAGGTATCCTCGAGTGCCTGCTTTTGTATATCCATTGGCTCTTTCTGAATGGATAGCAGGAGTTTTTTGAAATTCAGGGACTTGTATTTCTTGCGGTTTTCCCCACCAAACTGGTCCACAAAACCATCGGAAAAAATATAGAAAGTATCCTGCTCATGCAGCATAAACGACCGGGTAGTAAACCTGGTTTCTTCCCAGTGTACACCTATGGGCTGTTTGTCTCCCTTGAGTTCGTACAACTGGTAATCATCATTAGAGGTTGAAGCATAGATTTCCAAATCTTTCTCGGGCGGAAACTCCTTATTCCGTATCACATAAAGGGGATTATTGGCTCCGGCAAAATGGAGCTCCCGGGTGTTCCTGTTAAAAATGGCAAGCGCCAGATCCATTCCATCCTTCTGCTCATCCCCGTTCCCCTCCTGGGCCAGCGTCTCCTTTACCTTGAGCCTGAGCGCTTCAAGTATTGCACTGGGTGCACTAAAACAGCGGTCCCCTATCAGATCATTCAACATGGTAATACCCAGCATACTCATAAATGCCCCGGGAACCCCATGGCCTGTACAATCGGCCCCCACAATGACAATGTGATCCTGAACCTCCTTCACCCAGTAAAAATCTCCGCTTACAATATCCTTGGGCTTCAGGAGAACAAAATGATCCGGCATGAGCTCATCCAGCAATTCCTGGGAGGGGAGAACGGCCGACTGTATTCGCTGGGCATACCGGATGCTATCGGTTATAAGTTCATTCTGGGCATTAATCCTTTCATTGGTTGTCCTTATAAAACGCATTCTTTTATAAAGTCCGATTGCCATACCCAGAATAAGAAGTCCAAACAAGCCTGTAGCCACAATTCCGGCCTGCTGTCTTCTGCTTTTCAGATCGTCGATCAAAGATTCCTTCTCAAGGATTTCAATCTCGTCCTGCTTCTTTTCCATCTGATATGAATTGATGAGCATATTGGTCTTATTCTCCGATTCAATCCTGTAGATGGTATTATCGATTGTATTCTGAAGAGAAAGATATTTATAGGCATTCGGGTAATTCTGCACTTTCGCATAATTTGTTGCCAGTCCCTCATAAGCGCCTGACAGCTCCTCGTTAAGCCCGATTTCTTCAGCAAGGAGTTCAGCCTCCCTGTAATATTTAATAGCCGTTTTTGGATCATCCAGGTTCTCATAGGTTGAGGCCAGACCCAGCAATATTCCAACCATCTCTCTTTGAGCATTTTCCTTTCTGGCCATCTCCAGGGCATTCCGATGATAACTAAGCGCCCTTTTATAGGCTCCTCTCTCGGAATGAATGCTCCCAATAAAATTATAGACTGAAGCACTATCGATCCCACTTGTTACGATTGTAAGTGCCTGCTCAAAACAAATTAGAGCCGAATCGTAGTTCTCCTTCTCCACATAAATCTCGCCCAGGTTTATGGTCCCTACTCCAACAACATCCATATCTCCAATGGCCTCCCCCATGTCAATAGACTGCAGGTAATATTTCTGAGCCAAATCATAGGTGGCAGGCATTTCAGAATAGACTACCCCGATATTCAGAAACAGGGTACTAATCCTTGTGCTGTCCGACAGTTCTTCAGCTAATTTCAGAGAACGAAGGAAATACTCAATCGCCTCCACATTCTTTCCGATGGAATAGTAGATCGAGCCCATATTACTTAAAAGATTGGCAACCATCTTAAAATCGCCCAATTCCTCGTAAGTTTCTAATGAAGGCTCCCAGCTTCTGAAAGCCTCCGTGTAATTCGCCTGCATATAATAACCCAGCCCGAGGTTTTTATGTGCCAGGGCAAGTCCCCTTCTGAAGTTAATTTGTTCAGCCAGGGCGATTGCATCTTCACTATACCGGATGGCTTCGGCAGGCTCCGATCTGAAAATAGCAGATGCAATGTCATTGAGCGTGTTGACTTTCATGGTATCCTCGGCCAAATTCTCCAGCAGCACCTTCAGGCTGTCTATCTCAGCGTTTTGAGCACTGGAATTTACTCCCGATAAAAGGAAAAACAGGAATAGGTATATAGGATAATGTCTCACTTTTACAGTAAATACCTTTAAAAATCAGGGAAGAGATCAATAACACTCAAACAAATCTTCCTTATAATAGTTCTCATTTTTTGTAGAAAAAGAGGGACCCGGGGATCCCTCTTTCACAATTTGCTATTACTCATAAAACAACACCTAAAATTTTACTGCTTGATAATCGGGACCACCCTTATGTTTTCCTCCATTACAAGTCTGATCATATAGTGTCCCGAAGGCACCTGGTCCATATCAATTTCAAGCTTACCCTCACTCTTCTCAAGAGATTTTAGCGGGTATGACCTTCCTGCAAAATCATAAATAACCAGCAGCTTATAGTTCTCAATATCTTTCATAACAAGCTGAACCTTATCTGCCACCGGATTCGGATATACAAGGATTTGATCCGGTTCAAGCGACGCTGTTTCAAGGTCTGTAGAAACTGATGCTGACTTGTGGTTAGACTTGCATTTTGTGGAGCTCGAATTAGCATTTGCCGCATTGGAAACCTTTTGGTCTCCGTCCCGGCTGTTTACTGTCCATGAGAGTTCAGAACCATCAAAGAACACCCTAAACGATCCTCCTCCAGGAACAAAAGTTGTGGGCTGCTGATCCGAATTCTCCCAATCAATTCCACCTCCTCCAAGCAGGTTTTCGGAACCAACAGGAATATGGACAGCTTCATCATTTTCATTCTTATATTCGAAATTAGCCACATAATAACCCGGGCTGATCCTTTGAATGCAATTCAGAACCGGTTTGACAGCCCGGGTGCCCGGACCATAAGGATTTACATACAATACACCTGTTTCAACAGTGAAATTATAATTACTGTTGGAAGGCTCCGGTGTAACAATATAGGTGCCGGCAGCATCATCTGAGGCAGCATCATATAATGCACCATCCGTAATTCTTCTTACCGTATACCCATCGTTCCCGGCATCGCCGCTAATCCACCCCAGGTAAGTGAAGGCAAATTCCGGCAGTGGATCGCCTTCCCTGATATACAGGAAAGATTCATCAGGTACTACACTCACCTCTTTTTGTGTAATATCTGCAAAACCAAAGGCGGTCTGATTGGCCAAATAATTGCCTGCATCCACACCACTTGCCCATATATTGGCTGTGACATTAATCCCGTTTCCAACATCCTTACTGTCGAACAATGCACCTTCCGCAGTCACTGCAATACTATCTCCATCCACCATTCCACTCACTACAAAGGCAGTGGCACTTGCAGTATATGTGCCGTCATAGACTTTGTCATCGGCACTTATCCCTATTTCAAGACCTTTCTGAATAATGGTGGCTGTATCAACAGCTTCTGTATTGGCCAGGTAGTTTCCGGCATCGGGCCCAAGCAATGAGATCCCATATACTGTCACTTCCTTGCCAGTCCCCACGTGCTTATCTTCAAACAATGCAGTTGAATAGCTTACGGTCAGGGTGTCTTCGGGAAAGCGGTTATCTGAAAACAACACTACAGCGTCTCTTTTACCATCATATACCTTATCGCCGGCTGTTATACCCACTGTCAGCGCTGCCGGATGAATTGTAAAGGTGGCTGTATCATAAACAATGTTATAGTCGTCGCCCGCGTTTACACTTCCCTGCAGAATATTGTAATCCGCTGCATCTTCGCCCTTTTCACGGCTTAATTCTCCAGCGATCAGATCTCCGGGGAATAGACCAGAGGCTGTATAGGTCAAAGGCGGATCGACCTCTCCATATATCTTGTTTTTATCCTCCCCCCTTATGGCAAGGTCGGCCGCGTCAATATTCAGTTTACCAAGCCCGTATGAAATCTCAAAATTATTTGAAAGGAAAGTTCCGGGAACAATCCAGTGTTGTCCGGCCGTGGTCCCGGTTATAAAACTCATGGGAGTAAAACTTACATCCTCGGCCTCGGCCCCTATATCTGTGGCGTCAAATACCAGGATGGCTCCCGAATTGTCGTTTTCATCAATGCCGGACCCATTCACAAGGGCTGTCCCTTTTGTGGGGAAACTACCATTCACAAGGGCTGTGCCCCGAACATATGCCAATCCATTCACAAGGGCTATTCCGTTTGTCACAGATACATCCTCATAAATGATGGTACTGTCGGTCTGCAAAGTTCCGGCAGCGATCTTCAATGCCTCTCCATCCACCCCCTCAATGCCATTCACAAGGGCAATTCCCCTTACACTTGGAATACTTCCGTTCACAAGGGCGGTTCCGCTGGCAATCAGATTCATGTTCTCCAGGTTTACCACATCATCGCCCGTACCGGCCTCATTTACGAGGGCAATTCCATTCACAAGGGCCACGCCCCTGCTTAGCTGAACCGCATTTACAAGGGCAACTCCGTTTACAAGGGCCACGCCTCTGCTCATGGAAATACCATTCAGAAGCACCCCATTCTCATAAACACGGCTCACTTCACCATTTTCAACCTCCACTTCAAGGTTGTTAACCAGGGCAGTCCCCCTGAGCATGGGAATACCATTTACAAGGGCTATACCCCGACCCGAAATAGCATTTACAAGGGCAATGCCACGGGCAGAAGGAATTCCGTTTTCAATGGGAACCTCCAATCCGTTCACCAGGGCCATACCCCTTGAGATGTTAATACTATTGACAAGGGCGGTTCCGCGAACCACAGGGATTCCGTTCACAAGCGCAATGCCATTGGTGGGAACGGCAAGTCCATCAATGGTAGTGATGCCGTTCTCGACAAGCACCTCGTGTCCGTTTACAAGGGCCATGGCCCTGGAACCGATTCCATTCACAAGGGCTGTACCCCTGACTGCGGGAATTTTATTTACAAGGGCAATTCCGTTGAGTGCTGTCATATAACCATCATCAAAGGTGATCTCATCACCATTCACCAGGGCAATACCCCGAACGATCTGTGTCATATTCACAAAGGGCAGGCCATTCACCAGGGCAATTCCCCTGACCAGTGTAATTCCATTTACGATGGCCTCGCCTGCCACATATACCGCAGTGTCAGAGCCCTCCACTTCTACCCTCACTTCCACACCATTCACCAGAGCAGTACCCCGTAGCATTTTCACACCATTTACAAGGGCTGTACCCCGAAGCACAGGTATGCCATTTACAAGCGCAACACCACGAATCAGCGAAATCTCATTGGTGAGAGCCGCACTATGCTCCTGCTCAACCCCATTCAGAACAAGGCCCAGATCCTCAATAGTGGCTGAAGAATCGGCAATCTCGTATAAGAAATCAAAGCCTTCGGTGGGAAGTGCTTCTCCATATACCATATCCACATCCACGGGGGTAATCGTCAGCGCCAGTTTCTCAATGCTCAGGCTGCCATTTACAAATTCCAGGATGTACTTCTCCGAAATAGCAAAATCAATTTCTGTCAACGGATTCCCCATATCCAATTCGGGAGTCAGGGATGGCTCTATCAGATATTCCCCGGCTTCGGAAGCCGATTGAGCAGATACGGCAAAGGAAATACCTGACAGGCGGTCGGCCTCTTCCTGCAACATCATCCCGCTTAATACCGCCTCCTCGAGGGAAAGTGAGTCGCCCGCTACTGTTACAAGCACAATGCTTGCAGAATTCTCAGGAAGCACTTCGCCATATTTCTTGCTTGTATGATTGGCCCGTATAATCACTTTTTGTTTCACCGGATCGGAAAAGTAGATTCCCTCGGATACACCACCGTCCAGTTCACTTTCCGAAATAGGCGGGGTGAAGGCCAGAATTTCCGGATTTCCAATAAAGCCCGGATGCTCAACAGTAATCGTATGCTCATCTTCAATCACCACCCCCTCCTCCAAGGGCTCACCCCTGAATAGTATCCGGGTTGAATCGGTGAAGAAATCGCCCGTAACAGTAAACGAAAACGGGGTAATCGCCTGTCCCGGAATCCCTCCTTCAGAAGCAAGGATCAGGTTCTCCACATAGGGAGAAGGATTGGCAAAGGTCATCAGTGCCCTGTGCGCCTGGATAAAACCGGATCCCGACACACGGTCCTCTCCCGGATCGTCCATATCAATGGCCGTATTCTTCATGATGGTCCGGATACCCTCAGGATCAAGAGTACTACCAGGTTCAAATTTCGCTTTTGCTTCAAATATAAGCGCTGCCACAGCCGCCGCATGGGGAGAAGCTGCAGAGGTTCCAAAGAAATTAGGATAGGAATCGGCATCGCCATCCCAATCGCCATTCCCCAGATCGATGGTTGTATTGACTCCGTTGGGTGCTGTAATATCCGGTTTGTTCCGGACCAGGCCGTGCACCGGGGTACCGCCCACGGAAGAGAATGACATAATCACCGGAATGTCATAGGTACCCGGACTGTAAATTGGGTTCTTGTCGTAGCGAACTGCCCCGACAGAGATAGCGCCCCGGGCATTGGGGTGCCCCACAATGGTAGATGTACCCTGCTCATGTTCAAGCATTGTAAACAATGAACCACCACGGAAAAGGATGTACTTAAAGTTTACAGGCACATCCGGACCAGCAGCCCGGGCAACTACAATATTGGATATAACCGTGTCGCCCGATACTGAAAATGGCACCACTTCGATGGGGAAACCCCCTATATTTTCCCTGTTGAATCCAAGCAGGGAGAATCCCACATCATCCGACAGGAAAATATCCAGGTCGGTTTGCGTAGTCGCCATTCCGGGATCTGATCCATCATCCCACTGGAGCACCAGGGTATAACTTCCTTCTTCAAGTAATATGCCCTGGAAAATATCTCCTCCTCCGAAATCATGTGCATCTCCATTAATAGATGAAGGAGCAGCATGCGCACTGTATTGACCTGCATAGGAAGCCCGGCCAAAGTTCCCGGCCGAAGAGAAAAAAGTAATGCCTTCGTTCACCACCGAGTCAATGGTCCGGGAGATCACCCCATCCCTGAAAAATGGTTCGGTGATGTAAGAAAGATCGTCCACGATCACATCACATCCGGCATTGGCCAGTTCCCTGATCCCATCAGCCATATCCAGCTCTCCAAGATAGCCCGTTCTGAATGCAAGCTCTGCTCCCGGAGCAATATCATGTACAATCTGCAACATGGCCCTTCCTTCATCCGAATGGGACCCATAGGATGAAGTCAGATCCTTTATAACCTGTACTTCACTCAAATAAGCATTTGGGTTTGTTGCACCGGGTAAATCGCCATTGGAAACATCCAGCGCAGCTTTCGATTGCGTATCATAGCTATTGGATAGAACACCAATCTTTATACCCGAACCATCCACATCAAAACCCAACCTTGCAAAATCTGAATGCATGGCAAAATCACCCTGACTATTCGTCAGTCCGGTCGCCGGAACCGTATAGTTACTCACTCCCGGGTACACCGGTCTTGCATAATAGAGATTCACAAAATTGTTAAGCTGCAAAAGCACGGCGATATCCACCCAGCCTGTGGCCTGGTTCATTCCCGAATTGGCTGTCACCATATCAAATCCGACCGCATTCAGGCTGCTTATCATGGCATCAAATTGCCCGTTAATAGCCACCACCTCAATAAGCACTTTCGATCCATCCAGCTGAAAAATATAATCGGAGGCTCCGGAAAAACCGGCCGGATCAAGGTTGAATGCATTATACAGAGATGTTAATTCCGCCCCGATCTTTGAATTATATTCCTTCCCCCCTTCAGGAGGATTGTACCCTGGTATGATATCCAGGCTCGCCACCACACCCTGGCAATGGTTTGAGTTAATATCGGCGTCGACCGTTTTAACTTTCCCGCTGGGCAGGGTAACTGTCCACTGTACGCGATCTTTCGCATCAAAATCCTGACTGAAGGCCTTTTCCTTCACACCCGGTTCGAAGTTGTAGAGTCCATACTTTTTGGATTGACCATGGTTGTATATTACAACACTTCCTGATTCATCCACCACCACTGTTTTCTTACCGGGATTCTCATAACCAAAATGCACCCTCATCTTACCTTCACCAATATATTCGGTACAGGAAACTACGATATTGACATCACTCTTATTACCCTTACCACCCTTCTGGGCAGAAAGTAGATTGGGAGTCAGAAAAGCAAGCGTGAGAAAAAACAGACCGGAGAGCTTCATTCGCTTAAGGATACTCGTAAAGTTTTTCATATTTCAATAGCTAACTTGGGTAAATGACTCAGCTTGTTTAGAATAAATATGCATTGGGCCTCTTTAGGGAACAAGGCCTTCCTTATAAAGTTTCCGTCTTCAACCCAATTAACAACCGATTAACATATCGTAATAGATAGGTCATGGCCCCATTTTTTGGTTTATCTAAAATTACTCCCTGGAATTGCCAAGTTGTTGTTTTATAAAATACTATGGATAGGAACCTGACGTTCTATGATTGATCATGTATCTCAATTCACCCTAAATTGAAAATCATGAAGAAAGCCATTCAATTTATCCTCTTTTGCATCACCATCCTATTCCCGGCCACCAGGCAGATCTATAGCCAGATACCCTCGGGTAGTTTGGATGGATCCTCTGGCCACAGAACCAATGATGTTTCAGCGCTCTTCCTTACCATTGCCCCTGATGCCCGATCGGCAGGTATGGGAGATGTGGGCGCGGCCACCGATCCCGATGCCAGCTCCCAGCACTGGAACCTGGCCAAATATGCAATGATCAAAGAGAAAGGGGGCTTATCGGCCAGCTATACTCCATGGTTGCGCAAGCTCATTCCAGGCATACACCTGGGATACCTATCCGGCTACTACCGCATCAATGAGAAAAACGTTCTGAGCAGCTCGTTCCGATATTTTTCACTGGGCAGGGTCGACTTTACAAATCTTACCGGGATAATGGAATTTGATTATCGATTCGAACTTGCCGCAGATATTGGGTACTCACGGAAATTCACAGATCATTTTTCGGGTGGACTGGCTCTCAGATATATTCAGTCGGATTTAGTAACTCCTCATTCTACAGCGGACGGAACAGAAACAAAACCAGGAAAGTCAATTGCAGCAGATCTTGGAGTCTACTATCAAAACCAGTTTGAGCTAGGAACAAAGGATGCCTTCTGGGCTTTAGGACTGAACATATCCAATATCGGGAGTCCAATATCCTATGTGGAAGAGGCTGAAAAGGAAACGCCCATCCCCACAAACCTCCGGCTCGGGGGGAAATTCAAACTCAAGCTGGACGAAAACAATAGCATCTCCCTGCATTCGGATGTAAACAAACTCCTGGTTCCCACTCTTCCGGTTTATGAGCAGGATCCTCTGACTGGTGATATCTCCATCGTCCGGGGAATGGAACCCTCAAAGTCGCTTCCCACCAGGATGGTGCAATCTTTCTATGATGCCCCCGGATTCTACAACACAAAGACGAAAACTTACAGTGTTCTCAAAGAAGAGATGTGCGAGGTTATGTACGCTGCCGGACTGGAATACTGGCATAAAAACATATTTGCGCTGAGGACTGGTTTTTTTCATGAGCATGCCGCCAAGGGAAACCGGAAATATGTGACACTGGGAGCAGGAGCCAGGTACAAATTCCTGAGCCTGGATCTGGCATACCTCTTTCCATTTGAAGGTCAAAACGCTCCCCTGGCGAATACCTTCCGGCTAACACTGGCTGCAAATATCGGATCTGCAACTGAGTCATAAAACTCGCTGCTTCCCTGAGAAAATTGCCGGTCCCGGGTTAATCCACTTTCGCAAGTTGGTAGAACACCCCCCGCTCCTGGCGATTGGTTTCGATCTGGCCTGACTCCTCCAGGGTGCCCAGGTATTTGTTGATCTCGTTTATATGAATTCCCAGGATCTGATGGATGTCCTCGATGGTACAGGGCCGCCTGGAAATGGTTTCCAGGATGGCTGCCTCCACATCGGTACGGAAGGCTTTAGACTCCTCCCGCTCTGCTACGGGGACAACAATTTCCACATGTTCCATATCCCACTCATGCACAATTGCCTCCAGCTCCTCACGGGTGGCCGGACGAAGTCCATTGATCACCCCCGGTCGGTCGAGGGTATTTAACTGGATCCGGTCGGGCGCGATAGCATGTATGGCTTTTCTAAGGGCCTGGATATTTTCAGGATCATCATTGTAGCCCGGAAGTATCAGTACTTCCAGCCAGAATTCGCCCTTGAATTCCTTTTTAAATTCGACGAGTCCGCTCACATACTCATCAAGCTTCAGATCCTTGCGAGGCCTGTTAATTTTCCTGAATGCACGCTCGGTGGCAGCATCGAGCGAAGGCAGTACCACATCGACCTCCGTCAGCTCCCTTCGCACTTCGGGATCAGAAAACAGCGTCCCATTGCTGATCAGGGCCACCCTGATGGAAGGCTTCAGCTTCTTAATGAACGAAAGAACCTCCCCGATCCTGGAATGCAGGGTGGGTTCTCCGGCCCCGGAGAAAGTAATGAAATCGGGATCAGGATTTTTTGCAAAATAGTCTTCCAGCTCTTCCAGCAACTCTTCAAAAGGCACATATTCATCTCGCTCAAGGGTGAGACGGGTGGTGCTTCCGCATTCGCAATAGATACAATTGAGTGTGCAGACTTTATGTGGAACCAGGTCCACTCCAAGAGAGATCCCCAGCCTGCGCGAAGGAACCGGTCCAAATAAATGTTTATACATAACTTGAAATTCATATCAAAGTAAGGCACTTTTCCTCATTCTTCGAAATCCTGTGTAATAAAAGCATTAACTTCATCGTCATATAGCTGTTATGATGCTATTCAATCACTAAGAACGATGAAAAAAATATATTCAATTACACTGCTCCTTGTGGCAGTATTTTTAAGCGCAAATTCCCAGGTTTCCCTGGGTGAAAAAGTTTCCAATTTCACAGCCACCGACCAGGATGGATCAAAATGGACACTTAAGAAAGAGATGAGATCGGTCGAATATATGGTTATATATTTCTACCCCGCTGCTTTTACAGGAGGATGCACCAGGCAGGCCTGCACCTACAGAGATCAAAAAGCCGAACTGGATGGAGTAAATGCCGGACTGGTGGGGGTATCGGGAGACAGCCCCGAAACCCTTGATCTTTTTGCACTGGAACACCAGTTAAATTTTACGCTGCTGGCAGATGAATCGGGCGTACTTGCCGAATTATTCGGGGTACCACACACTGAAGGAGGTACTATTCAGCGTGAAATCAAAGGAAAATCCCTTGATCTGACCCGCTCTGCGACCATTAAACGGTGGACCTTTATCCTTGACAGCAAAGGGATTCTGATCTATAAAGATACGGAGGTTAATGCCTCGGAGGATAGCAGAAAGGTGGTGGAATTTCTCTCCTCGCTGTAAGTAAAATTCTCTTTAGACAGATTCTAAATAATTGCGATACAATCGTGAATTTAAGAGGATTATTCCTTTTTTTTTCCTACTTTTCAAATTAGCACCCTTTTTTTAAAATCATGAATATGAAGCAAAAGTTTCAATTCGGATTTGATATCGGTAGTATATCTATCAACACCGTGGTTATGGATTCGGCCGGTACAATGATATCCGATCGTTACGATTACTGCCACGGAAAACCCTTTGAAAAACTGAAAGAAATTCTTGATGACCTGGGAGCTTCGTATTCAAAGGACCAATTCGCTCACCTGAGTTTTACCGGAACAGGCGGCAAACTTGCAGCCGAATTACTGGGTGGCTCTTATGTAAATGAAATCGTTGCCCAGTCCACTTCTGTTTCAAAGCTATATCCCCAGGTCAGAACCATCATTGAAATGGGGGGAGAAGATTCAAAACTCATCTTCATGGATAAGCTGGATGAGAATGCCTCCAGGCTTTCCGATTTCGAACTGAATACCCTTTGCGCAGCCGGCACCGGCTCTTTCCTCGATCAGCAGGCAAAGCGGATCGGCATATCGATCGAAAATGAATTTGGTGAGCTCTCCCTAAAATCGGAGAATCCGCCCAGAATTGCAGGCCGGTGCAGTGTATTTGCCAAGAGTGACATGATACATCTTCAGCAGATTGCCACTCCCGTTCACGATATCGTCGCTGGCCTGTGCTTTGCCGTAGCCCGGAATTTTATCTCCTCTCTGGGCAGAGGCAAAACCATTACATTCCCCGTAATTTTCCAGGGAGGAGTCTCTTCCAACGTTGGAATGATCAGGGCATTCAGGGAGCTGCTTCATGCAAAAGAAGGCGACCTTCTCATACCCGATCACAATACCTCCATGGGAGCCATGGGAGCTGTGCTCAGTAACCTGGCAGAAGGAGAAAAAGAAGAGAAACCATACAAGGGCCCCGGAAAACTGGATGAATACATACACGGAGAAAAATCCAGGGGAAAATCTTTCGAGCCTCTTACTGCTCCGGAATCGGATATCCGAAAAGACGTATTCCCCATCCCTGAATCCAGCGAACCCTATGAAGTTTACCTTGGGCTGGACATCGGATCACTGAGTACAAATGTGGTGCTGATCGACGCGCAGAATCGGGTCGTTTCGCGCCGCTACCTGCCTACTGCCAGTAAACCCCTGGAAGCCATCCGACGAGGTTTGTCAGAAATATTTGAAGAGGTGGGCGACCGGGTGGTTGTCAAAGGAGCCGGAACCACCGGTTCGGGACGCTACCTGACGGGCGATTTCATCGGGGCTGACCTGATCCGCAATGAGATCACGGCCCAGGCCACGGCAGCCATTGCTTTTGACCCGGAAGTGGACACGATTTTTGAGATCGGCGGACAAGATTCCAAGTACATAAGCATCGATAATGGCGTCGTTGTGGATTTCGAGATGAACAAGGTTTGTGCCGCAGGCACCGGATCATTCCTGGAGGAGCAGGCCGAAAAGCTGGACATCAATATCATTGATGAATTCGGCGAGATGGCCCTTGGAGCCAAAAAGCCGGCCGGACTGGGCGACCGTTGTACGGTGTTTATGGAGTCCGATCTGAATGCATTCCAGCAGAAGGGTGTGGAGAAAGACAACCTGGTAGGCGGACTGGCCTACTCCATTGTCCATAACTACATCCAAAAGGTGGTCCGCAAAAAGCGAGTGGGTAAACACATTCTGTTCCAGGGCGGGGTAACCAATAACAGGGCCGTAGTGGCCGCTTTTGAAAAAGTAACCGGCAAAAAAATACACATCCCTCCCCATTTCGACGTTACCGGGGCAATCGGTGCAGCCATGCTTGCCCGCGATCACATTAAAAAGAATAATCTTCAGACCAGGTTTAAGGGCTTCGACATCAGTAAGATTCCCTATACGGTAGATAAATTCACCTGCAAAGCCTGCTCCAACCAGTGCGAGATCAGGCGGGTGCGGATTGAAGGAGAGAAAAAACCCCTTTATTTTGGAGGAAGATGCGAGAAGTGGGAAATGGATGAACGCAAAGGCAAGGGTAAGGGAATTCCAAACTACTTTGAAGAGCGGATAGAAATGCTTACCGATGGTTTTGTCCCGGGTGCCGAGCAAGGAAAACCAACCATTGGTATCCCGCGCGGACTCATGGTCTTCTTCCAGCAGTTCCCATACTGGAGCACCTTCTTCAATGAGCTGGGATTTAACGTGGTGGTCTCGGAAGAAACCAACCGGCAGACTGTCACAAAAGCCCTCAACATGATTGTGGCCGAAACCTGCTTCCCCGTCGAGGTCATGCATGGTCATATCTATGAGATGCTTGAAGACCAGGTCGATTATATATTCACACCCTTCATCATCAATGCCAAAACCAAAAAGGATAATCCTACTTCCAATACCAACTGCCCATGGGTTCAGACGGTTCCTTTTATGGTAAAGGCCTCCATTCCGGAGGAGCAGAGGGACAGGCTGCTGTGCCCGACCCTCAATTTCCGATACTATGGGAAAGTGGTTGAAAAGGAGTTGTATGATTACTTTGGAAAGAGATTTAAACTGACCCGAAAGCAGATTGTTGAAGCCATGAAGAAGGCCGATGCAAAACAGGAGCGCTTCGAGGAGCGTGTCAGGACCAGGGGTCGGGAGGTGATGGCCTCACTACCGGAAGACCAGGAAGTACTGGCAATCATGGGACGTCCTTATAACACAGGCGACCCGGCCCTCAACCTGAGCATGGTAGAAAAGCTGATCAACCTGGATGTGCTGCCCATTCCGATGGACTATCTGCCCCTCGATGATGAGCATATCACGAACGATTACAACAAAATGTACTGGCCCAACGGTCAGCGTATCCTGGCTGCAGCGCGGATTATTGCACGGGACAAACGCCTGCATGGAATCTACATGGGTAATTTCAGGTGCGGACCCGATTCCTTCCTGGCCCACTTTGTGCATGAAGAGATGGCCGGAAAGCCCTACATGGAGATTGAAATAGATGAGCACGGTGCCGATGCAGGAATGATTACCAGGTACGAGGCCTTCCTCGACAGCCTTGCGGGGTCGCGCATGAGTGAAGACAGGAAGAAAAAGGTCTTTGTTCCCGGAGCAATGGCCTCCTCACCCATGACCGACCGAACCCTCTATTTTCCATACCTGAGCGATGCATCCTATGTGATGGCTTCGGTTTGCAGAAGCTTTGGAATCAAGGCCGAATCCCTTCCCATGCAAAACCAGGAGGATCTGGACCTGGCGCGGAAATACACCTCGGCAAGGGAGTGTTTCCCCATGATCGCCACCACCGGAAGCTTTCTGAAAAAACTCATGTCTCCCGAGGTAGATCCCGCCAAAGTCAGTTTCTTCATGCCCGATCACAACGGGCCCTGCCGCTTTGGTCAGTACAACCGCTTCCAGCGGGTGCTGTTCGACCGCCTGGGATATGACAAGACCGAAATCATTGCTCCCAGCAACGACGATTCCTATGAATCCATTTCCGGGGGACATGGGTCCAAATTCAGGCTGAATGCCTGGAAGGGTTTTGTAGCCATGGACATGCTGCGGAAAATGAAGCAGGAGCGAAAGCCCTATGAACTGGTCCCGGGTACTACCGAGCAAGTTTACCAGCAGTCGCTGAACGACCTGGTTCGCTGTATGGAGAATGGCGGGGGCACACTCACCGATACACTTGCAGGAATCGCCTATGCATTTACCCAGATTCCTATTTCCAATGGCAGGCGCAAGCCTGTGATTGCCGTGGTTGGTGAGATATTCATGCGTGACAATGATTTCTGCAGCGCCCACCTGGTGAGAAGACTTGAAAAATTTGGAGCCGAAACATGGATTGCCCCATTCGCTGAATGGCTCTCATATTCCACCATACGTTATACCCGTGACAGCAAGTGGAAGGGGGACTTCAAGGGCGTTGTAAAATCTAAACTCCAGGAGTACTTCCAGGAGCGGACCGCCAGCAAAGTCATCAAACCCTTCCATGGGGTATTTGATGAGGACAAGGAGGTCGCTGTGAAAGACATGCTCAATGCCTGCGGACCCTATGTGCACCGGCACTATGATGGCGATCCGGCACTGAACCTGGGCACTTCGGCCATACTGGTGGATAAGGGAATTTCGGGGATTGCAAACATCCTGCCCTTCACCTGCATGCCCGGAACCCTGGTGGCATCCGTATCAGACCAGTTGAGAAAGGACAAGGGGAACATCCCCTATGTGAGCATTGCCTATGACGGACAGGAAGATGCCTCCATCGAACTCCGGCTGCAGGCCTTTATGCACCAGGCCAAGCAGTATGCCGAGGACAAAGGTCTCAACACCCCCGACCCGGGCAGCTGGGTACTCAGCTCCACGCACTGAGAACTGCCAGCAGACTTCTGTGGGCTGCGGACTGTCAGCTGTGGACTTCAGACTGCCTGCTGTGGACTGCCTGCTGTGGACTGTCGGCTGTGGACTGTCGGCTGTGGACTGCCTGATGTGGACTGTGAACTCTGTGAGCACTGCGAACTCTGTGAGCACTGAGACACCCGGCCCAGGCACCTGAATACTATGCTCCACCCACTGAGACACCCGGCCCAGGCACCTGGGTACTATGCTCCACCCACTGAGACACCCGG
>CAZRPW010000078.1:0-21206 GCA_964601975.1 uncultured Bacteroides sp.
ATAGGAACAATGTCTTCTCTTGCAGTTTTTTGTACCATGAATTAGTTGGGTAGTTGGGTAGTTAAATAGTTGGGTAGTTAAATAGTTGGGTAGTTAAATAGTTAAATAGTTGGGTAGTTAAATAGTTAGGTAGTTAGGCAGTTAGGCAGTGTTGAAGTGGATGGATTGGACCTCACCGCTACGGGAGAAGATCTGATGGCTGATATCCGCAGGTAGTTTGGTTCCGGTTAATTCCGCTCTTTCTCCATTGCTGTATGAAACTGTAAGGCCCTCCCCTTTCCCAAAGGTGCAGATAAACGGGACCTGGCAGAAGGTAAATGCCAGCTGGCCCTCCTCCAGTTTTATGCTTCTGCTTTCTCCTGAAAGGTCGATGTACCTGAATAAAGCCGCTTTCCTAAGGACTTCATCCCGGTCGAGCAGTGAAGGAATAAAGGTGATCATTCCCTCCCGGATATGTAAACCCAGCTCGCTGAGGCGTGAAATAATATCTTCCTTCACCTGGCCAGTTAAGCCGGGCTGTTTAGCCCCAGAATTGGCAGGGGTATGCGAGTAAGCATCCGTTGGGAAGGCTCCATAAAGTTCGGGTGATTTGTAGAGGCCGATGCCTGCCTTGATTTCGAAATAATGGTCTTTTAATCGACCCAGGATTTCCGCATCTGTTTTTTCTTCCACCCCCCTGAAGTAGTACTCCTGGGCAGCCAGCAGCAGTTTTGATACCATATGCCAGTATATACTTCCAAGTCCCTCGTAGCCATAAAAGGTACCCGACCGCCCGGTAAATGACTGGTGATCGAACAGCGCTTCGTATATGCCCAGTATCCGGTCCTTATCTTGCTGAACAAGTGCGCCATAGGAATCCTTATCCAAACGGCCCAGGGCCAGTTCCAGGTCAGCTGCATTTCTAAACAATCCATTGAAATGTGCATTGCCCAAAACGTCCATCTTCACTACTGAAGTATTTCCGTCGACGATCATCTTCTTCAATAAAGCAGATGTAGCAAGTGCCTTCCCTGGAATCTGGTTCTTTTCCTCAAAACGGGCTAAGATCCGGTTGGGATATAACATGTAGCTATACTGATCCTCTCTGAACATACTGCTTCCTTTCAATGCATCCAGCACACCGAGACTCTCCCTGACTGAAAGATATCCTGAGCTCAACACTGCCACCTGGCCCTCCAGCATTTCGTACAAATTCCTGATGACGATGCGCTTCCCTTTAAAGGATATCAGGTTATAGGCGTGATAGAGCCCGTCTTCACGCAAGTTGGTACGGATGGACTGATCGATGTATTGCAATGCCAGTCCGGTAAATTCTTTAAGCGCCTGTGTGGAAACCGGACTTCGCTTCCCTGAAAATGAATGCTTGTAGATGGTTTCCCGGTAAATGCTGCCAGCCTTACCCAGTGCACGGGTGACATCGTACCTTTCCTCATCTGAGAAGCCACTTTTACACAGGCTAAGCCTGTCTGCAAAGATGGAAAGGCTCGAATCGAAGTGGGTTTTGATCTCGTCGGCCACCCATATTTCCTTCAATGTGGAGGCTTCAAACAAGGTCTCCCAGAAACTCAGGAACCTTCTCAGGTAGTAGAGCGTAACCATGGAAACCCCGCTACCAACCAGGGCATTATTGGCATCGTTCCACTCGGGACGCTGGGTATTCAGCCAGATACCGGCCCCGGGTATAAAATTACTTAATTTGGCCAGTAAGGTAACCAGGATCTTCTCTGTCAGGTTTGCCCTGTAAAGTTCCCCCTCCCCATTAAACAAAAGCCTGCCATCTGCGCCAATTTTTGCAGTAAGTGCTTCGATTTCCCTGTTCAGTTGGTGGTCAAAATCGATGGTCTCCTTTGGATTCTCCACAATGCGCTCAAAGGGCCTGATGCGGTAGGGTACATTTGCATAAACAAAGATTTCTCTGCTCAAGAGTTCATCGAGTCTCCCGGGGTGGAAATTTTTAGATTGTTCGAGAAATTTCAGAAGGTATATGATCTGGTGATCACCCCAGTAACCTATATAAGACCAGGGATCATTGGGATCGTTACACTCCCAGTCAATTCCCTGCCTGGTAACCCGGTAAGGATTATATCCATCGGCAGTGGAAGCATTCAAAAATTTGGCAAGCATTCCATCCAGGAACTCTGGATAGGACAGAGCCAGGGCTTCCCAGTTCTGAAAAATATCCCGCCAGTTGCCCTGGTAGTTGAGCTTATCTGTTCCGTCGGGATTTTTAATATCAATTGAAAACTGGTTCCAGGGACGGCTGGGATCCCCATGCCGGCGACTGAAAGTCAGCGGAAGATACTCCAGTGCTATCCGCTCCATGAGCGGATAGTCCAAAGCCCTTGCCCAGGCAATCAGACCGCGGTAGGTAAGAGATTCCGGCAGCTTTTCAAGCTGGGTCCTGAACTGCTCCAGCATCTCCGGATTTGTCTGCCGAACATGGAGGAGAAAATCGCTGGTCTCGACGGTATAATGATTTGCAAAGACCCCACCCCGCATGATGTTGTAAAGCGTATTGGAAAAATGACGGGCATAAGCCAGCTCATCGTTTCCAAGCTGAATACCATCGGCACTGGCTACAACCTCAATCAAACCTGAGGTTCCTGACTCAATATCCTGTGAAATCAGTTTATCGATATTACTTCCTGATTTAATAAACTGATCCAGATCGGCCACATCACCAGCATCCTGGTTAATTTCAGCCACAATGAACCACTCCTGCCCTTCGTCACTCTGCAGGTCAAGTCCGGCATTGATGTAATAAGCACCGCGGGCTGCACGGATATCCAGTTCCGTCTCAAGAGGAATCCCTTTTTTAAAATTCTCAACCTGCCTGTCGGAAAGAAGATATTTCGTTTTACCGCTTAATCCGTGGGACCATACCGTTGTTGCCTTCAGAGCTTCACTGGGTTCAGGCCTGTCAACAGGAATCGAGCTCAGGACAAAGAGTCCCAATTTGCTTTCAGCAAGCAATTCACACTTTTTATATGCATCCAATAAATTACTGTACTCATTTTGAAAAGCATAGTCAACTCCATAAGGGAGAAGGTTGTGGATCCCATCGAGAACTTCAATTCGGGTAGAGGATTTTCCAAGATTCTGCAAGAGGGATTTTTTGATCCAACCATACTTTTCGCTATTGTACCAGCCATAGCGAAATCGGATCCCAAGGTCATTATTTATCTCTTCGAAAATGATCTTATTGCCATAAATGCTCTTGTAGAGAAAGCTTTGAACATCGTAGATTTTCGCCGACTCATCGGTAAAAGGCTCCCATGAAAAAAGTCTGTTTCCTTTTTCCACAAGGCAATAGCTTCGGCTGCCAGATAATCCCTTATAATCGTGAATCTTATCCACCGGGTAATAAGGGAAAATTGCATTATCGCGATTCTTCCTTCCTGCCGAGAGCGAACCATTTGAGGATAAATACATCCAGTGATCCGAATTGCTCACAATGGTCATGAAGAAATCGGGCATCTCATTGTAATTACTGATCCTGTAAAACTTTTCTCCATCAATTTCCACAAACTCGCCAACAGGCTCCCTGATCCCGGATTTTAGCTTGCTATCCCCCAGGTATATCTCTTTGCTTTTCATCAAACAATTAATTTCAGAAGTCTCAAGATAAGAATATTAAGACAATTGCGTAAAAAGAAACTAATTTGTTCCGGGAAGAAATTTCAAAATAGTTTGCTCCAGTTTATAAGGACCTGTTGCAGCTTGATAAAATCAATTCATAACAGGAAGAATTCATATCGGAGGCCGATCAAAAAGATATTATTTATACATTTATTAACTAATTCGATGCCTGTTTGCATAATTAACGTATATAAAAAAATATTAAATAGCTGAAAAACACCATTTAAGTTAATAACTGCATAATTTATACCCATTTATTTATATCCCTTTTCACTTGAGCAGTATTCAAACAGAAACAGGCTTGGTTTTATATTTCTGGAAGTTAAGAAGCCGGCAGCTGAAGAATGGACTACAGTTATTGATGATACGTTTTGGTTTGCTTCAATTAAAGTGAGATCGAGACTCTTCTTTCCTAGAGAAAAAGACGCATTCTATTGAAAATACTTCGCAATACCATTCATATGAGATACATTTAATGCATGCCTAAATCCGTATCAAATATGAGAAGACTTACCGAAATAATTCCCGCATTTATCTTTCTTGCCCTATCTTCTTCTGGCTTTGCCCAATCCTATCCGATTGTGGATACGGATGTCAGCACATACTACAGTGACATTTCTGAAATCACAGCACCATCCCAGGGAGAGCCCTATTATGGTCAGGATGCCCACTACACAGGTAATCAACCCTCCTATACCGACAACGGAGATGGTACAATTACAGACCTTGTAAGCGGACTCATGTGGGAAAAAGATATGGGAGAAAAGATAAGCTTTGAGGAGGCCTTGCCCAAAGCGGAGGCTTCAGTCCTGGGGGGTCATTCTGACTGGCGTGTTCCAAGCATTAAGGAATTATACTCCCTTATACTTTTCACGGGCCAGGTAAAAGGGGAAGCTGCCATCTCCTTCTTTATTGACACGGCCTTCTTCATTCAGCCACTGGGTGACACCTCCATCGGGGAACGTGAAATAGATGCCCAGACCTGGTCATCGACCGAATATGTGGGCCAAACCATGGCCGGTGATGAGACCGTATTCGGAGTGAATTTTATTGATGGCCGCATCAAGGGCTATCCCAAATATAAAAAGGCAACGGGCGCTGCCAATACGATGTATTTTCGAATGGTGCGTGGAAACACTGCATATGGAAAAAACAATTTTGTGGACAATGAGGATGGAACAATCACGGATTTTGCTACCGGACTAATGTGGCAAACAGCCGATGATGGAATTGCCCGGGACTGGGAGGAAGCCCTGGCCTATGCGGAAGGATTGGAACTTGCCGATAAAACCGACTGGCGTCTTCCTAATGCAAAAGAATTACAGAGCATTGTTGATTATTCCAGGTCGCCCCAAACAAGCAGTTCTCCTGCCATTGACCCCCTGTTTGGAACAACTGAAATAAACGATCCCGATGGAAACCCCGGTCAGTACCCTTACTTCTGGACTTCAACCACCCACCTGGATGGTGCAAATCCTTATGCAAGTGCAGCATACATCGCATTTGGAGAGGGCCAGGGAGAGATGAACGGAATATTGATGGATGTACATGGAGCCGGATGCCAGCGCAGCGATCCCAAAAGCGGCGAAATGAATGATTATCCTGAATTCTGGGGACCCCAGGGGGATGTTCGCTATGTTTACAACTATGTCCGCAGTGTAAGGGATGCTTCTACTACCTCTTCTGTTGAAAAAAAAAGCGGCATAAAGCTCAGAATGTATCCAAATCCTGTAAAGAAGCTGATGAACATTCGTTCTGATCAAAATTTAAGCAGCATTACCATCTACAATCTTAGCGGGCAGGTGCTTATGAAACAAGTTGTAATTCAAAATCGCACAACAATCAATATAGCCTCTCTGCCTGATGGTGTTTATATTATAAATATCCTTTCCGACAAAGGGGAAAGCATCTACGGACACTTCAACAAAATCCACTAAGTTTGCAGGAATGCAGAAACATATTGAGGTACTGGCACCGGGCGGGGACATGGATTCAATCAAAGCTGCCATTGCAGCCGGGGCAGATGCTGTGTACTGCGGCATCAGTAAATTCAATGCGCGAAATCGCGCCTCAAATATAGATTTTGAAGATCTCAATGGAATTTTAAGGCTGGCTCACAATCATTCTTGCAAGGTTTTCCTGACCCTGAATATCATCATTGCAGAGCCAGAAATCCCTGACCTTATTCGCCTGCTTAATAAACTCATCAATACCAGCATAGATGGGGTTATCATCCAGGACCTGGGGCTGTTTTACCTGCTTTCCAACTTTTTTCAGGGACTTGAGATTCATGCCTCCACCCAGCTCACCACCCACAATGAGGGCCAGGTGAAATTCCTGGCGAAGTTACGTGCGACCAGGGTGAATCTGTCCCGGGAGCTAAACCTTGAGGAAATAGCATCCCTAAGCCAGGTAGCCCATCAACACCATCTTCTGAGCGAAGTTTTTGTCCACGGCTCCTATTGTATCTCCTTCTCGGGTCTCTGCTACATGAGTTCGGTTCACGGGGGAAACTCAGGAAACCGTGGTCGGTGCAGTCAGCCCTGCCGCGATCGCTACCAGACAACACCTGCAGGGAAGCAGTACCCTTTGAATCTTAAAGACAATTCAGCCTGGTCCGATTTAAAAGAGATTGCAGAAGCCGGAGTCGATTCCATTAAAATTGAGGGCAGAATTAAGAAGTTTCACTATGTCTACACCGTAGTGGAATCTTACAAAATACAGCTTCAGCGTCTCTACGAGGGGAAGCGCCTGAGTGTCGATAACGAAAGGCTCTTCAAAGTCTTCAATCGTGATTTTTCAACAGGCTATTTAAAAGGAGATATTACCAGGGACATGTTTATTGAGAACCCCCGGGATCATTCGGCCACACACCTTGCCGCATTAAGCGGCGGCAGCTCCGACAAGGCCATTGAAGATGCTGAAAATGATATCTATGTTGAAAAGAGCGGGATCAGAACCTATGTGAAAAGCATTACAGACCGGCTGAGTACAGGGAAGGTCCCGCTGACAATGATTCTATCGGGGAAAGAAGGTGAAGTCCTTAAAATGGAAATAATTACACCTGAGTCCACATTTTCTCTAATATCAGAGCTGAATCTCATGAGCCATGAAAAGATGGCCTTAAATCGCAGGGAAGTAGAAAAAAGATTTAAAGCGCTCAACGAAACAGCATACTTCATTGAAAAAGTGGACCTGGAAGATCTTCAGACTGGCCTCTTCATCCCCTTCAGTGAACTCACTAAGCTTAAAAAACGGATCCTGTTTTTTTTAAGGGACTCCCGGGAGCATGTTGATCCGGTAATTCTTCCTGCCCTTCCAGGGACAAAACCCAAAATCACCCCGCCTGTCCTTTCCGTCCTGATCTCCTCTGAGGAGGACCTGCATCTTTGTGAAAACACAGACGCTGAATTTTTCTTTCAAATCCCCGATTCTATTGCGGATAAACAAGCTGATTATATAGATATTTTCAAAAGATACAGAAGCATTCAACCCTGGTTCCCCGCCGTATTAATTGGCGAAGACTTCAATGATGCAAAGCATCTTTTACAAGCCCTGAAGCCCGGGCAAATTGTGACAGATAATACAGGAATCGGATACGAGGCTTCCAGGCTGGGAATCCCCTGGATCGCAGGTCCTCGTTTAAACCTTGTCAATTCCTACAGTCTGCTCACCCTGAAAGAGAATTTTGATTGCGCGGGTGCATTCATATCAAATGAATTGAAAAAGCAGCAGATCAGGGGAATCAGAAAGCCTGCAGATTTTGATCTTTATTACAGCATCTATCACCCCATTGAACTAATGACCAGCAGACAGTGCTTTTTCCAACAGGTCACCGGCTGTGAGAAGGAAACAGTGGATCGAACATGCATCCGAAGCTGTCATAAATCTGCTTCCATCAGGAATTTGAAAGAAGTCAGCTTGTTTATCCATAAGGAAAAAGGCTGCTATAACCGGATTTACAATGAGACCAACTATCTGAATACAGATACCGCCAGCGATTTTCCCGGGCTCTTTTCAGCTTTCCTAATCGATTTAAGGGATATTGAGACCCTAACCAGGACGACAAAGGATAAATTAGAAACCATTAAACGCTTTGAAAATTTAATCAAAGGCATTCCCGGGGCGGCAGAAGAACTCAAAGATGCAATTGCGCCTGCCAGCTGCTCCCAATACGCGGTGGGCATCTAAACCTTGGTTTTGATCAGTCGATTTGCTGCAGGGCAAAGGCATAAGCGCCCAGGGAAATGGACTCACTGGCTCCCCTGGTACTGGTAGCAATGGCCAGCCGTGGAAGCGGATCGTATGAAATGGTCTTATCTGTACCGGGTATGGGGATGGTCCTGGAATAATCTTTATAAAAGTCGACACAATCCTCTTCATGATCCAGGTTGAATACCTTTTGTACCAGTCGCGGAAGTTCAGCTGTATTTGAAGGATGGAACTTGTAATTCAACTCCTCCATCACCGCAGGCATATAGAGCTCACTGGCACCTGTAATTCCCCCACCAATTACAGCAATACCATCGGTAAAGGTAAGCAGGTTTGCTACTGTATCTCCCAGTGCCCGACCGGTCTCCTCATAGGCTTTCAATGCTGCATTTTTATTTCCATCCTTTTTCCCCATGGCGATATCAAAAATATCCCTGGGTTCCAGCTCATTGGGGTAATCTATTCCTGCCTGGGCAGCGTAAACCCTTTGAACTGAACGAATGCTCACCACATCCTCGGCATTCACATCCGGACTATGCCTGTTGCTGAAGAGCCATACCTCGGCGGCAGTGACATTATCGCCTGAAATCAAATGCCCATTGGATACAAATCCACCACCAAATCCGGTCCCAAGGGTAAATCCTACAAGATTCTTGTAACGCTTGGGACTTCCCGAGGCTTTTAGCCGTGCATTGATCTCGGGCAGAATGCCCCCCAGCGCTTCGCCATAGGCAAAGAGATCCCCGTCATTGTTAATGAACACCGGAAGACCAAACTCCTCCTCCAGGATACTCTTAAGAGGAACGCCTCCGCGGAAGGCTGGAAGGTTGTTGAGATCACCAATAATTCCATTGGCATAGTCGGCCGGACCAGGAAAGGCAAAGCTGATGGCCACCGGGGTTTCATCGATCTGCTCCATTAGCTCCCGAAAACCATCCTTCATGGTCGCCAGGCAGCGCTCAAGATGGTCAGCATTTGAATCCTTTCTGATCCCCCTGGAAATGGCTTTACCGCCTTTGAAAGCACTAAATACAAAATTTGTTCCTCCGGCATCCAGGGTCAATACAACGCGATCGTCACTATAAATATCCATTGCTTAAGCTTTGTAAGTTCGGTTTGCAATTAAGAGTATATAAACCATGCAGAGGCCGGGAACCAGAAATCCTGCCATTAATCCTGCCATATCTGCCACTGCACCGAAAAGAATGGGTACAAATGCTCCGCCAATGATGGCCGTCACCATTAAACCTGAAATCTCATTACTTCTCTCTGGCAAGGCATCTACGGTCATTGAGAATATGAGTGGGAAGATATTGGCAAAACCCAGACCGACAACAAAAATAAAAACAAAGGCCAGCACCTGGCTGGATGCAATAAACAGTCCGGCAATACCGGCAATGGCAAGGATGCTGGTAATAATCAGAAACCTTTTCGGTGATAACCAGTTCAGGATAACACCTCCAAGGAAGCGCCCAGTCATCAGTGAGATGAAAAAGAATAGGGTCCCAAACAACCCCTTTTCCTTGATATCGTAATCAAATTTCGCCTCCAGGAAGTTGGGCAGTTTAGCGCTCATACTCACCTCGGAACCTACATAGAGAAATATACCAATAACCATGAGCAGCACATAAGGGTTCTTCAGCAGACCAAAGCATGATTTCAGGGTTGCCGGCTTCTCACTGACCGCCTGCTCTTCAATTTTTGTAACAAGAAGGATCACAATCACTAACAACATTACGCTCCCGTAAATGGGAAACAACAATTTCCAGTCAAGTCCCCAGTATCGGGCCGCCACAATAGGGATAAGCGATCCGGAAAGTGATCCGATTGCTTTCACAAACTGGCCAAAAGAAAGGTTTCTTGAATACTTACCTTCGGGCGAAACGTCCCGCATGATGGGGTTTCCTGCCACCTGAAGCAAGGTTGCGCCGGCACCCAGGAAAAGCAAACCACCAAGGATCAGAACAAAGGATTCATAAGATCCCAGGATGGGCAATATCATCCCGATAAGCGCTGCAAGCAGTCCCAGCATCAGCACATGTTTTCTACCCTTGCGGTCCTGGTACAAGCCCATTGGGATAGAGATCAAACCAAACATAATGAAGGCCATAAAGGTTACGAGTCCGGCCTGGAAATTATTCAGGCTGAAATCTGACTGCAACTGGCTGGTGAGCGGTCCGGAAACATCTCCAAATCCCATGACCAGGAATGCCAGGAAAATAGGGGTTGACTTAAGAAAGTTGTTATTCTTCATAATCAGCTTTATATTAATTTTTGGAATGATAAAGATACCAAGATACTCAATACAGGAAATCTATTTTTTTCTACTTAAAGACCAGGGCTGACTCTCGGGCCTGCTACCCCAATCCATATTTGGATTCTGGTCCATTTTAAAGACAAAATTCCCGCCATCCTGAATATCTTTAAAGCGGAGGTAGTTGTGCGGATAATTCTTGCCATCCAGGGTCACAGATTGTATAAAATAGTTTTGCGCTGAATTGTTTGTGGCGCTAATGCTAAAGCTTTTCCCGTTCTCCAGGGAAATGCTTGCCTTTTTAAAGAGCGGACTCCCGATCACATACTGGTCGGTTCCGGGGCATACCGGGTAAAAGCCCAGGGCAGAGAATACATACCAGGCCGAGGTCTGGCCGTTATCCTCATCCCCGCAGTATCCGTCGGGTGTGGCAGCATAGAGTTTTGAAAGCACTTCACGGATTTTCTCCTGGGTTTTCCATGGAGCCCCTGCATAATTGTAGAGGTAGATCATGTGCTGCACCGGCTGGTTCCCATGGGCGTAATTCCCCATATTCACAATCTGCATCTCCCGGATCTCATGGATGGTAAACCCGTAATAAGAGTCGTCAAAATGGGGAGGCATCTCAAACACCTGGTCCAGTTGCCCGACAAAGGCATCATCGCCCCCCATCAGGTCGATGAGACCATGCACATCCTGGAATACGGACCAGGTATAGTGCAGGCTGTTTCCCTCGGTGAAGGCATCTCCCCACTTCAGGGGGTTGAAGGGTTCCTGGAAGCTACCGTCCTCATTTTTCCCACGCATCCATTTCGTGGATGGATCAAAAAGTTTTTTATAATTCAGCGCCTGGGTGAAATACTGCTTTGCAATCTTCTTTTGGCCTAATTTCTCAGCCATTTTTGCAATGGTGAAATCCGCATAGGCATACTCAAGGGTGCGTGCTGCATTTTCATTGATGCCCACATCATAGGGCACATAGCCCAGGCTATTGTAATAGTTAAGTCCTTCTCTGCCCACGGATTTCGCAGGTCTCCCCTCCTCCACTGTTGCATTTTTTAACACGGCTTCAAACAGGATTTCCACATCAGCAGGATCGTCCAATGCACCTTTTAAAAAGGCATCGGCAATGATGGGGGCTGAATTCGACCCGATCATACAATCGCGGTGTCCGGGACTGGCCCACTCGGGCAGCCATCCCGATTCCCTGTATGTATTTGCCAGTCCGGCCATAATCTTTCCGTTCAATTCGGGATACATAAGGTTAAAAAAGGGAAAGACCGCCCTGAAGGTATCCCAGAAACCATTATCGGTAAACATATAGCCCGGCAGGACTTCCCCGTTGTAGGGACTGTAGTGGACCACCTCATTATCTTTGTTGAATTCATAAAATTTCCGGGGAAAAAGGAGCACCCTGTACAGGCATGAATAGAAGGTTCTGACATTGTCAATATTATCATCTTCAATCCTGATTCTGCTAAGCTCATTCTCCCAGGCCACCCTGGCCTTTTCCCTGGTTTTTTCAAAGGAGTCAAACCCGATCTCCCGCGCCAGGTTCAGTTCTGCCTGCTCCGGGCTGATAAAGGACGAAGCAACTTTTACATGGACCACCTCACCCCTTTGGGTTTTAAAACCAACAATGGCTCCCACATGGCCTCCCTCACGCTCCAGGCTATTTTCGTGCAATTCCCAATGATCACCCCAGCTATGGCTGATCTCAAAATCCCTGTCAAACTGAGCCACAAAGTAGTTATGAAAGTTTTCAGGAACCCCACCACTGTTATTCCTGCAGTAGCCAATAATCTTTCTCTCTCCAGGAATAATCTTCACCATGGACCCTTTAAAGAATGCGTCCAGGAGGATCCAGGAGGAATCCGATTCAGGAAAAGTAAACTTGAAATGGGCAGCCCTCCCGGTGGGTGCCAGCTCGGCCACCACATCATAATCTGCCAGGTAGACTTTGTAGTAATGTGGCTTTACGGTTTCTGCCTTATGGGAAAACCATGATGCCCTCTCATCTTCTTTAAATTTCAGCTCCCCGCTAAGAGCCATCAGCGAGAAAGCTGCATAGTCGTTTATCCAGGGACTGGGCTGGTGGGTCTGTTTAATTCCCCTGATTTTATTCTCAGCATATTTATAGGTCCACCCGTCACCCATCTCCGAGGTCATGGGAGTCCAGAAATTCATCCCCCAGGGAGTGGCAATGGCCGGGTAGGTATTCCCATTTGAAAGGCTGAACTTGGAATCGGTACCCATGAGGGGGTTTACATAGTCCACCAAAGCAGCCTTGTTCTGCCCGGACACCTTCACCAGGGCAGTTAATAGAAAAAGTGAGACTAAAAATGCTGATTGCTGAAATTTGTAATTTTTCATTTAAGTCTTCATTTTATTTTATAAGCCATGAGGGCATCGCCCCTCCGGATATACATAATTCCATCGGCCAACACCGGGTGAGAGAAATGCTGTCCGGATCCACCTTTAACTTTAAGTTTCCCAGTGATCTCCATCCGGTCGCCGGATAAAGAAATTAGGTTCACAGTCCCGTTGTTGCCATAACAAAAGACCTTATTATCTGCAAAAGCCAGGCTCCCGGTGGCTACTTTCAGTGAATCTGCGATCTGTCCATTGTCGGGTTTCAGACCCAGCAGCTTATTCCCTTTCACCGTAGTGTATAGCTGGTCATTTAACACCAGGAATCCTCCAAAATTATTCAGGATCGAGGGATTGCGCCACTCCTCGGAGAAGCTGGCCCCATCCTCTGAAAGCATTAATTTCAATGCTCCCTGCCCCCCCACATCATTGGCTACAAAATATACATACCCATCTTCATAAATCACCGAATTACAATGCTCCCCGTCATACTCATAATTTTCCAATTCGTAGGAGCCCAGCAATTCACCACTTTTTCTGTCCAGGCTAAAGATGTGGTGCCGTGAGGTGCTAAGCAGAACATCACGTTCCGGGAGGTCGACCAGCACCGGTGATCCATAGGCAAAGGTATCCCTTAATGCTTCCGAGACCCATGCCGTTTTTCCGTTAAAACGATTGACTGCCGCAAAATTTGTTTCTGGTCCGCCCGAAAAACAATACACATGATCTTTATCCACCGCCAGTGATTCGGAGTAGCCAAAATAGCCCACCTCACCACCCAGGTCATCCACTATACTCAATGCCCATTTTTCATCCCCTGTTGAAGCAGAAAAGCAGGCAATACGACCGTGCCCTGCACTCGCGTAGACTAATCTCCCCATCACTGTGGGAGTTGACCGGGCACCCGGATAGGTACTTGAGAATCCTTCACCCAGGAACTCCTCTCCGTTGGGAGCCTTCCACAGCAGCTTGCCCGCTGTATCCAGCGCAAATAGAAAGGCTGCTCCCTCCTGCTCTCCGTTTACATAAACCTGTCCACCCGATATGGCAGGAGCTGCATACCCCCTGCCCAAACCTTCATAGATCCACAGCAGTTCGGGCCCCTCTTCAGGCCACTGCCCGAGCAATCCTGCTTCCGGGAAGATTCCGTTTCGGTCCGGACCACGCCACTGGGCCACTTCCTTTTTACACCCCTGGTTAAATCCGAGAATGGCCAGTAAGAATAAGATTGTAGTTCTTTTCATGAGATATTAAATTGGTTCGATTATGGGATGAATAGTCCTGCTCTTGCATATCGTTCATCAAGCGTTTGAAGATATCTCTCTTTCATCTCAGGGGAAAGAAATGATTGGTTTATTAAATGAATGGACTGCTCTTTTTTCTCCCTAAAACGCCTGAACACACCTTCTATCTGCTTCTTATTCAAGCCCATTCCAATTCCCAAATTTTTAAATGAATCACGCGAAAGTTTTGACTTTTTCCCGGAAAGTGAAAGGGCAACATCTTCCTGGTCGGAAGGAATTGCAAGGCTAACATTTAGAAGATCGTAGGCCGGAGCCAAAACCCATCCGGATTGACCCTCAATCATTGAAAAATTCTTCAGGTGCATATCACTGTTAGCTGTGAGGAAACAAAAAACCAGCAATTCAAGGAAGTTTAACTTATCAAGCATAGTATTGCTTGAATATGAGCCTATGGCTTTCCCTATTTTCTCATAGGAACCCTTGTATTTATCGTAAGCTTCCAGAATCTGGAACATATCGATCATATGGATCTTTTTCCCCTCAGTAGTTCGGTCAATCCGTCGGGTAATGAAAGAGATTTCGCCGGATTTTAACCTTATCAGACTCGAAGGAACGGTTCTGATTCCAAAGGCTTCGGCCATACGCATTGTCACATGTTCATTTTCCGGTAGTTCAGGATATTCACGGGTGGGAGGTTTGAAAATATAGTTACCCCCAAGCGCCCCCACTACTGTTAACCTGAATCTCCCCCTGCCCTCAATCTCCTTTACAAGAGACATGGATAATTTTGGCTGAAAGCCCGGAACTGAAACACTTCGCTCTACCACCTGCTTTGCCAGTTCTGCCATCTGGTCAAGGGTGTAATCCATGCGGGGAGGACGAGGGGTTCCAAAAAAAGACCTGCAACACCCTTCATGAAAATCCACCTCATCAGCCAGCTCATTGTAACAAAAAAGACAGCGATTGTTCATATTACTCTGATTTTGGAATAACACTTACCGCACCAATACAATCCCTGCAACAGGCCAATAGCAGGCCCATCCTGTCGGTGGGATTTATCTTCCAGTTCCTGGCAGCTATATCCAACAACCAACCTTCCGGTATTAAGCCTTCAAAGAAGGGGAAAAGTTGATTCCTTCTGTAGGCATGTTTAGAAACCGGAAGGGTGAATGAGATAAATTGTTCCGGATACGTGGCCACGTATTCTGAATCATATTGAAAAAGATAGTCACCATCATCCATCTCGGTCAACACCCCGGCCAATATATCTTTATAGTAGATTTCTGCCGCTCTCATTAAATTCAGTGCTTATGGTCTTGCTGGCTCAATTCCACCGGAGCCAGTACATGTCCAAACATTGAAAGTACAAGGTTTACTTTCTCCATGTTCAGATTGGTCTTTCCCTGTTCTATTTTCCGGATCACAGTTAATGCTACACCCACCTTATCCGCAAACTCCTGCTGCGTGAGATTTACCTCTAATCTCCGCTCCCTTACAAAACTGGCAATTGTCTTCATTATATGCTTATAGATATAATTTCATGCAATATACGCCAATTATATGTAATAGCATATAATTAGAAAGATTTATTGTCATTTATACGCATTTACATATAAACAGCTTCGATCTCAAACCTTTAAGGAGTATATATAACCTTCTTAATCGCCTTACCTTCAGGCCCGGTGATTTCAACCAGGTAGACACCGTGGCTGATATTCAGGCCATCCAGGGAAATCTCGGTGTAGGAGTTGAAATGCTCCTTGTAATGGATGGTTCCCCTCAGATCGTAAATTGTAAGGCTGGCCATGGTTTCCATATCGCCGCTTAGCTGAACCATGATCAGGTCAGACGTAGGATTGGGATAAAGCTGAATGCTGTTTGGATCAAATACAGCAAGAGACTCCTCCACTCCCGATATCAGTTGATGGTAGAAAGGTGTGCCATGAACTTCAGCACTTGCAGTCCAATAAAAATTATAATTGGGATCACCCTCGGGATTTGAGTCGACCGACATCAGGGATGGCCCCTCTCCGTCAGCTTCCAAAGGCCAGGGTACTTCATCATCATAGGTAAAATCCATGATGATCTCACCGGTGGTTTTCCTCAGGATTACCTGCTCTCCCCCGTTGGACAGGGAGCTGGAATAATTGCCTGAAGCTTCCACTCCGTATCTGTCAAAAAATTTGGCAGGCTTGGCCGCTACCACATAATATTGCTCCGGAAGCAGCACGGCATCCACCGGAAATTCGTAGTAGATCGCAGAATCGATCACCAGTCCGGAGAGGTTAATGCCATCCGATGTACTCACATTCCTGAACTCGATGAATTCGAATTCTTTCCCCGAAATCGTATCAGTTCCATGAATGCTGTCCAGGGGATGATAATGAACTTCCGTAACCTTCAGATCTGTATAATCAGCCTGTTCGGCAATGAAGCTGACCGCAGTCTCCGCACTCCAGCTGTCACCTTTCAAAACCCTGGCTTTCAATACAGCCGAAGCATTTATCCCCAGACTTCCTCCCGAGCTTATGCTCAGGGCACTTTCTGAAAATCCCCCTCCAACTTCCCGCGGATCGGAACCATCAAGGGTATAGTAAATCACTCCGGTGGAAGAGGGGTTATCTATGGTAATGCTGAGGGGAGAAGTAATATAATGAAGGGGATCATCAATGTTCTCTCCGGCATCCTTAAACAGGGGAGCTTCGACTGAAGGAAAAAGATCCAGGTCCTTCAGCTGATCAATTACGATGTCTGTCCGAACCGGAAAGTAGTCATTCCTTACCTGGTCCAGCTGTGCATACCAGTGCTCATTTCTTGTATAGGGACTTGATGTTCGTGTATCACCCCAGCGGGCCGATTCTGCGACAATGGCTGTTTCAATTTGCGCCGCTCTGCTGTTAAAACGTTCTGTGCATTTTTCGAGGGTGAAAATCCCATTCCCGGTTAACTGTTCCCAGGCCCGGCTGGCAAAACGGATCCGGTATTCCTCATTTTTACTCAGCTTATAATGAAGCCACTGTGAATGAAATCTGCTGAATGAAGTCACCTCCATGCGGTCATAACCTGTACGATCACCAATATTGGCACGGTTCTCATAAAGTCCTATCCCCGGTCCGGATGTTGCATCATTCATCAAAGTATGCTCTCCGTCGTGAATAAAGAATTTAAACCCAAAAGTCTTTTTTTCCCGGTTGGTAATAGCATACATGTTATTGGGGCTTTTATTTCCACCCCATGCAGATACGGGCGAATCATAATTACCCGAATAAATGATATTGATCATATAATCAATGAGGTTGTCGATATCCACATACACCTCAGCTCCCGGAATCCGTTCACCTGAAGCATCCTTTCCCTCCATTCGGAAATAGTTCTCATTGGAACTAAAACCCTGCACGGTAAAATTATAGATCTCTTCCCACTTATCCAGGGTACCGTCGGTGGCAGCGATATCCTTATTCTCAACCCCTGTAATCTTTATCACATCATAGTCGTCTTTGCTATCCCCAAAATAATCCGAGGCAAACCTGGCCTCAGATCGTTCCTGGGTCTGGAAGATACCCCAGTACAATCCATTCAGGTAGAGATGGTAGTAGCGGCTCCGGGTGTAGGGTTGTCCCGAAGCCTTCTGTGAGTCACGCGTAAACACTTCTCTGACAAATGTATTGTAGCCCGAATTACTGTTGTTGGCCCAGCTATAATTTTGGGCACAGCGAAGGTCAATCTTGTCAAATTCTGACACACCTTCATCCTCAAAAAGGGGGTAGCTCAATTTTGAATCTCCATATTCCTCCCTGAAAAAGAGGCGCAGGGCATGCTTGGGGAAATCGTTATGCCTGCTCCAGCCTCCCCGGATTCTAAGACCGGCATTCACATTAAAACCTTCCGATTTGTCAGGATTGATCAACTCCACTGAACATTCCCTTTCCCAATCATAACCCTGCTCCATGGCATTCATATAGATTCCATAGGAGGCATCAAAGAGATTGGCATTATCTGTGACCACAGAAATCGAAGGCAGGTCCAGCAGGGCATCGTCCATGATGGCTGCATACTGACCATTGTTTACCACTTCGGGATCCATGGCATAATCTATATACTGATAATTATTATTTGAGGTGTTCTCATCAGGCCAGTTCCCTCCAGGATGAGTTTGAGTAAGTACCCGGTCCATGTATATAAAGGTTCTGGCAGAGGGATCGGAAGACTTATTCCCGTCCTTGCTAACTGAAGCCCTTACCACCACCGCGGGAGTCAGGCTCCGGTTCGTATTGCTGTCAGGATCAATTAAAACGCTGACCGGAGAAGAAGCTTGTATACTGGAAATTGAATTTTGCGGGTTACTCCCATCAAGGGTATATACAATATCAGCACCCTCCATGGAAGTACTAATGCTCAGGTTAAAAGGCGCTTCGTAAAATCCCGAAGCATGACTGAATGTGAGACCGATTGAATCCACCAGTTCTGGCATTTCGGCCTGTGCATTGATACTCATGTCAAAATAAAAATCAGAACTCTCGGCCAGTGTCACATTAAACACCTGAACTGCCAGGCTGTTCTCTCCCTCTACCAGGTCCAGATCAGTTACATCAAAAAAGAAAGTTTCTACAAGACCTGACTCATGATTTCCATTAGCAAGAGAATTATAAGTATTGTTTTCCGGTGCCAACTGGCTCAAAGCTTTCTCTCCGTTGATCCAGATGATGAAGCCATCATCAAAATTGACGCCCATTGTTATCCGCGAGAGCATCTCCAATTGCTGCACAGTAAAGGCAGAGCGGAGATACAAGGTACTGTAAGAACCCTGCATGTCGGCTAGTTCGGTACCACCTGTTCCGTCACCGTAACGAAAGGGAGCTATAGAAGATGGCCAGTCAGAATCATCGAAGTCGGGTTCATACCAGTTGGCTGCCAGATCGGCTGCATCAACACCTTTCAGGTATTGATATTCTGAACCCAGGGTAAAAGCTACCTGGGCAGACAAATTCATGGAAAGCAGGGTGAAAATTGCAAAAGTAAAAATGGTCGTACGTAAGGGATTCAAAAACATATAAAGTCTTGGATTTTTAGGCTGAGGTGCAAATAAAGCTAAATCACTGATATTATACTCCTTTTCGCCCTGAAAAGTTGCACAGCAACAAAGTTTTAACACAATATATCACTTAATTCGCCACCCTGCACCAGGAAATGCCTGCTTCAATTGATCAAGCTCCTCATCATCTGCCATATACCCGCAGGTAGAGAGCACCTCAGCCTCCACCGGGGAATCGCACTTTACAATCACTTTTCTTGTCGAGTTGATAAGCTCCCCCTTAAGGGGATGGATAATATGGGCCCCTGAAGCATTCTCTCCGGGAGTTCGCAGATCCTGCAATCCGGATACAGACAGAAACTCATCCCGAAGCAAAAAGCCCTCCTCTGAACCCACCAGCCAGCCCTCTCCATGGGGATGCTTCCCCATCCCTGCAAGTGAGCTCTCCCCAAAGCTGAGGAAGGCATCAGCTACTCCCACCGATTTAAGAAATTTAACCACATCTTCCAGGGCAATACCTTTACCGATCCCCCCCATATCCATGCGCACTCCTGCTTTTGCAAAACGTATGCTCTGCTTCCCGACATCCCGTTTAACATCCGTCCACCTGCTCCCGCTGATACTTACTGCCGGATCAAATAAACCTGCAGTCAAATGGTTATAATGAGTACAAATATCCAGGACCCTGGACATTGGCTCCGAAATCGGCAAATCCCGTTCATAGGCAAGGGCATTGATAAGCTGAAGCTCTGCCCCGCTTCTATAGTTTGAAAGACAGTCCTCCCAGTTCTCAACAATCCGCTCAGTTTCTACTGCGAGTTCTTTGCCCCGACGGCTTTCCATTCCGGGAATAACCATGGCGAAACGGGTAAACATCGCCATGAAACTATGGGAATAGACAATCATCTGGGAGAATCCTGGCTTCTTTAGGATTATATGACAGGCTCCCAGCCAGGCTCATATTCGCGACCCCAGAGCTTCATGGCATCCCGGTCATACATCCTGCCTGTTACATCATCAATATCGAAACCTTTCCCAATGCGGTAGGCAATATTGGAGTAGTGTACCATGGCCATCGTGATCACACCATTGGAGATGGGAGCGGTTAATTCTCCCTTTCCACGAATGGCATCCAAAAGATTTACAACATGGGCAGTGGACATATCTCCACCACCTCCCAGGGCTGTTCCGGCCTCATTGGAGGCACTTTGGCTGTCCTTCACTACATTGCCCTTACGATCATAGAGGACATAGCCTCCCCTGTCCACAAAAACAGTTCCTTCGCTGCCATAGATAATCGTACCCCGGCCTCCCCGATAAGTGGGATATCCATTCCGGCTTTTGCCATCCCATTCAATCACCTTGTTCCCGGCAAACCTGAAAGTAACCTCCATGTCGTCGTACATTTCCCAGCCATCGCCAGGGAAGGCCCGCTTATCAGCCTCAACATCCACACGGGTAGGATAGTCTACCTGCAAAGCCCAACGCGCCACATCAAATTCATGGGTACCATTGTTCCCCGATTCGGCAGTACCATAATCCCAACCGTACCAATGCCAGTTATAATCCCAGGTCTCCTGTGTATATTCCCTTCGGGGTGCAGGTCCCTGGAACAGATCCCAGTCCAGTCCCTCACGTACCGGCGCTTTTTTCTGAACAGGTACCAGGCCACGGTTATTGGTATAATAGGCAACGGCTTTATAAGGATTGCCAATAACCCCATTATGAATTTCCTTAATAATTTCAATGGTATGGGCAGAGGAACGCTGCTGGGTTCCCATCTGAACAAACTTATTGTATTTCTCCTGCGCTTTTACAATCAGCTCATTTTCAGCCATATTGTGCGTTGCCGGCTTTTCAACATAAACATGCTTCCCTCCTGCAACAGCCATGATGGCTCCCGGTGCATGCCAGTGGTCAGGGGTCGCATTTATAAGAAGATCCACTTCGGGATCAGCAATTACTTTACGGATATCGTTCTCAAGTACAGGCTTATATTTAATGAATTCAGAAAAAACACCGTCTGCATGTTCCCTCTGACTTTTCATCACATCACATAGATAAGTCAACCTTACATTATTCTTCTTATCGGAAATAGGTTCGGTAAAAGCCCCCAACCTACGACCCAGTCCGGCAATGGCTATATTGATTCGATCGTTGGCACCCATAATCCTGTTGTAGGAGCTGTGGGACATTCCCATGGCTGAACCTCCAACTGCAACACCAGCCGTTCCGGCCGTTACTTTCTTTATAAAATCTCTTCTGTTTGAACTCATCTGGATCGTATATTTTTTTGTGAATAGGTTTTTCAGAGCCATAAAATTACATAAAAATGGTAATTAGCAAATAGTAAATGGTAATTAGTAAATGGGTAAATGGGTAAATGGGTAAGTGGGTAAGTGGGTAAGTGGGTAAGTGGGAAAATTAGTAAATTAGATGCATCTACTAACTACAA
>CAZRPW010000079.1:0-3006 GCA_964601975.1 uncultured Bacteroides sp.
GGCTTCTTCAACGATTCCTGAAAACATGTGTTAGTCTATAAAGTCTGTAAAGTCTATAAAGTCTGTAAAGTCTGTAAAGTCCGTAAAGTCCGTAAAGTCCGTAAAGTCTGTAAAGTCCGTAAAGTTTGTAAAGTCTCTTTCGACTTTAGGGCCTTTATGGACTTTTGACTATTTAAGAAAGGCCGAAGGCCTTCTTAAATGTATCAACGTAATCCAGTTTCTCCCAGGTGAAGAGTTCAACCTCAATGACTTTTTCATCCCAGTACTGTGAACGGAAGGTCTTTGTTACAGTCTGAGGTGTACGTCCCATGTGACCATAGGAGGCTGTCTCAGTATAGATGGGATTCCTGAGCTTCAGTTGTTTTTCGATGGCAGCGGGCCTGAGATCGTAGAGGCTTGCAATTTTTTTGGCAATATCTCCGTCGCTCATATTCACCTTAGATTTGCCATAAGTATTCACAAAAACACCGATGGGTTCGACTACGCCGATGGCATAGGAGAGCTGTACAAGTACTTCTTCGGTAATTCCTGCTGCAACCATGTTTTTTGCAATATGCCTGGCTGCATAGGCTGCCGAGCGGTCTACTTTTGAGGGATCTTTACCCGAGAATGCTCCTCCGCCATGGGCTCCTTTCCCTCCGTAAGTGTCGACGATTATTTTTCTTCCGGTAAGTCCGGTATCTCCATGGGGTCCGCCGATTACAAATTTTCCTGTGGGATTCACATGCAGGATGAACTCACCATCAAAGAGGTCCTGGATCCTTTTTGGAAGTTGGCTGATAACCTTTGGAATCAGGATATCCCTCATGTCGGTGCGTATTTTCGCCAGCATCTTTTCATCATCGCTGTCGAACTCATCATGCTGGGTCGAAAGAACGATTGTATGAACCCTGAGGGGTGTATCATCATCGGCATACTCGATGGTTACCTGGGATTTTGAATCGGGACGCAGGTAGGTCATGGTCTTTCCTTCCTTGCGGATGGCAGCCATTTCTATAAGCAGCCGGTGACTCAGCTCCAGGGGAAGTGGCATGTAGTCGTCGGTTTCATTGGTGGCATATCCGAACATCATGCCCTGGTCGCCCGCTCCCTGTTCCATGGGATCTTCACGTACCACTCCGCGGTTAATGTCCTGGCTCTGCTCGTGGATCATGGTGATCACGCCACATGAGTTGTATTCAAACTGGTAGTCACTCTTCGTATATCCAATTTTTTTAATGGTTTCACGAGCTACCTGCTGTGCATCTATGTAGGTGTCGGTCCGGACTTCTCCGGCCAGCACAACCTGTCCGGTCGTTACAAGGGTTTCACATGCAACTTTTGACTGTGGATCGTAAGCCAGAAATTCGTCAAGCAATGCATCGGAAATCTGGTCTGATACTTTATCGGGATGACCTTCTGAAACCGATTCTGAAGTAAATAAATAAGCCATAATTATGATGGTTAAACGTTAAACAAAAACAGGGAGGGAGAGACTGATCGTCTTGAAATCTCTGTTTTAGCATTTTTTATTGTGGTCGCAATCAGTCAAATCTCTCCACCAGGATCGCACAAAGGAACTAAATTTCATGCATGTGACAAAAAAAAGCAGCGTATTTAACGCTGCTTTAAATATATATTTTTTTAAGTGCAGACTAACTGCATCCGGGGATTGAGCCCATCTTCTTTTCGGCCCTGGTCAGGAAGGGTTCTTCTACAACCTTTTTAAGGGTTTCGCAGGCCTTATCATATTCTGCAGTGTTCTGGAAAGCATTTCCAAGCTCGAAATTCAGGGCTGAAATCCAGACAGCTTCTGTTTCAAATTTAAGACCCTTCTGGGCAGCTTCAATGGCCTTATCGAATTCGATGGTTTTATTATAGACTGAAGCAAGATAGTAGTATGCCCGGGCATTATCAGGGTTCGCATCGATGGCATTTCCGCACGCCTCAATAACATACTCATATTCAGGCTCTTCGGTGTCAATAGCATCAAACTCTTCTTTAATGATTGTGTTGAAATAATCATCTACGGCCAGGTTAATGGTTTCGATGGTCTTGTCATCATTTTTAGCGAATGCCCCTGTCCTGGCTATATCAAACTCCTCAAGCATGGCATCGATTTCATCCATGTCTTTATAAGCCATTCCTTTACCAAGGTGGGCCTGGTATAGTTTCCCATTGATGCCAAGCGCCTTGTCATACAGAGCAATAGCGTCATCATAGGATTCATTTTTATAGGCGCGCTGTCCTTCAACCAAGTAGGATTGCATCAGGTACCTGGTTGACTTTTTCTTGGACTCTTCATTGTTCTCGAATTGAGTAGCCGTTGCAATTGTATTTTCAAGATAGGGAATCGCATTGTCGTACTGCTTCCTTTTGAGATACATCATGGCCTGCTTGTAGTAACTGGCAGGTATCAGTTTCTCAGCATTGGCCTTCATCTCGGCAGCAGAATCGCCCACTGCTTCAGCCAATGTAAGGACTTGGTTAAAGTGTTCCAGCGAAGCATCATACTCCTGGTTGTTTACTTTGTTGACGCCTTCATTGAATTCATTGATCACATCGGTGAGGTTTTGGGCAGAGATCGAACTTGCCATCAGAATTCCTCCTAACATTAATAACATCCTTAATTTCATACAGTAATCATTTGGTTAACAAAATTGATCGGTAAATATATAAATAATGTAAACAAATACAATGCCAAAAGATTGAGGCGCTATTTGGCATATAATCAGATGATTATCCGCGGGTGATCTCCCTGAAAACTTCTTCGAGGCTCAATTGTTTTTGCGAGAGAGCGAGAATGGTAAGTTCTTGATTGACAGCAAAATTAAATATTTCGCCCCGAATGTCCCCGGATTCATTGGTTTCCAGGAGAAACTGATTTCCTTCAAGCGGGCGCACATTTTGAATCACCTGAAGTTTTTTCCAGATTTCGGGATCAACAGGGGAATCAAATTCCACATGTATGGTCTGAATGGTCCCTGCTCCTCTTTCTTTTAGGGAAGCTGAGCGCCCATCGGCAAC
>CAZRPW010000079.1:3016-21110 GCA_964601975.1 uncultured Bacteroides sp.
GGGTGGAAGACCTTTGATCTCACGAGCGACATCGGCGAGAAAACCGACCTGACCAAGACCAACACGAAGATTTATGACTCGCTGCTTGCCGGCTACACCGCTTGGCGGACCCTGGTTGATGATGATAACCCTGTCACAAATGGCCTCCACCTCCTGGAGGATATGGGTGGATAATAGAACGGTCTTCTCCTTTCCAATGTTGGAAATCAGCTTACGTATCTCAATAAGCTGGTTGGGATCAAGCCCCGTTGTGGGTTCATCAAGAATCAAAATTTCAGGATCATGGATGAGTGCCTGTGCGAGGCCTACCCGTTGACGGTATCCCTTCGAGAGACTTCCAATTTTCTTATGCACCTCTGGAGTGAGGCCTGTCATTTCTACTATTTCGGCAATCCGCCCGCTTCTTTGCTTCCCCCTGATCTGGTATAATCCGGCCACATATTCCAGGTATTCCCGAATATACATTTCCGGGTATAGGGGATTATTTTCAGGAAGGTAGCCAAGAATTTTTCGGATTGATTTAAGATTTTCACCCACAGGCAGATCCCTGATTAAAACTTCTCCCTTATCGGACGGAAGTGTTCCGGTAATGATCTTCATGGTGGTGGACTTTCCGGCGCCATTGGGTCCGATGAAACCAACGATCTCGCCCGTTCCCACTGAAAAACTAACCTCGTTCACAGCAAGCTGTTTACCAAAAAGTTTCGTGATTTTTTTTACTTCAATGGACATTCGATCTATCTCCCATTTACCCATTTACCCACTTACTCACTTACCCACTTACTCACTTACTCACTTACCCACTTACCCACTTACTCACTTACCACTTACCACTTACCACTTACCCACATACTAATTGCCAATTGCCAATTGCCAATTGCCATTTCCTATTCCCCACTTACCCATTTACCCATTTACCCATTTCCCCACTTACCCACTTACTAATTGCCAATTACCATTTAACCATACATAAACTGACCCACCTTGGCGAAGTTGGATTTAGGATTGACACACATCACGGGAATCTTTTCTGTATTGGAAAGCAGGTATTGCTCCTTTGCCCCAAAGATATAATCGATCTTAGTTATATGTTTGGTGGTGGTTATAAGGATTAAATCTGCCTTAATCTTTTTCGAGAAAGTAAGCAGATCTTTCTGATACGTCCCCGATTTAGGAGCAGTATGTATTTCGTATTCGATATTGTTCTGGATAAGGAAACGAATGGCGAAATTCAGGTTCACATTGACCTTTTTCTGCAGATCCTTGTCACCTATGGGCGACTTGTAAAGGTGGATTTTCGAATTGAGGTATTTCCCAAGGAATATGGCCCACTGAAGTTTTTCCTTGTTTTCGGATTTGAAATCAATGGGGAAGACGATATCACTGTAACGGTCTTTTTCCGGGGGATCGTCCTGGACAACAATAAAGGGAACGGTTGACCCGATGATAACCTTAAGGGCCCAGCTTCCGAAAAACTTCTGCCCTCCCTTCATTCCATGCGTTCCCATGATAACAAAATTGACTCTGTTTTCCTCTTTTGAGGCATATTCGGCAATTTCTTTGAAGATTTTACCATGGTTGACAAAATAACTTACCTCCTCATTATACTCTTTTTTTATCTCCTCCACGACCTTATCAAGCTTCTCTTTTGCATCATTTATCTCGGATGGTTCGTTAACAATGTGAAACAACACGATGTTGTATTTCACTATGCGCGACAACCTTAGGGCGTGTTTAAACGCAGAATATGATACAGCTGAAAAATCCCATGTGACCATTATAGATTTTCTCACTTGCTCCATGGTGTAAGTTTTTGAAACAGTGTTAAAAATAATCGATTCTTTTTAGATTATAAAGTTAACGAGGGGAAATCGATAAAATTGTATTTTTGTAGCTTGCTAAAGAAAAGAACATGAAGAGATCGACTGTAAAAGAGCTACTGGCATCCACTGATAAAAACAAGGATGTTTTGCTTAAAGGATGGGTAAGAACCAGGAGAGGGAATAACCAGGTGGCTTTTATCGCCGTCAATGACGGAACCATCATTCATAATATACAGGTAGTTGCAGACCTGGAATCATTTCCTGCGGAGACCATGAAAAGGGTTACCACAGGTTCGAGCATCAGTGTAAGTGGTAAGCTTGTAGAGTCCATGGGTAAGGGGCAGAGTGTTGAAATTCAAGCCTCAGATATTGAGATACTTGGAGATTCGGATCCGGAAGTATATCCCCTTCAGAAAAAGGGTCACTCCTTCGAATTCCTGCGAGAAAACGCCCACCTTCGTTTCAGGACAAACACCTTCGGAGCTGTTTTCCGCATCAGGCATGCCCTTGCCTTTGGGATTCACAAGTATTATAATGACAAGGGTTTTTATTATTTACATACTCCCATTATAACAGCTTCAGATGCTGAGGGAGCAGGAGCGATGTTCAGGGTGACTACCCTGGAGCCCGATGGAGCTCCGAAGACAGAAGATGGAGCCATTGATTACAGTCAGGACTTTTTCGGAAGAGCCACCAATCTGACGGTATCCGGACAACTCGAGGGGGAGCTTGGGGCCACGGCTTTGTCATCCATTTATACCTTCGGGCCTACCTTTCGGGCTGAGAATTCAAACACACCAAGACACGTAGCCGAGTTCTGGATGATTGAACCCGAGATGGCATTTTATGACATCAACGATAACATGGACCTGGCTGAGGATTTCCTGAAATACCAGATTCGCTATACACTTGAGCATTGCATGGATGATCTTGAATTCCTGAACAAGATGGTGGACAAGGGTTTACTTGAGCGTCTCAGGTTTGTACTGGATCACCCCTTTGAAAGAAAAACATATACTGAGGCTGTTGACATCCTGATGAAATCCGGAAAGAAATTTGAATTCCCGGTGAGCTGGGGTGCCGATCTTCAGTCGGAGCACGAGCGTTACCTGGTAGAGGAGTACTACAAACGCCCAGTGATTCTGACCGACTACCCGAGGGACATTAAGGCCTTTTATATGAAGCAGAATGACGATGGCAAAACCGTAAGGGCCATGGACGTCCTGTTTCCACAGATTGGCGAAATTATTGGTGGTTCGCAGCGTGAAGAAAAGCTTGACAAGTTGCAAAACAGGATGAGAGAGATGAATATTCCTGAGGATGAATTGTGGTGGTACCTTGAAACTCGTAAATTTGGAACTGTAGAGCACAGTGGATTCGGTTTGGGTTTTGAAAGGCTCATCATGTTTATCACCGGCATGAGTAACATTCGCGATGTAATCCCATTTCCACGAACGCCCAAGAGCGCAGATTTTTAGAAAACCAAAAAATGCTTAAACAAAGGCTTCAGCAAAAGTTACTTCAAAAGCTTTCTCCGCAGCAGATCCAGATGATCAAGCTGCTGGAGATTCCTGCTATTCAGCTGGAGCAACGTATTAAAAAAGAACTGGAAGAGAATCCGGTTCTTGAAGAGGGAGCTGAGGATCCATATGCAGATCAGGAGGAAGTGAAGGATGAACAGGTGGCAGATCAGCAGGATGAGTTTTCCCTTGAGGATTATATGCAGGATGATGAGATTCCCAGTTACAGGCTGAATACACAGAATCATTCGTCCGACCAGAAAAGGGAAGAGATTCCCTTCTCCATGGGTAGCTCTTTCAGGGAGCAGCTAAAAGCCCAGCTTGGGCTAAGAAGACTGAGTGAGGAGCAGGAAGTTCTGGCCGAATATGTGCTTGGGAACATTGATGATGACGGATACCTGAGGCGGGAGCTTGAGGCCATTGCCGACGACCTTGCTTTTTCAGTTGGACTGGAAACTTCATATGAGGCTTTGCATGAGGTTTTGATGGTCATTCAGGAATTTGATCCGCCAGGTGTGGGGGCCCGATCTTTACAGGAGTGTCTGCTGCTTCAGATTGGACGAAAGGATTTGTCCAATCCGGTTATCCAGTTGGCTCAGAAAATTCTTAAGAACCATTTTGACGAGTTTACCAACAAGCACTATGATAAAATAATCGCCCGTTTAAGTATAAAGGAGGAAATGTTGAAGGAGGCCCTGGATGAGATACTCAGGCTCAATCCCAAGCCGGGAGGTGCAGTGGGCGACTCCCAGAGTAAGTCCTTTCACCATATTGTTCCTGACTTTATTCTGGAGGAGAATGAAGGGGAACTTCAGTTATATCTGAATTCGAACAATGTTCCCGAATTAAGGGTAAGCAGAACCTATTCCGACATGTTTGAAAGCTACAGTGCGAACAAGGCAACTGCAAGTCGTGATGAAAAGGATGCAGTCACCTTTGTGAAGCAGAAGCTTGACTCGGCCAGGTGGTTTATTGATGCCATCAGACAGCGGCAGAATACCATGTTATTGACCATGAATGCTATTCTTGCATACCAGAAGCAGTATTTTTATGAAGGGGATGAAACCCGGATGCGCCCAATGATTCTAAAGGATATTGCTGAGATGACCGATTTGGATATCTCCACAATCTCAAGGGTGGTGAACAGCAAGTATATTCAGACTCATTTCGGAATCTACCCCCTGAAGTTTTTCTTTTCTGAAGGGATGCAAACAGATAGTGGAGAAGAGGTATCCACCAGGGAAATTAAAAGGATTCTTCAGGATTGCATTGGCAATGAAGATAAAAGAAAACCCCTTACCGACGACAAGCTTTCTGCCATTCTGAATGACAAGGGATACCAGATTGCCCGGAGAACAGTTGCCAAATACAGGGAACAGCTGAACCTGCCTGTCGCCAGGCTACGAAAGGAGTTATAGAATCCAATGAAGATAGCTGCACGCATCATTACCATCCTGTTACATCCGCTCCTGATGCCCACTGTGGGACTCCTTCTGATTCTTAATTCCGGTACTTATCTTTCCCTGCTTGATCCGGCTGCTAAAAGGGCGGTGCTTTTTGTAATGGCCCTTGGAACCCTTTTGTTTCCTCTTATGATGATACCGATATTATATTACCGGAATATGATCACATCTCTGCAGGATGCTTCAAAGGAGGAGCGATTTCTCCCTTATGCTATTATCCTGATTCTTTATATAATCACGTTTGTATACTTTGTTCGCCTGCCCCTGAGCCGAATGATTCATGGATACGTGCTATCGGTTACCATCCTGCTTTTCTTCCTGCTGCTGCTGAATATCAAATTCAGGATATGCGGTCATATGGCTGCCATTGGTGGAATTACAGGACTGGTCATCGGCCTTATTTTACTTTATGAAACACCTCTGCAGGGCTTCCTGATAATGACGCTGCTGGCTGGCGGCCTTGCGGGTAGTGCCAGGTTGATTCTTGGAGTACAGCGTCCGGTAGAGGTTTATACCGGCTTTATGCTGGGACTTGGGGTGGTCTTAACTACTTTACTGGTATACTGAGCTCATCTTCTTCCTGGTCATTCTCATCCAGCATAATATTCAACTTCATGAGCACTTCATTATAGACCTCGTCCATTTGATCGGGGTGACGGCTGTATTCGTAGATGGTGGTGTCGAACATTTTCTGAGTGACTTCGTATTTTTCAAGAATCGGTCCCAGCAAATCTATGGAGTCTACGCCTTCATATTTGCGGTAAAATTTCCGATCGTTTGTGATTCCGTCAACCAGGTGAAGGTCTACAAGCACATCCACCAGTGTCTCCTTGGGGATATATTCCTTTCCTGTGATTTGCGTCTTTTCTGAGCACCCGATTGGGATGACCAGTACCAGGGCGAGGAGGATTATAAGGTTCCGGAAATGCATGATGGCTGACTATTTTATATCATTAAAACGGTAACCGATCATCAGTTCGTGTGTACCTGTATTATATTTCCGGAGCGAGTTGATGCCGATGTCATAAGCATAGCCGAATATGAAGGTATCTTCATAGCTGTAGCCAATCAGAATGGCAACAGATTCGTGATAGCGATAGGATACAGCACCCCACACCATCTTCTGCCAGTTCACCTTTGCAGTAATATCGAAGCTGATTTCCTTCGGAGCGGTTCCCTTGAACATGACAGAGGGTTCCAGGGCCCAGTCCCGGTTTATTTCGTAGCGGTATCCACCTGTAAGATTGAAATGGGTCTTTAATCTGTTCAGACCATCTTTATTATCGAAGATTTTCACCTTGTTATTCAGAAGTTGAGCCAGGGATAATCCCACATAGAAATCTTCAGCATAGAGGTAGGCACCAAGTCCCGCGTCAGGCATGTAAGAGGTACTCACCATATTTAGAATACTGGGATCGGATACATCCTTGGGATTCAACTGGGTTCCGTCAACTCGATATTGAAGCATGCTGAGTGAGATCCCCATAGAGAGTCTCATTTCGGTGGTGAGGGCAATGTTGTACGCATAGGAACCAGTGACTCCGGTACGGCTGGTAGGGCCCGTTACATCGTTGTAGATGTAAGCCCCGTAGCCCATATCGAGTGTTTCGCTGGGGCCATAGAAGGCGATGGAGTTTGTAAGGGGCGGATCTGTCATTCCCACCCACTGGAAGCGGTGGTTTGTACGTATCTGAAAGTAATCATGCACTCCTGCAATGGCCGGGTTAATCACAAAGTCGTTGAACATGTACTGTGTGAACTGGGGCAGTTGTTGTCCCTGTAAGCTCGCCGAACCCGTGATCACTGTAAACAGTAGTATGGCTGTAATTCTTCTCATGCTACCTGATTATAGTTACGTTACCAGTGATGGGTTTGGCCCCATTGTAAGGAATGATCACATAATAATAGGTTCCCATAGGGGCTGGATTTCCACGGGCATTCCCATCCCATCTTTTTCCATCATCATAACCCTTGCTTGAGAAGAACTGATCTCCCCAGCGGTTATAAACTTCAACTATGACCTCCGGGAACCTGTCTGCATTTTTAATATCAAAGTAATCATTAATCCCATCTCCGTTTGGTGAGAATACATTATAAGCCATGATATCATCTATAACTTCCAGGTAGATCGAGTCGCTTTCTTCACAGCCATAATCATTGAGTGCATATACTGTGTAACGGGTCGAAATCTGTGGCGTGGCCACCGGATCCGGAATGGTACTGTTATCCAGTCCTGTTGATGGCTCCCATCTGTAGTCACTGAAGGGCCCTCCTGTGGCTTCAAGCTGAATGGAGGTGCCGTTGACAACAAAAGTGTCCATTGTTACTTCCAGTCCGGTGAGCGGGTATACCCCGATGGTGACGGTATCAATATTAAAACAACCATAGGGACTGTTTTCCTCTGTGATTGTAAGTATGTAGGAGGTGGTCTCGGTGACCTGTTCTGCCATTGGATTTGCAATATCAGGATTAGAGAGAAAGTCCACAGGTGACCAGGAGGCTGTATGTCCACCCTGACCATCCAGTTGGATGGAGGTCCCGTAGCATATGGTGGTATCAACCCCGGCATAAGCCTCCACAGTTACGTGGCTATCCACAAAAAAGGTGTCGTTTAGAGTACAGTTGTTCGCGTCAGTTATTCGAAGGGTATACCTTCCTGGTCCGATCTCTGTCCGGTCTGCCTCCGTAAAGCCATCGCCCCACAGGTAGGTATAATCCGGTGTACCACCCGAGGCCCTGGTAATGATGACCCCTGTCTCACTGAATACGTTACATTCTGCAGGTGTAATGCTTGGTGAAAGTTTGATCTCCTTGGGCTGAGAGATGGGAGCCGTTCCTGTATATGTTTTCCCGGAGCTATCGCGCGCAACCAGGTGGTAAAGTGTATTGCCAGCAAGCATCTCAAAGCGTCCGGTCGACTGGTAGCTTGCTCCATTGTCGATGGAATACTCAACGGGTCCCTCGGCATTCTGTGGGACCATTTCAATGATTCCATCGTTTTCTCCAAAACAAGAGACATTGGTAAGGCTTACCTCTACTTCCAGGGGTTGTACTAATAGAATATAGACGGTTTCTTCATAGGTGCAGGCGTTCATATCCCTTACAATGACCGGGTAGGTATCCAATTCGAGGTCATTGTATATTGTATCTGCAGAGAAAGTACCCCCGGAACCTCCGATCGTGAATTCATAGGGCGGAGTTCCTCCATGGGTTCCAGCGATATGAATACTTCCCATCCTGTCAAAGGACACATCTGTTTTAATGATATTAGCCAGCAGTTGAGCAGGTTCATTAATTGTAAGCGATTGTGTGACCACACAGCCGCCATCATCCCTGACATAGCTTGTGTAGTCTCCCCCGCTTAGATTAGCAAATAATCCGGAGGAAGTGTAGCTTATTCCATCCAGTGAATAAGCATGGGTTCCGGTTCCCCCGCCACTGTTTATTTCAATAATTCCTTCAGTGTCGCCATAGCATCCGGTGATGTCGGTGCTTGTTACCGAGATTGTAAGCAACACAGGATCGGTCATCGTATATGATCCGCCGTATATATTGCAAAGGTTGGCGTCCCTTGCATACACTTCGTAGGTGCCGGGAACCAGGGCTGAAAAAATACTGTCGGGACTCCATGTGAGCCCGTTATCGACCGAATATTCGTAGGGAGGAATACCTCCTGAGACATAAGTTATAATTTCTCCATCATTCCCTCCATTGCACTTGATGTTATGATAGGAGACGGAATCAAGAACCAGCACCGGCGGATCGGCCAGGGTGATTGGGGATGAAATGACAGGTCCGCAACCCTCTGCGTCATTTACTGAAACCGTATAGGTTCCCTGGTCCAGATTTCCGAATCGTCCTGTGGGATTGGAAGCACCACCCGGATTCAGGGTATAGTTTAGGGGTGCTGTTCCTCCTGAGGCCAAAATTTCAATGATCCCATTGGCTGCACCTGCACAGGAGATGGGTATCAGTAATTCGGAATCGATACTAAGGGGTGCGGGTTCCAGGATGGTGAAGCTTGTATCTCTTTGGCAGCCATTACCGTCTTTTACAACAAGGGTGTGGTCTCCGGCCAGGAGTCCAATAAAATTTCCGTTTCCCTTGAATGTGCCCCCGTCCAGGGAGTAAGTAATGCTCCCTGTTCCTCCAGCACCGGCTCCGCTTACTGCACCTGTGGCATCACCGGGACAGCCGCTTACGTGACTTAGGGTAAGAACTCCGATCACAAGTTCAGGAGGAGAGAGAATGACAACTGACGTATCGAGTGTACAGCCATTCTGGTCCTCGATCCTTACGATGTGCGGACCACCAGGTAGATCCTGGAAATCACCTGTAATCTGGGTAATTGTATTATCAAGTATATAGGTTTTGGCTCCGAATCCGCCGGCTCCTGATATCTCAATGCGTCCTTCAAGGGCATCGTAACAGGAGGTGATGTCTTCCTGTTTATAGGAATCGATTATCAGTTTGGAAGGTTCGGTAATTACGTTGAGATTACCAGAAGCTTCGCAGCCGGTTGCATCCCTGATCACAGTCTGGTAGTCACCTGCTGGCAGATTGTTGAATTCATTGCTCAGATAGAAATCAATGCCATTATTAATAGAGTATTCGTAGGGTAAAAAGCCACCCGTGACTTCTTCGATGGAAATGGATCCGGAGAGGTCACCATGGCACAAAACTTGTCCCGACTTAATTTCAGTGATCACCTGTATTTCTTCCGGTTCAATGATAGTGACGGTGTCTGACACTACACAGCGGTTTGCATCCCGGGTCCAGATTGTATAGAATCCGGGTCCCAGTCCCGTGAAGTCGGCCAGGGGTTGGTAGGATGGATCCAGGTCATTGTTGCGGGAATATTCATATGGAGGCAGTCCACCCGAAGCGCTCACTGAGATCGTACCGTTTTCATCTCCATAACAGGTGATAAAGGTCTTTGAAAGGTCTTCACTCAGTGGCGGAGGTTCAGAAAGGATCACCATGTTGGGATAGCTCACATTACATCCGTTTGCATCTGTGATACTTAGTGAATAATTATCGGCAGGAAGCCCAGTCGGATCTTCATCGGTGGATACAGACACACCCGCTCCGTTTGTCCAATCGAACAACAAGGGACTTGTTCCCCCGCTAACATCTATTTCTATGGAGCCGCTGGCATCGCCACCACAGAGGATATCAATCTGAGAACTCAGGATGGCGGTAATGGCGTTTGGTTGATTAATGGTGCCAATGCCCGGGAAGTTCAAAGTGCAGCTATTGCCATCGGTGATGCTAAGGTCATAAGTTCCCGCAGCAAGTCCGGATATATCCTCATTGGAAGAGACAAATCCTCCTGGTCCCGACCAGGCATAGATATAAGGCAGATTTCCACCACTTACTGTGATCCCGATGGAGCCATCGGTCAATCCATTGCAGGAGATATCAGTAATTTCGGGGAGTACCTGGATCTCTGAAGATTCCAGGATGGTCGCAATATCGGGGAAGGGTATAAGACAGCCATTGGCATCGGTAATGGATAAGCTGTAGCTACCCGGCTCGAGCATGGAAAGGTCTTCAGTGCTGGCTGTAAAGCCATTCGGTCCGGTCCAGGAAAAAAGATGGGGCGCTACACCCCCCGACGAACTCAGGTTGATGGACCCGTTGGCGGCTCCAAAACAATCAATGTTCACCTGGGTGCTTGTTGCAGTGATGGCATCTGGTTCGATCAGATCCTGGGGATCCAGAAGCTGTGAGCAGCCCAGGTTATCGGTGACCGTTAGCTGGTAAGTTCCCGGGACCAGTCCGGAAATATCTTCTGTGTTGGCTGAAAATCCGAAAGGCCCGGTCCACTCGTAGGTATAAGCGGGTGTCCCACCTAAAATACTTGCATTGATGGCACCATTAGCTATTCCGTTGCAGGTGATGTTGGTGTTTACAAATGTTCCGGTGATGCCAGAATTGGCAACGATGGTGGCTAAATTGATGAAATTCCCAATGCATCCATTGGCATCGGTGATGGTAAGGCTGTAGTCGCCCGCCTCCAGGTTGGTGATGTCTTTGGTGGTGGCAGTGAAGCCATTGGGTCCACTCCAGGAGTAAGTATAGGAGGGAGTTCCTCCTGCAGGTGTGATCTCAATTTCGCCTGTGGATTCTCCATTGCAATTAACCGAGACAATGTTGTTGATTGTGACCGTGATATCGGCCGGCTCCGTGATCGTTACAAGCCCGGGGAAGTTTTGCATGCATCCCTTTCCGTCGGTAACAAGCACATTATAGATATCGGCTACAAGATCGCCGGGTGTTTCTCCCGAGGAACTATGACCACTTCCGATCCCCGTCCATACGACTGAGTACGGAGGGGTTCCACCTGAAATTGAGATATCAGCTTCTCCATTAGCTTCTCCAAAGCAGGTGACCTCCACTGTTCCATTTACCGCTGCAGTCATAGGAGTGGGCTCTGTAATAGTGAGAATGCCCGCGAATACCTGGCTACATGCATGGGCATCGGTGATGGTAAGGTTGAAATCATCAGATGGCATGCCAGAGGGATCTTCATCTGAGGAGGTATATCCGGTGGAGTTACCAGACCATGCGAAGTTATATGGTCCTGTTCCACCTGCGGGAGTAATGTCGGCCGAACCATCAGATCCTCCCGGGCAGCTAACATCGATTGTTGAAATCACAGTGGCATCAATGACGCCTGGTTCGTTGATGGTGGCAAAACTAAAAAATGTTTTTGAACATCCAGCGGCATCAGAAAGCGTGAAGTCGTAGGTGTCGGCAAGCAGATTTATGGGATTCTGATCGGGGGAGATCAAGCTAGTAGCCTGTCCCTCCCAGGAGTAAGAATATCCTCCGGTTCCTCCTCCGGGGGTCATGCTTGCACCACCGTCGTTGCCTTCAAAGCAGCTTACATCTGTTGTGCCCGTTAGAATGGCTGACAGTTCGGGCGGCTCGCTAATGTTAATTGGACCAGCACTGACCGAGCACATGTTCTTGTCAAATACAGTAACAGAATAAGCCCCTGATTCCAGGTTGGAAATGTCTTCAGATGTGGATGTGAATCCGTCGGGACCAGTCCATAAGTAGGTATAGCCAGAGCCCCCTCCCGGGGTGCCCCCTCCCGGGGTAATACTAATGGACCCTGTATTATCACCAAAGCAGGCAACGTTGGTAACGAGATCTTCTGAAACTGTGACCAGCGTAGGATTGGTAATTTTTAGCATCGGTGTGACATCAGTGGAAGGACAGCCATTCTTGTCACTTACAGTTACGGTATACTCACCCTCGGGTAATGGGAAAAAATCCCCCGTCTCATTGCTCTGGTTTAGCGGCCCGGCAAGGTCGAAAATATAATTACCCTGTTCGCCCGAAGCGCTTACCGTGATGCTTCCATCGTTGACGTTGTTACAGGTTATATCAGTAGCCAGGTAGGAGGTGATCACAATGGGAACAGGACCGTCGATACTTGCATAGGAAAATCCATCGCCGGTATTTTCATCCTCGTCAGATACAATAATTATATAAGAGTTGTACTTGGAATGGCCCGAAAAGGTAAAGGTATTTGAGGCGATGGGACCGGCAGCTTCCACTGGCAGGGCGCCCTTGATCATCAGGTAGGAGTAGTTTCCAACTCCGCCCGAAACGGTCACCGTAATGGTACCGTCAGAGCCACCTCCACAGCTGACTGGCGTGGAGCTTACTCCTGTAATGATCACATCCTGTGCCTGCAAAGCAATCATCGGAGCGAGGAGTAAAAAGAGTGCGAAGAATGAGATCCTGGACCTTTTCATATAGGGTTAAAGCGATTAAACTATAAAACAGTTCTAAACTGCTACAGGTTGCACCGTTAAAATTAGGACTTCTGAACGTAGAAGGGTCACAAAGTTTTAAACAATCCCAGCCTGTTCATTACTATTCAGGTACCTTTTTGAGATCTGTTTGACTGGATACCTGGCTGCAATTAATCCGATCAGGATAACGGTTAACCAGATTAGTATAATATCCAATCCCTCAATCTTAACCGGGTAGGCATCTATTATAAAAGATCCGCTTCCGCCTAGTTTGATAATTCCAAAATGTTGCTGAATCCAGCTGATTCCGGTTCCCAGTGCCATTCCCAGCAGACTACCCGTGATGGAGATCAGCCATCCTTCTACCAGGAAAATTCGTTCAATAAGCCGATTGTTAGCCCCCATATTCCGAAGGGTCAGGATGTCTTTTCTTTTGTCAATGATCAGCATGCTCAGGGAGCCTATAATGTTGAAGGAAGCAATTATAAGAATGAAAGTAAGGATCAGGAAGATGGCCCATTTTTCAGATTTCATTACCCTGTAGAAAAGTGCATTTTGCTGTTCCCGGTTTTTCACATGAAAGCCCTCTCCAAGCAGGGCCATGATCTCTTCCTGAACCTGGTTGGCCGAAAATGTGGGATCAAGCTTTACCTCCAGGCTGCTGACCTCGTTTTCGTAGTCAAGTAAGTCCCGGGTAAAACCCAGGGGAACAATCACATACCTTGAATCGAAGTCCTGTTCAATGGCAAAGATACCTGAAGGGTAGATGAAGTCCCTTCGGATGGATTCCTCGGGCTGTGCCATGTTAATGCGTGATTTCCGGTCGATGGTGTAGACATAGAGCGGGTTGAGAAAGTGAAGGCCAATCCTCAGATTGTAGGCAACACCCTGTCCCACTACTGCAAAATCACGGTTATTCTCTCTTAGTTTCATGGAGCCGTCATAGATCATGGAATCGAGTCCTGTTACATCCTGAAATGATTCATCCACGCCTTTGATGGTGGCAATGTGTTGTTTGTCGCCATAGAGGAGCAGCACATTCTCCTCTAGTACCTGTGAAACGGCCTCAACACCCGCAATGGTTCTGATCTCCTCGGGCAGGTCACCGCTAATGAAGGTCTTACCCTGCACAGCCGTGATTTTTATATCAGGATCAAAGGTGTTGAACAGGGATTTAACCACGGAATCGAAACCGTTAAAAACGGATAAGACAATGACAAGAGCCAGGGTGCCCACTGTTACACCAAATACTGAAATGGTGGATATGATATTAATAGCATTCTGGGATTTCTTTCCCAGCAGGTAGCGCCTGGCTATATAAAAGGAGAGGTTCACTTTTTACATTTCACAATGAGCCCGGTTCCGGTGGGATGATTGCCCCTGACATCACTTTGGTTCAGGATATAACAGAAAGGATAAACCACCAGGTAATAGAAGGGAAGCAGCAGGAGAAAAAGCTTGCTTACATTTGCCAGGAGAATGGGGTATTTCATGGAGAGCTTCCATGAGATTTTCCCGGGTCTGCCGTACGAGTAGCGAACCTGGATGTCGCTGAATCCGGCTCCCTGCAGTTTCTCTTTGATTTCTTCCACTCCATATCCATCCCTGACATGCTCGTCGATAAAGGATTCATCGTGTTCGTGATGTACATCTGAACCACCCTGGTCGGATGGAGTGGAAATGAAGAGGTAGCCACCCGGCTTAAGTGCCTGGTAGAGATGCTTCATTACTCCCCGGTCATCTTCAATATGCTCCATTACATCCACCGAGAGGACCAGGTCGTAGGCGTTTTTAATATCCATATTGGTCAGGTCGGCATATTCAAACTTTACCAGGTCGTCTTTGCCCAGCTTTGTAAAGAACCGGTTACAGTCATCCACCTGTTCTTGTTTGATATCGAGTCCGGTGATCTTCGCCTGCGGATAGTTCCGCGACAGATAATGTACATATTGTCCGAAGCCTGAACCGGCATCGGCCATGGCTTCGGGCTTGAAGCCTTCGCGTTTTAATTCCCTTAATTCTCGTCGGATATGCCACGAGCGCAGCAGGAGCAGGTCGAGCAAGCGATAAAATAGAATACGGAGAAATGGGGTTGTATTGAAAACGCTGCCCAGGCTGCGCTTTATGGGATCATACTTCATTATCAATCATTTAAGAGGTTCTCGATGTTGTCGATGTAATCGAGGGAATCATCGGGAAAAAATGCAAATTCGGGGATGTGCCTGAGTTGGTTCCTCATTCGTTTACCCATATCAGCCCTCACCATGCCGGCTTTTTCTGCAATGGACTGGACAGATTCCTTCAGTCCCTGGCTGGGGAAAATGCTGAGGTAAACTTTGGCGAGACCCAGGTCGGGACTAACACGCACTACTGTGACCGAGACCATCTTGCCTCCGGTCATCTCTGATCCATGTTTCTGGAAATAATCACCAAGCTCTTTTAACAGCAGCCTGGAAACTTTATGTTGGCGGGTACTTGTCATCTCTGCAAAAGTACGTTTTTTCAAGAACATTTTATAGTTTTGCAGCATGGATACAGTATTGAGCGGGATCAGATCGACAGGGAACCTTCACCTGGGGAACTACTTTGGAGCGGTAAAGAATTTTGTAAAGATGCAACACGAGAATAATTGCTTCTTTTTTGTGGCAGATTATCATGCTCTGACCACCCATCCCAAGCCTGAGAATTTGCATGATAATATAAGGAAGGTGCTGTCGGAATATCTCGCGGCGGGACTGGATCCCGAGGTGGCTACCCTCTACGTTCAGAGTGATGTGCCGGAGATTATTGAACTCTACCTTTTACTCAATATGAATGCCTATGTGGGGGAACTGGAGCGCACCACCACCTTCAAGGAAAAAATCAGGAAGCAGCCCGAGAATGTGAATGCAGGATTGCTCACCTACCCTGTGCTCATGGCCTCCGACATCATCATCCACAATGCCAATAAGGTGCCGGTGGGGAAGGACCAGGAACAGAACCTGGAGATGGCCCGCAAGTTTGCCAAGCGCTTTAATCACATGTACGGGGTCGACTATTTCACCCTGCCCGAACCCTATAACTTCGGGGAGGAGCTGATCAAAGTTCCTGGTCTTGACGGCACCGGCAAGATGGGTAAGAGCGATGGGAACGGAATTTACCTGGCCGATGATCCGAAGGTGATCCGTAAAAAGGTGATGCGTGCAGTTACCGATGCCGGTCCAACCGAGCCAAACTCCACAATGCCCGAACCCGTAGCCAACCTTTTCTACCTGCTCGAACTGCTCTCCACACCCGACACTGTGGAGCACTTCCGTTCGGCATACAACGATTGCACCATCCGCTATGGTGATTTGAAAAAGCAGCTGGCCGAGGACGTTATCACATTTACCACACCCATCCGGGAACGCATCAATTATATTTACAATGATGATGCCTACCTGCGAAAAGTTGTTACAATGGGGGCGGAAAAGGCCCGCGAATCTGCTTCCAGGACCGTTCGCGATGTACGCGAAATTCTTGGGTACAGACCTTTCTAGCCCTTCTCACACTTACACTTGTACTTGCCTTTACCCCTGCCCGAATTTCGGATCGCGATAATCCTGATTGGTGGGATTTATGTAGCTTTGAGGCAAAATCAAGTATTACTTCATGAAAACATATTTAGATTTTACACTTGAACCCAGAAAGTTTCTGAACATCTGGCTACTATTCTATGTTCTGGTCCTGATTCCCTATGGCTGGTATATGTATCGTGCAAGCTCCGGGACAATTGATATGGACCATGCTGGCAGGATTTTGTTATTGATGTTACTGGTGATGCTGTTCGCCCTGGGAATATATTTTTACATCGTCACGATTTTTATCGAACATATAAGGCTCGGGGAGAAGAAAGTGGAATTTACCTCTGCATTTTCCTCCTATCTGAACATTGCCATTCCTGGGTTCCTTTTGAGCTTTGTATCCCTTGGCATCTACATGGCCTGGTTTGTAAAAGACATCGTAAATTTTTTCACTCGAAGCAGTCAGCTTGATGGTGAACCTTTTCAGTTTCATGGAGAAGCGAGACGGCTTTTTGTGATATTACTGGCGAGCCTGTTTCTTCCGGTCCTTGTGATGGCAATGATTACCATCCAACTGTCCCCGGAAGTGGTAGAAAGCACCTGGTTTAAATTTGTTAACCAGGCCCTTAGCATGATTGTGCTCGTTCCTTATATGTACCTTGTTTGGGTGTGGATCATGAACTTTCAGCACAAGGACCAGTATATCTATTTGAATACCAGTTTCTCTGAGTCCGGTCTGGTAATTCTGAAGGAGCTGGGGCTGACCATTATCACGCTGGGAATCTATTTTCCAATGATGTACCTGCGATTGTATACGCATTTTGCCGAAAGAACCATTGTAGCTAAGGAGGGGTCATACAGAACATTTGGCTATGATCTGGAGGCGGGCGATGATTTTGTGTTTATCTGGATGCAGACCCTGATGTGCATTGGGACATTGGGGATTTATGTACCCTGGGCATTCTGCAAGATTGGGAAAAGGGTTTTATCAAAAACCTATTTGACCGAGTCCATCACTGTTGATTAGATAATTCTGGCGATTCATAATCGATCAGGCAGGCAAAAGAGCTCAGAATTCAATTCCGAATCGAAGGTCCGGGTAGGGGAGTGGAATCGGGATGTCTGAGTTTCCAGTCCTAAAGTGGGGAACGCTGAATTTCACCTCGTCAGTTTCAGAGGTTGCAAAAAGGTAAATTCCATATTGCGCGAAATAACCGCCTTTATAGCGCATCCTATAGCCTGCATGAAAAGCAAGGATATAGAATTTATCTGTATCTACACTTTCATAGGGGTAAGTGTAATAAGCTGTCGTTCGGCTATATTCTGTTGAAAAGCCAACATAAGGCTTATTTTTTTGCTTTCCAATAAAACCCATAAATCCACCACCAATACCATATCCCCTAATTCTTTGAGAGGGGGAATAAACCATGCGATTTATCATGCCGATACCCGGGATGCGCAGGTGTGTACTGATGCGCAGGTGTTTTCCAAGACCCATCTCAGCATGGATTAAAGGGCCAAAGAATGCTAACCCGGCTGGATTTACAGAAAGGCTGAACCGGCCCATTTCCGGGGTGTAAGTATCTGGTGTCAGATCTACCCATTTCTGGGTTTTCAGGCTATCCTGTGCAAATATGAAATTGCATGATGAGATGAGCAGAACGACGAGGGTGCATCGTGTATTCATGAGGCTTGGGTTTGAATCCAAATCCAATGTAGTAATAAAAAAGTAAAGCACTTAAGCCGAATTGTAATTGCCCATGCCCCTTATTTCCTCTTTTGTTTTAAGAGTTGCAGTCCAACAGGGAGGTGAGAGGTATCCGTCCTACCAAGTACACTTCCAGGCTGATTTCAGAGCATTAGGAGAGAGAACATCAATGATGATTGGTCCTTCCCTGATAACGACACACATCGATTCCGCTTCGCTTCATTTTCTGAACGACACCAGCGATTCCGCTTCGCTTCATTTTCTGA
>CAZRPW010000080.1:0-20594 GCA_964601975.1 uncultured Bacteroides sp.
TACTTCCACTTACCCCGTCTCCCGAAAAAGACCATCTCGCCAGGGGATCGGTATTATCAAGATTTCCCTTTAATTCGTATGGGCCTCCATTTTTACATACCTGATTGGGCGGAGCACTTGTAATTGCAAGGCTAGGAATAAGATCCACCCTCACAAAGGTAGATGCAACATCATCCACTCCATCAACGGTATAGCTGTATATAATATCATAGCCCCCTTCTAATCCAGAAGGTTCAAAAATCGCCCTGTTATCGGAAAGGTCATCATCATCGATATGGCCTGGCACCTGGGTGCTTGAGTTGGTAAGCCGTAATTCAAAACTTCCGGGAATCCCATCCTCATTGGAACCAATGATTTCATAAGTACCTTCATCGCTGCACAATACACTTAGGGTATCATTCCCTGACATCAGGACCACGCTACTTGATCCTTCTCTGACGTTGAGTTGAATACTATCAGAGCTGAGGCAGCCATATTGATTTGCATAGGTGTAGTTTACCGTGTGAGGAGAGCCCACAGCACTTGCGATACTGGGATAGAAAAACCCTTCTGAAACACCTGGTCCTGAATAAATCCCCGGCTCCAGACTGGCATTCAATTCCACTCCGGGTTCACTTGAGAGAAAAGAAGTCTGGTCCATGATAATACTAACCGGAGTGGGATAATTAAGCGTCACCACTGCCTGTCCAAAGGTGGTACCCGTATCTCCCTCAATATCCACCACATTGCTTACCGTGTAAATGTCGTTCGTCTCCGGTTTCAGCCAGATGCCGTGAGGCGTTGAAATCCCCTCCAGCTTTGCATATACACCACTACTGTTACTTACCTCCACGTTCCAGGGCGACTTGCCCGTCATGGAAATATAGGCCAGGATAGAATCCCCCTCACATACTGCACCTGATCCGATAATGGATGCAGTAACATTCTTCTGCACATCTGTTAGTTGCCTGCTATCATCATCGGGGCCCTGCTGTCCGTTCACCGCAAGTGTAAAGCAAAAAAGCCCAACGATGAAGCACAAAATATGAATGCCTCTCATTTGTTATTACTGTTAAGAAAATGACGCCTAATAGTTGCCAGATTCGTTTGTCTTAATAAGGGACATCATGCTATTCCCTTCATATCCATTCTCACCGAGGATCACCAGGCTTCCCTCGCCCGGAACCCCTATATCTGCGCCGGATTGATTTCCGGACAAACCAAATATCTTACGGACGCCTTCCGTTCCATCCTCCAGAAATTGCACGAAGATATCATCCGCTCCATCCACAGTCCTGGTTCCGACGATGGCATACTTCCCATCTTCCATTTTCACCAATCGTTCTGCACTAAGGTCTGCTCCAGGCTCTGAAATGGTTGCAAGCAGCTCTGTAGCTCCAAAAGAGAGCTCGCTGGCCTCCACCTGGTATATCAGCACCTCGGAGTTCCCACCCTGGCCATTAGGCCTGTTCCCGAGAACGATGAATTCAGTTTCATTTTTCTGAACTATGCAATTCCCGGATTCATTGAAGTCACCTGATATTCTATTGAGTACAAAACTCAAGTCATCAGTCAGATTCAGAATCAATATATCGGTCCCCTGTCCAATGTACTGCTCAGAAGTGCACATGCAAAGGTAGAAATCACCCACATTCAAAATATAGTTTGCCGAGGCATCCTTTGTTCCAACAGGTTTTTGATAAGACAAGCCAGGTTTGATAAAGAAACCTTCCTGGTCTAAAGCTATTACCATAATCGCCTTTTCATCGTTTTTCTCCTGATAACCCGAAAGCAAATATTCAGATGTGATTCCTTCTGTGGCATGCAGGGCCTCTTCATCTTCATCAGAACCAAAACTTCTGCTCCAGTTTACAGTTCCATCGGGCGAGGTCTTCACCACGTAGATATCCTTATCGCCATTTGCATTTTCGATATATCCTGCAAGTAGAAAACCGTTATTCCCCCCGTTTTTTGCAACGATGGCGTTGGCGCCTGCATTAAAATCTTCTTCAGGATAATACTTTGGGAACCCCTCCTTCATAATTCCATATTCATCGCATACGATGAGCATCATTTTCGATCCGGCTTCTGTGGTTTCAGTACCGCAAAGGGCATAGCCCCCATTGGAAAGGAGGGCCATCCCACCTGCCTTATCAATACCCTTTGAACCATACATTTTCAGAAAGGTATCTGCCTGGGAATCCGATATTTCCGGATCACACGAGAACAGGATGATCCCTGCTAACAAAACTGTTATAATTGATATATATCTCATTGGTTTATTTTCTGAGGATTAATTCAGGTTCCAGGTCATCCCGAAGTTCAGGATCATTTGGTTTATCCGGAAATCACTGTCCACATGATAGAGCATCCAGACAAGATCTTCGTTATTGTAACGCATATCTCCCTTATTCGCCTGGAAAAGTCCGGCCGTATAAGCGGCTTCCACAAAAAGAAAGGACTTGTTCAGGGGGATTATTATCCCTGCACCAAGCAGTCCGTGCAAATTCATGCGTGATCGTGAATCTGTAATTTCATTTTTTTCAAGCTCCACATCTCTCAGGTAAGTACCTGTCCCTGAATAAGTCCGCGTGCCATAGGCCGAAGCCGACGTCAAATAATCAGTCACTACTCCGGCTCTGAAATAGAATCTGTTCTGGCTGGCGGGATTCAGATATACAGCCAGGGAGACAGGTATCTGAAACCTGTTCTGACATTCATGGTACTTATAGGATGTGAAATCAAAGGGAACCGCCGCATAACTTAGATTAATCCGGTTATACTGCAAACCAAGGCCAATCTCCAGATACTTACTGACAGGCAGGTCCACTTTAGCGCCAAGCAGAAGCCCCGGTGCCAAAGTGAAAGCTCCTTCGTCATTCAGGGGATCTGCAACGCTGTATGGCTCTATAAGCATGCCCTTAGTTCCGGTAGCACCAAGTACAAAACCCACTCTGGGTTTTTCTCTATTCAGGCTGGATACTCCCGGCCCTTTGCGGGCTTGCTTGCTTGCCTGGGCAGCTCTCTGGCGGGCTGCCTCTTCTTCCAGCTGCTGGGCTCTGATGGCTGCAACAGCAGCTGCAGCTTCCTCTTCTTTTTTCTGTTTTTGTGTTTCCAGTAAAAGCTTAAACTCTGCCGGATCTGTGGATTGTGCCTGGTAACCAGGATTCTCTCCCAGGAAAGCATACATAAGCTTTTCGGCCTCTACAGGAAGGTAGTCAAATAAGTAGGCATTAATCACAAGCTTATAAGCTTCGACCTTTGCTGTGCCTGTCAGTCCCGACTCTATACATGGCAATAATAATTCGGGCACCAGTTCAACCATTCCGGCCGAATAGGCCTCCCTGGCATCGTCGAGCATTTGGTTGCACCCGACAACATCCTGTGCTACCACAGAGGTATGAAGCCATAAGAAAAGCGGTAAAATGACAAAGATCCGTTTAAACATATCAGACTATTTAATATTAATTCAACCCCGGACAGGTTTTTTCATAGGGAATCTCACTCCCAAAAAATTGCACCCATTCTTCCCGGGTCAGGTTGCGGCTCAACAGGGAACAAAATTGTCCCGCCATCAAAGATGATTCGGTAGGTCGTCCAATAAAGCGCGGATAATCAACACTCCCACTATAGAAATGCTTACCATCGCTGCTAAAACATACTGCAAGGACAAAACCATTGTTCTCATCAAAAACGATGGGTGGATTGTTCCAGTCAGATGTATTCCAAAGGTAAACTTTTCCGTCATGAGAAGCAGCCACCATAAATCTTCCATCAGGGCTGTAAGCAATATCGGTCACCCTGGCACCAGGTCCGCTCAGGCTTTTAAGCACTCGTTCCCCGGATAATACACGAAGTGAACCATCTACCAGGCCAACCACCATGGTCTTTCCCTCCGGCGCATAGGCAATGGACGTCACATGATTCCGACCAAATTCCGAAAGGGTTTTCACATCCTGGGGAGAAGCCACATTTAATTCCATCAACATACCATCCCGGGTCCCATAAGCCACCTTTCGGCCATCATTGGTAGCAGAAAGGGCCGATAGCCTTGAAGCAGTAGCTGCAAGCTCAGTGGCTTCATAGGTATTATAATTCCACTTAAGAATTCTGTTCTCAGTCCCACCCGAAACAAAACTTCCGGTATTTCCCAGGTTCTTTAGAAACAATACAATTTTCCCATTGTCAGTATCCTGGTGTACCACATCCCCCCTGTTCTCCAGTTCAATAAATACAAGTCCGCCACCATTGGTTCCAATAGCCGCTTTTTTCTCGTCCGGACTCAGCGCCAGACACTCATTACTTAAGCCTGTGCCTGTCAGTGTAATCTGTGAAGCCCTGTCAGCATAGTTCCCGGAAAGGATTTTAGCCGAACCGTCACTGCTCACGCTCAAAATGCTACCCGTTTTGCTCAACCATTGCACATCCTTAATGGAACTTCTTAAATTCGGATAAATGTTATAGGCCGGAGAGATCAGTTTCTTTAATGAAGCATAGAGTCCCTGATAAATATCCCTGTCATAATAAGCACCCTGATTCCTGCTATTGATTTTATAGGCCTGGTAAGCCAGCAGCCCCTGCAAGTTCGGGTTCTTGCTGATCTCAATGCTCTGGGCTGCCACATCTTTTGCAAGTGAGATATATTGCCTGTTAGGAGTCGCATCAGTAGCAGGCTTCACGGGATTAGAAGGCACTTCCTGGACAGGAGTAGAAACATCCCCCTGGCTTGTTGTTGATTCCTTTACTACCGCAGGCTCGCGGGTTTGCTCTGCCCGCCTGTTCGGTCTCTCATTAACAGAAACAGGCCTGGCCTGTTCCACCTGTGTTTCAGGCACATTTCCTGAAAATTCCTCGGTAACAGTTTCTCCTCGGCCAGCATTTAAATCTGTTTCATAAACGACAGCTCCTTCTGCAGCTGTCTGCTCCGGGGTCAACACTTCTGTTTCGGGGACCTGGTTGTTTACCCCCTCTTCGACCACCTGATTGGTCTGGGCAATGGGTTGGGGCCTGACCCTGGTTAAAATGAAAATGCCTCCCAATACAAGGACAAGCACTCCCATAAAAATAGCAATGGAACGATTCAATACCAACCTTCGCCTCTGCTGCATTACCTTTCTCTCCTCTTCCCATTGCAGCTCCTCCTCACTGGTAGTCAGAAAGACCATGGCCCGTTCAAAGGCAGGATTGTATTGTACACCCCAGGCAGGGGTAGGTTTCTGTGCATCTCTCCAGTTTAATGCCATCTGGAGCTCTGGATTTGTCCACAATTCGGTTCTTCCCTGCTGATACTTTGCCGAAGCATCGGAAAGCTTCAGGTACATCATGATGGATTCATATTCCTCATTCACCCACTGATCCAGCCTCTCCCAGATTCGTATAAGTGATTCATGGGAAATTTCAATTACCGTATCCGATTTGAGTGCCTGGGAAGCATGGGGCGAAAGAAAAGCCCTGCCAGGTTTCCTGAAAGCTTCAACCACATCACTGAGGTCTTCGACTGAACAATGAGCAATCCTGGCAATACTCCCAATGCTGGCCTGCCGCCTAAAGCCATTATACTGATCGCTTTTAGCTGTAATTGATTTAAAAAGCCTTTCACAAATTAGTTTCTGCGGATGATCCAGCTCTGAATAAATTTCCTCCAGGTGATCGCTTATGGCTGACTTAACCGTCCCCACAGACTGGTAATCATTAATAGAAACCGGATCTTCCCGCTCGTCCCTGGCCGACCAGCTTTCCCAGGTTCGCATCAAGGCGTGTTGCAACTGGGGAAGAGGCATCTCCAATTCCTCAAGATCATCCAGGAGGTAATCCACAAAACCTGTTTCCAGGTTTACCCCAGCCTGCCCGACCGGACCGGTAATGGAGGCAGCAAAAGCCTCCCTCGACATCTGGGGAAGCAGATACTTGCTTCGATTCATCAACTCGGTAAGCGAGCGAAAGGCCGCACTGGCCTCAATAAAATCGGATCGAATTGAAAGCATCACATAGATGCCAGGACGCTCACTTGTAGCGGCTTTCACCAGCAGATCAATAAAACGTCTTAAGCCAGGATCTTTTGACTGAATATGCATGGAGGGTCCACTCCTGAACAACTCTTCAAGCTGATCCACTACCAGGAAATAGTTATGACTTCCCAGCCCCTTATCTATAATCAGATCTCCCAGGTCCTGATTACCTGAAAGGAAAGTATGAATATCTGTCTCATTGAGTTTCTTTGGAAATACCTGCTGAAAACTTCGGATCAGATTTTCAACCGGCTTAGTTCCGGGACGAACCACAACAGGTACCCACTCATGCTGTTCCTGTGTAATTAATGCGGGTATAATTCCCGATTGTATCAGCGAGGTTTTCCCGCTTGCAGAAGCACCAACAAGTGCAAGAAACCTGTTCTCCTTCAACAGTTCCAAAACCTCCCTGGTGACATCGTCTCGACCAAAAAACAGTTTGTCCTCTGCACTTGTATATGGCCGGATGCCATGAAAGGGATTCTTTTTAAGCACACCGGTATTTATCATTGAGGGATCACCCATAATTTAATTCGTTATTAAACACAATACTCACCTTTAAACCAAGCTGCTAACAGTTTGGTTTAAAAATGCGTGAAAAACGTGCAATAAACTCCTGTCATCAAACAATAGTTCAATGAATTCCTCCCGTTCAATCAAGTAGGCCTCACGGACCCCTTCTTCCCCAAGATAACGAATTTGCTCCAAAACTTCAGGCTGATGATCCGCAATTATGGCAATACCCTTTGAAAGAGAGGAAAAACCGCCTGCAGCAACTGATCTTACCAGCAATACAAAATCTCCCCCGGACACCAGGTCCCAGGTGAAAGGCTGTAAAACTGACACCAGCTTAAACAGGCTGCTTATCCCAACGTTCTTAAACAACTTCCAGGCGGCCAGATTTATTGTGGTATTTACATACCATAATGCAGAATCTTGATGATCAGGGAAACTATTATCTGGAAAATCCAGTCGCTCCGTGACCATATCAAACCTCCCGGGATCATTTTTACGTAATAATTGCGCTGCGGTTTCACGAATTTTAGGATTTGGATGAAAACCCTGTGCAATGATCTGTTGCTCATCAAAGTAGCCGGCAACATTTCCCATCCGTTCCAGCACACAGATGCGGATAAAGTCCCCCATCTGCATCCCGTCACGGTTTAATATCTTTTTAAGCAATAGGCCCACCGGAATCAGATCGACTCTGAAATGGGCGTGAATCTTATCAATCTTTTCCCTGATCAGTATATCGGAAAAATAGGAGACAATTACATTTTTTAAGGGATCATCCAGCAACATCTCCAGCAATTCGATAGCTATACCACGATCTTCCTCCTGCTTATCCAGAAGGTTTAATCGGATCCTTTGAACCGAACGCCTGTCATAGATCAGTGCCAGCAACATCAGGATGGTCTCATTCACATCCCAGATTTCCTGATCAATGGCTTCACCAATATAGCCCCCGGGGTTCTCGGTCCGAATCGATATTTTGGCAGCAAGGTTCCAGGCTCCGGTCTGGACCTGTCTAAGGATAGCCGCCTGAATACTCGCCATTTGCAGTGATGAGGCCTGAAAATGATTTTCATAGAGGCCAAGTACTGCGGCAATAAAAACCTCCCGATGGTGATAATCAAGCTTCTCAAGCAAAAGTTCCATCGCACGTTCTCCTCCAATGGCTGAAAGGGCTGATATGATCCTTTTCTGAAGCCTTGTAGATGAACCCGGTTTGCAGAATGCTGATTCCAGTTCATCAAGTACCAGGTCTCCCTGTCTTACAAGTGCCGACCAGGCACGGGTATAAAGCTTGGGATGCTCCAGGGTCTCAATCAAATTGCTTGTTACCCTTCGGGAATCGACCTGACCTGCCACTGAAATGGCAACGCTCCTTACATCCAGGTCCTTATCCTTCAAAAGAGACATCACCTCTGGAAGATAGGTCCGGTCATGTTCACTGGCCACATGATAAAGGGCGGCAAACACTTCATTACGGACCCCTGAATGAAATGCTTCTCCAATGGCCGGATCTGTCTCAGTCCTAACCTCAGAAAAACGATCGATTCTTTCCTTGATAAAGGCAGCCTGCAAACCAAGTTTGTTTTTCAGCTGCCTCCTGGCCATGCTCCTGATCCGGTCCTTTATCAACGGATCCCTTTCACCAGCAAGCCTGTGACTTAGGGTCAACTGTGGCAAGCCTGGAGCAGAGTTCAGGAAATGATCCCATACCCTTATTCTGACGCCCGGATTGGGATGGTCAAGCATACCCAATAATTTTTCCCTGGAAGTGTAATGAAAGAGATAGGGATTAAACTCAATCGCCTCAATGGGGAAGGCGGTCTTATTCAAATCAATTTTTGCCAGATCTTCCAGCCACTGGTCTTTCTGATCCCTGATCCTGTCAGACTCCAGTGAAACTTCCAGCATCCGGTGATAGCTCCTGTAGAGTGAAAGGCCCACAAAAAACCAGGCCATCACGAGCAGGATCAACAAATAGGGTACATTCCGGATCTGAAAAAAGCTCAGCTCCATGAAGACCATAAGGATCAGGCCGATACTAAAGATGCCAACCTGACTCAGCACCCCTTCAATGCCTGATTTAATATTGTTTTTCTCACGTGGATCCAGGGATTGATAGATCACATTCAGTGAAGGTTTTTCCATGGACCCCTGCCATGAACCAAAAATGAAGCGGGAAACAAAAACCAGGAACAAGAAAAGTGGCAATACGCCCAGGCTCGCCTCAAGTCCAACCAGATCACCCACAATCAGCACTGCCAGGGAGGCAATCATCAGGAGAATGGGCAACATGAGCAAGGTCACTCCAACTCCGTATTGTTTTTTGGTCCGGCCGAAAAGAAATCTTTTCATCAACCAGCTCACAGCCATCATTCCTGCAAAAAAATACCCCAGGAACTTCAGCAGTCCCGTTCCTCCAAGATACTGCTCGGAAGCGGCCCATAAAAAAGCATAATGGAGCACCACTGACACAGACACTCCCAAAAGGGAAAAAGCTGAGATCAACCCGGTATACCTGTGGGAGAAAAGCCTGATGGGTCCGGTGCTGCTAACCCGCTTTTTGGAATAGATCCGGTCCTTCCCCATCCGGTCCAGCACATACATCTGGGCTCCGGCAGCAAGCACCAGGCTAGCCAGGCCGGCGTAAAGCGTATGCTCAATCCGAATGGCTCCCCGAACCAGCAGGGGAATTCCAGCAAAAGCAATAATCATCCCTCCCACCAGGGCTGCCTCTACAATACCCCAGAGCTGCTTTCCTTTGCTTGGGGAGAAAAAGCCTCGAACCGTGATCCAAAAACCCAGGAGAATTATAAGTGTCATTGGACCCATCAACACAAATACCAAAAAATCGAAATGGGTTCTCTGCAGGACATAGTAAGCAATAATCAATGCGATTGTAAGCCCAACCACAGCCACCAGGTTCAGGATTCCGAAGGATTTAATTTCCAACTGTTTACTGAAATAACTATAAATGGTGGTAATCAGAATCCCGGCCCCTCCGGAGATCATCAGGGCAAGCGGCACCTTATTGGCTCCAAAGGAGTCCAGGAACATGGCATTACCAGCCAGTTCAAGAGTCCCGATGAAGATACCCGTGCAACCCGCCTGCACCAGCAGGGCAATAATCATTGGCCTGTTGCCGGTATCTATTTGTAAAAGCCTGCCTAACCCGGTTTTCATCCCTCACAATTACGGGAAAAAACCAACATCTTCTACAAGAAGAAATGAACAGTGAGCGAACATTCGGAGGAGTAATTTGTAGACTGTAATGATGTTTTGATATAGCCTTCTTATGAAAAAGATTCTCACCCGGGTCAACACCACCACGGACCCCTTCAAAAAACGAAGGGAACACAACCTTATCTTACGTGCTGAGCTGGAGGCCCGCCTTCAGACAAGTAGCAAGGGAGGACCTGAAAAGGCAAGGTTGAAGCACACCGAAAGAGGCAAATTGCTGGTGCGGGACAGGATTGACCTGCTGCTGGATATTGACACGCCTTTCCTGGAGTTAAGTCCCCTTGCCGCATCCGGACAATATAATGATCAATTCCCTTCAGCGGGGATTGTTACCGGGATTGGATTGGTACATGGGAAAGAGGTGATGATCGTGGCCAACGATGCAAGCGTTAAAGGAGGAACTTACATAAGTGAAACTATAAAAAAGCACCTGAGAGCACAGGAAATTGCACTTCAGAATTCTCTGGCCTGCATCTACCTGGTCGATTCAGGAGGTGTATTCCTTCCCCACCAGGCCGAGGTTTTCCCGGATCGGGATGACTTTGGACGGATTTTTTTCAACCAGGCGCGACTTTCGGCAAAAGGAATCCCACAGGTAGCAGTGGTTATGGGATCATGTACAGCGGGGGGTGCTTATGTACCTGCCATGAGTGACGAAACAATTATAGTGAGGAAGCAGGGTACCATATTCCTTGGCGGTCCACCACTTGTCAAAGCAGCCACAGGAGAGGAAGTCACAGCTGAAGAACTGGGTGGTGGAGAAGTCCACACCACCATCTCTGGGGTGGCAGACCACCTTGCAGAGAATGACCGGGATGCACTCCGGATCTGTCGGGATATTTTTGAAACCATACAGGTTCCCGATAGGCAGCCACTGGACCTGACAGCCTCCAGGGAACCCCTGTACCCCATTGAAGAACTTTACGGTATAATCCCTGAAACCATCCGGGAGCAGATGGATGTCAGGGAGATTATTGCCAGGCTGGTGGATGGAAGTGAATTTTCTGAATTCAAAAAGGACTATGGGTCTACCCTGGTGACGGGCTTTGCAAGGATCATGGGATATCCTGTGGGATTTGTGGGCAACAACGGCATTCTTTTTTCAGAATCGGCACTGAAGGGCACCCACTTCGTGGATCTGTGCGACCAGCGTGGACTTCCCATCATCTTTTTGCAGAACATATCAGGATTTATGATTGGCAAAGAATATGAGCACGGCGGAATCGCAAAAAACGGGGCAAAGATGGTCAATGCAGTAGCCAACAGCCGCGTTCCCAGGTTCACCATCATTATCGGAGGGTCCTTCGGGGCCGGAAATTATGCCATGTCGGGACGGGCATTCGATCCCACCTTGCTGTTCATGTGGCCCAACGCCAGAATCTCTGTCATGGGAGGTGAACAGGCTGCGGATGTACTCACCGCAATAAAGAAAGATCTTTCCCCGGAAAAAAGGGAAGAGATCCGCAGGCCCATCCTTGAAAAATATGAGCATGAAGGTTCTGCCTGGTACAGCACTTCGAGGTTATGGGACGATGGAGTAATCGATCCTGTGCATACCCGGGAAATTCTTGCCCTCTCGATTTCCATGTCCTTAAACCGCGAATTTGACGCCCGCCGGTCGAGGGTATACAGAATGTAAAATGAAAAAGCGCAAAACCATATTGATATCATCCAGGGGTCCGGTAGCCTCCCTTATGTTAAACCGGCCCGAGGTTCACCATGCGATGAACCAGGAAATGATCAGGGAGCTGGTCAATGCTTTCACCGATTTAGCTGAGAACCCGGCGATCCGGATCATCCTGCTTGGTTCAACAGGAGTGCATTTCTGCGCAGGTGCGGATCTGAACTGGATGGAGCAGGGAAAAAACCTGAATGAGGAAACACTGAAAAACGAGGGATTGGAGCTAGCCCTACTATTTAAGCTGATGACCGAGATCCCACAGATAATCATCACAACTGCAAGGGGAAAAGTGATGGGGGGCGCGAATGGACTGCTGGCCGCATCAGATCTTGTGATTGCAGAATCAAATACCCGCTTCTCCTTTTCGGAAGTGAAACTGGGATTGGTCCCAGCCACCATTGCTCCTTTTGTGATGAACAGGGTGGGAAGAAGCCGGGCTTCTGCATGGATGATTACTGGACGCAGCTTTGGTGCTGAAGAAGCAGTTTCGGCGGGATTAGCACATTTCTCTTTTGAGGAGAAAATGCTTGAAGCAGAAAAAACGAAGCTTGTGAAAGAACTTCTTAGCGGAGGACCCTTAGCCCTGACCGGGATTAAAAAGATGTTGCTCTGGCTGGAATCTGAACAGAACCCGGAAGAGGTGATGGAAAAGACTGCATCGATTCTGGCAAAATTCAGAATTTCTGACGAGGGACAGAAGGGCATGAAGGCCTTCCTGGATAAAAAAAGACCTAACTGGAATGACCATTAAAAAATTCAATAAGATATTGGTTGCCAACCGGGGAGAGATTGCCCTTCGGATTATTCATGCAATTCATGATCTGGGAAGGCATGCCATGGTGATTCACTCACAGGTTGACAGGGACCTGCCTTTTGTAAGTCAGGCCGACCAGGCATTCCCACTAGGGAACGGAAGCCTTGCAGAAACCTACCTTGACCAGGAGAAAATCATCAGAGTTGCAAAAGAAGCAGGTGCAGATGCGATCCATCCCGGATACGGATTCCTGTCCGAAAATGCCGAATTTGCCGAACGCTGTCTTGATGCACACATCACTTTCATTGGTCCTGATCCAAAAGTTATCAGGATCATGGGCGATAAGGCACAGGCCCGAAGAAAGGCCCGGGAACTAGGAATTCCTGTAATTAAAGGCCTCTCCGGGTCACCCGATGAGCTTATAAAAATGAGCGCCCAACTTTCTTTCCCCCTGATCATTAAACCTTCAATCGGGGGTGGCGGAAAAGGAATGAGGATCGTACAAGAGCCTGGCCAATTAGAGGAAGCTGCCGGGAAAACCGCAAGGGAGGCGGAGAGCTACTTTGGCTCGGGAGAGTTCTATGTGGAGCAATTCCTGGCCCATCCCCGCCATATCGAGGTACAGGTAATAGCCGACCACCATGGAAATGCAGTCCACCTCTTTGAAAGAGAGTGCTCCCTCCAGCGCCGTTACCAAAAAATGATCGAAGAAGCTCCATCGCCATCCATATCACCTGAGAACCGGACTTTAATTACCCGATACTCCCTTGAATTAGTAAATAAGATCGGCTATACCAATGCCGGTACGGTGGAATTCCTCACGGACGACTCAGGAGCTTTCTATTTCATGGAGATGAACACCCGCATACAAGTAGAGCACCCTGTTACAGAAATGCTTACAGGCATCGACCTTGTCAGAGAGCAGATTACTGTTGCCGAAGGTAGCCCCCTCTCCTTTCGTCAGCAGGATATTCATATAAGCGGACATGTAATTGAAGCCCGGCTTTGTGCCGAGGATCCGGAAAAGGGATTTACCCCCTCGCCCGGGAAAATCAGCTATTTTCACCTTCCTGAAGATCAAAAGCTCCGTATCGATTCAGGCTACCTGGAAGGCAATGAGGTAGATGCGCTCTACGACACCTTGCTGGCGAAAATCATTGTACGTGGAGACAGCAGGCAGAGTGCCATTAAAAAGCTTGCCGAAAGTCTGAGGAATGTTCACATTACCGGTGTCAGTACCAACCGGGACTACCTGGTCTCGCTGCTCCTGTCGGATCATTTTAGGGGGAACCGTGTACATACGGCCCTCATTGACACAAAGGGGGACGAGCTGCTTTATGAATTCCGGGACCAACGGCCCGAAAACTTTGTTGAATTAATGCCTTTTGTGGCGGCTTTTATCGTATTGCAGGGAGACGATCAAATTAAAGCGAAAGGATCGAGTCCCTGGTTTACCATGGGCAGATGGCGACTTGTCCCGGAAATTACACTACACGATGCAGGCAGGGTCTATTCGTTTTCTTACAAAAAAATAAATGATACAAAAACCATAACCCTAAGCCTGGAGGGGAAGGAAGCAAAGCTCACCCTTGAAAACAGGGATGGATTTAACTACCGGATTCTGGTTGGTTCCTATCCGGTAGAGCTATGGGCTGCTGCCGACGGCGCTGATATACTCATGGATATCGATGGTCGTCTCAGTAAATTCCGGCGCAGCGATATACTGGATGAACGCTATCAGGAGGTATCGAAACTTGATGGAAACGAGACAAGCAGGCTGGTCACATCCCCCCTCAGTGGGCGCGTCATCAGGGTAAATTTCCTTGAAGGTGAATCGGTCGAAAAGGGTGAAGACCTGCTGGTTATTGAGTCCATGAAAATGGAGAATAAAATTCTTTCACCCCGGAAATCCATCGTGAGCAAGACGCATGTGCAGGCAGGCCAGCAGGTTCACAAGAACCAATTACTAATAACTTTAGACAACTATGAATGACCCTCTTTTAAAAAAGGAACATCAGCTCTTAAGGCAGCAGGTAAGGTCCTTTGCTGAGAATGAGATAAAATCACTGGCCCAAAAACTCGATGAAAAGTCAGCGTTTTCAACAGAGCTGACCGGGAAGATGTTTGACATGGGATTGCTTCGCATGACCCTTCCTGAAGAATATGGCGGACTTGGGGTGGATACACTCTCTTATATCATTGCGGTGGAAGAGCTGGCACGTGTGGATGGTTCGCAGGCAGCTACTGTTGCTGCACACAATTCTCTGGGCATTGCTCCCATCTATAAATTCGGGACCGAAGAACAGCGGAAACGATTTCTTCCCAGGCTAACTACAGGAAAGAAACTCTGGGCTTTCGGCCTTACCGAGCCCAATGCCGGTTCCGACTCTAATCATACTGAAACCACTGCCACCCTCAAAGAAGGAAAATGGACCATCCGTGGAAAGAAAATATTTATAACCAACATCGCCTCCGAAATGTCTGGGGGAGTAACCGTTCAGGCGGTAACAGGTGATCGTGGAGCAGGTAAAAAGGAATTATCTGTCATCCTGGTAGACCGGGAATCTCCCGGTTATACCACCGAGGCGATCAACTCGAAAATGATGTGGAGGGGTGCTGATACCGGAAAAGTAAGCTTCGATAATGTAGAAGTTCCCGAGGAGAATATCCTTGGTAAAAGAGGTGAAGGATCAAAGATCATGCTCTCCACCCTCGACGGAGGAAGGCTCTCCATTGCGGCAATGGGATTGGGCCTGGCCGAAGGAGCCTTTGAAATGGCTATGCAGTATGGCTCTGGCAGGATTCAGTTTGGAAAACCTGTCAACCATTTTCAGGCCAACTCATTTAAGCTTGCAGATATGGCCACAAAAATCGAACTGGCTCGCTCGCTTTTGTATAAGGCATGCTGGTTGAAAGACCAGGATTTACCTTTTGGAAAAGAAGCTGCCATGGCCAAGCTCTACACCTCCGAAATATCAAGAGAAGTTGTCAATGACGCACTGCAAATCCATGGTGCTCATGGACTTATGAAAGGAAATGATATTGAACGTTTTTACCGTGACCAGCGGATCCTGGAGATCGGGGAAGGCACCTCCGAAATCCTGCGTATGGTGATTGCCCGGCATTTGGGAATAAGGTAAAATAAGCCTATGGAACATCTTCAAGACAGAAAAAAAGACCATATAGAACTGGCATTCAGATCACAAATCCCGCCTGTGAAACTCGATCCCAGGTTTCATTACGAACCGCTTTTGACAGCACACCCGCCATCAGAAATGTAGGGATTCAAAATCCTCGGGAAGGAGCTAAAAGTCCCCCTTTGGGTGAGCAGCATGACCGGTGGCACCCAGGAAGCAGCACGCATCAACCGGAACCTGGCCACAGCCTGCAATGAATTTGGCATGGGCATGGGCCTTGGTTCCTGCAGATCCATTCTTGATGATAACACTCACTTTGAAGATTTCAACATGCGGGGCATCATCGGGGACGATCTTCCGCTCTGGGCCAACCTGGGCATTGCACAGGTGGAGGAGCTGGTCCTCAAGGGCAATGTTGACAAAGCTACCCGGCTGGTAGAGCGGCTCAGGGCTGACGGACTTATAATTCATGTGAATCCCATGCAGGAATGGTTCCAGGTGGAAGGAGACATCCTGGAGCTTGCCCCTCTTGAAACCATCGGCCGATTCCTGGAGCAGTTTCCTTTGCCAGTGATGGTGAAGGAGGTGGGACAGGGAATGGGACCTGAAAGCATGAAGGCTCTGCTGAACCTTCCCCTTCAGGCCATAGATTTTGCTGCATTCGGCGGTACCAATTTTGCACGGGTTGAGCTGCTCAGGGATGAATCGGCGACCCAGTCCCTCTACGAGCCCCTCTCCCATGTCGGAGTTGATGCTCCCACCATGCTCATGCACCTCAACCAGATCACATCCAGGCAGGAGACCCTGTGTAAGGAAGTGATCATTTCGGGGGGGATTAAGAACTTCCTGGATGGCTACTACCTGATTCAGCAATCGTCCCTCCCCGCCATTTATGGGATGGCATCCGGATTTCTGCAAAATGCGCGGGGTGACTACCAACAACTGAGGGAATTTGTTCATGCGCAGGTCAAAGGACTGGAGATGGCATATGCATATTTAACAATCAGGGAGTAAAATGGCACAGGCAGACATCATAAACGGCTTCTCAAAAATGTCCCGGGAAGAACGACTAAACTGGATTAAATCGGCAGTCGGATTATCGGATGAAACTCTCTCAATACTCAATACACACCTTCATCCTGATCCCGAAACACAAGAGATCTATAAGGATATTAGTGAAAATTCAATTTCCGGTTTTCACCTGCCATTCGGACTTGCCCCCAATTTTCTTATAAACGGTAATTTGTTTACCCTCCCCTTGGTTACAGAAGAAAGCTCGGTAGTGGCTGCTGCCTCTCACGCTGCCAAATTCTGGGCCAAACATGGAGGATTCCACTGTGAAGTAAGGGATCAGCTGAAGGTAGGACAGATCCACTTCAACTGGGAGGGAAGCCATGAGTTGCTGCAACAGGGTTTTTCTTCGATCCAATCCGAGTTGACTTCCTCGGTTGCAGTGCTTACCCGGCGAATGGAACAGCGGGGCGGTGGCATAGATTCCATTGAGCTAAGAAAAACCCCCGGAAATATCCGGGAGACATATCAGCTCTTTGTACGCTTTCGGACTGCCGAGGCGATGGGGGCCAATTTCATTAACACCGTGCTGGAAGCACTGGCACTAAAGTTCAGGTCACTGATGCTGGAGCTGCATCCTGAACAAACGCTGGAGATTATCATGGCCATACTCTCCAACTATAACCCGGAAAGCCTTGTCTCCTGCGAAGTAGAGGCTGATCCGAAAATTTTTAATTATATAAGTCCCTCCATGAGTGGACAGCAGTTTGCAGAAAAATTCACCAGGGCAGTTGAAATTGCCTGCTCGGACCCCTACCGTGCAGTAACCCACAACAAAGGGATTTTTAACGGAATGGATGCAGTGCTTTTGGCCACGGGGAACGACTACCGTGCAACAGAGGCGTGCGGCCATGCCTACGCTGCCAGGAATGGATCTTACAGTGCACTTTCAAAGGCCCGGTACGACGGAAAATATTTTTCACTGAACCTGGAGGTACCTATGTCTGTAGGCACTGTAGGGGGCCTCACTTCCACCCATCCCATGGCTTCAGTAGCCTTTGAAATCCTGGGCAATCCAAGCGCTGAAGAACTGATGCAAATCATAGGATCGGCGGGTCTCGCAAGCAATTTCAGTGCAGTGCGGGCATTGATCACCAGCGGAATACAGCAGGGCCATATGCAAATGCACCTTGCCAATATTCTGAGGCAGCTGAAGGCCACTCCAAGAGAGCACTCCCTGGTAAGAGAACATTTTACCGGCCAGATTATTTCTCACAGTGAGGTCAGTGAATTCCTCCTGGCAATCAGAAAACCAGGCAAGAGCTTATGATTCGCTTCCATGCAAAGGGAAAACTGCTGCTCAGCGCCGAATACATGGTGATGTTTGGATCCACCGCCCTGGCCATCCCCCTGAAGCTGGGACAATCGCTGGAAATCTCATCTAAAACCGATCCAGCAAACTTCAAATGGACCGCCTATCATCAGCAAAATCCCTGGTTTTCGGCCACATTGAATCCCGGGACTCTGGAGGTGAAGGACAGCTCCAATGTAAAAATAGCACAAGACTTAAAGAAGCTTCTGGGGGCATGTATTCAACTCAAGCCATCCTTTAAAGAGGCCATGTATGAAAAAGATGCGGTCACCCGGCTTGACTTCCCACCCGACTATGGTTTTGGAAGCAGCTCCACCCTCATTGCCCTGCTGGCCAAGTGGGCAGATGTGAATCCGCTGGATCTTCACTTCATGGTATCTGAAGGATCGGGATATGATGTGGCCTGTACTTTGGCGGACGGACCTATTACTTATAAACTTAAGGACCGGTCACCTCAATATAATTCTACTCCCTTCAATCCTCCCTTCAGGGAACAGATCTGGTTTGCATGGTTGGGACATAAACAGGCTACCGCTTCTCACCTATCCATGGTGGCCAGTCGGCTCTCACCCAATGCTGAAACCATCCAAAAATTCAGTCAGTTTACCCTGGGGATGCTGGATGCAAGTACCCTTGAACAGTTCAGAAAGATTATGGAAAGTCACGAAAAAGCATTGTCCCAATTGCTTGGAATGAACCCGGTATCGGGGCGATTCAGAAAACTGCCCGGATCGGTAAAGTCGCTCGGCGCCTGGGGCGGGGATTTCGTAATGATTGCCTCCGATGCGAATCAAGCAAGCCTTTCGAAATACCTGGCAAAATACGGGATCCACACCCTCTACAATTTTAAGGACCTTGTATATGAAAAAGGATAAACATAGCATGTACCATCATGCCTCAAGCGGGACCGTTAAATGGAGCTGTCCGTCGAACATCGCCATCGTTAAATATTGGGGAAAACGACCGGTTCAGCTGCCCAAAAATCCTTCCCTCAGTCTGAGCTTGCAAAAGGCACTTACCCGCACAGAGATCGCCTATAAATATGATCCCTCCTCCACAATCAATGAGATCAGTTTCAGCTTTGAAGGAGCGCAGCAAGCGGCTTTCCATCAAAGGGTAAACGATTACATCAAAAGCCTGCATCCCCTCCTGCCCTGGCTCGAACATACAAGTATGGAAATCCATTCTTTAAATACCTTCCCGCACTCTTCAGGCATTGCATCCAGTGCATCAGCCATGGGGGCTCTGGCCGCCTGCCTGGTAAGCATGGAGGAAATTATAATCGGCACCCAGACCGACGACCCCTTACGCAAAGCCTCTTTCCTGGCCAGGCTGGGTTCGGGCAGCGCTTCCCGCTCCCTGTATCCCGGTTTCGTTCTTTGGGGCCAATCAAGGGCCTGGGACCATTCCAGCGATGAATATGCCATACCCTTAAGCGGGATCCATGAAAGCTTCAAAGGGATACACGATTCCATCCTGATCGTAGACCCGGGTGTGAAAAAGGTTTCCAGTTCGATCGGACATGCCCTGATGGAAAGCAACCCCTATGCCGCTACCCGCTTTAAACAGGCCAAAAAAAATGTAAGTGAATTACATCAGATTCTTCAGGCGGGATCCTGGCCCCGCTTCATCGACCTGATGGAGGAAGAAGCACTCAGCCTTCATGCTATGATGCTGAGCAGCAAACCAGGATACCTCTTAATGCTGCCGGGAAGCCTTGAAATTATACGGAAAATACGAACCTTTCGTAAGGAAACAGGTCTCAACCTGGGCTTCACAATGGACGCCGGGCCCAATGTTCATCTCATTTACGATAGCGCCCACGCGAAACAAGTAAGGACATTTATCAAATCCGATCTGATTAATCATTGTAAAAACAAGCAGGTAATCCATGATGAAATGGGCATGGGACCCACAAAAGAGAAGCCATGAGTAAAGACAGCACTTACCCTTCAAAGATCATGCTCGTTGGAGAATACGGGGTCGTGGCAGGGGGCAGCGCCCTCACCATTCCTTTCAACCTATATAAAGCAAAAGTAAGGGGAAAAGGAGATATACCGAGGGGAAAAGAAGGACAGGCGGAATTATCCCGGCAACACCTGGAAAAGATTTTCAGCTATATCTCCGGACTACCCGAAAACTCATTCCATGCAGGGCCCGATCTGGACCTTTTCACTGCTAAGAAGCATGATTACTGGCTGGATATGAATATCCCAGCCGGCTATGGGCTTGGAAGCTCCGGAGCCGTCAGCGCAGCCATATACGATCTCTTTTTTCCGGGTGCGGAAAAGCTGACGCTGGAACAACAACGGGACGACCTGGCGCTTATTGAATCTTTTTTTCACGGGAAAAGCTCAGGGGTTGATGCACTTACCTGTCATTCCAAATCGGCCTTATATTTCCATACCGATGGATCGATCCGGAGGGTTGAGATGGACCCTTCAAGGATATCAGGGGGATACCGCCTTTTTTTGCTTGATTCGGGTGAACATTTTGAAACTGCCCCCCTGGTGGAGTACTTCCTGAATCAAATGGAAATCAGTGGCTACGCCTCTTCGATCCGTTACGAATTCCTTGTAATCAACCAGAAACTCATCGAGATTTTCCTGGGGAAAAGAGAAGGGGACCCCGCTTTGCTCTTCAGGGCCATCTCTGACTTTCAGTTTACCCATTTCAGGAGAATGATCCCTGAGAGTATGATTGAGGCCTGGCTTGAAGGACAGATCTCCAACGAATATTACCTGAAACTGAATGGCTCAGGGGGTGGTTTTATGCTGGGTATCTGCCATGAGAGCTTTAAAGAATCCCTTGAAAACCGATGGAATGAGAAGCTGATCTGGATTTAAAAAGAGGGTGTCTCAAAAGTGTTGAATTGATATAATCTAAGGATGCTATGGAA
>CAZRPW010000081.1:0-7476 GCA_964601975.1 uncultured Bacteroides sp.
AAATCATAACAAAAGCCGACAATAAAAAGAAATAACCCCACTTTACAGACTTTACGGACTTTGCGGACTTTACAGACTTTATAGACTTTCGACTTTATGGACTTAAACGGATACTTCGATCCTGTCAGCCTTGAAAGGCCCGAATTTGAATACATCGACAACAGTGAATCATTCAGTCACCATATCACCGTTCATACCCCTGACCATCCCATCAGGGAATTGGACAAACACAAGGTGGTAATTATCGGGATTCCGGAAGATCGTAACGGTTTTATAAAGGGATGTAAGGAAGCTCCGGATGCTATCAGAAACAAATTATACCAGCTCTCCGCCATCAAAAGGATCGCAGTATACGACCTGGGGAACATCAAAAACGGGGGTTCTGTAAATGACAGCTATTTCGCGCTCAGAGACGTTCTGGTCGATTTGAAAAAGCGGGGAATAATCTCCCTGATCCTGGGCGGAACACAGGACCTGAGTCGCGGAGTCTTCATGGCCCTTGAGAAACAGCCTGGTCTACACCATATTCTTACAATCGATTCAATGCTCGATTTCTCAGAATCGTCTGACGCACTACACTCCAGGAATTACCTGAACCAGCTCCTGCATCCCGATTACAGGAAATCCTTCAGCTTTACCAACCTTGGACACCAGGCCTATTTTACAACGCAGGCGCAATTGGATCAACTGGAGCTCTCTCACCTGGAGAGTATCAGGCTTGGTGTGGCGCGGAACGACATGAAAAAATCCGAACCTCTTATCCGGGATTGTACTTATATAAGTATTGATATGGGTGCGGTAAGACATTCCGATGCCCCGGGCGCTTCCATTCCCTCACCAAATGGTTTTTTTGGTGATGAGCTGTGTCAGATTACCCGTTATGCAGGTCTGAGCGAAAAAGTGGAACAAATCGGTTTTTTTGAATTTAATCCTGCAGGAGATTTGAACGGACAAACCGCGCACATATGTGCCCAGGCAGCCTGGTATTTCCTGGAAGGATTATCGCACCGTGTGAAAGAGAATCCTGTTGATACTCCGGAACATATAAAGAAATTCATCGTGAACCTCGATGTAGCAGGACACAACATTGTTTTTCATAAAAGCACCCTTTCCGAAAGGTGGTGGATGGAAATTCCTGTAAAGAATCCTGCCACAGGATATAACTTTTTTGTCTCATGTTCGTATGAGGATTACCAGCAAGCCAGTAATGAGGAAATACCTGAGCGTTGGTGGCGTTATTTACACAGGTTGGGTAATGAATCGGAATAATGAACGTTCTATATCCACCCGAAAACAAAAGGGCCTGTTTTTTTTGTCTAACAATGTTCCTCGGGTTATGAACAATTGGCTGTTAACAATATTTGTTTCGTAGAACTATTTTTGTTTATTTTACTTGAGCTAAAAAGCAAGACTGATAAAGCCCGCAGGAGAATTGAGTGCCTAAATGAAAAGACATGTAATTATATTCGTTTTTGGATTGCTCTCGGCCGGAATTCTGGCCCAGCAGGACCCCAAATTCACTCAGAACATGTTCCTCGCGCCCTACTACAATCCGGGTGCTGTCGGCAGCAGTGATAAAATCTGCATTGGCGGGGCATTCAGGAATCAGTGGAGCGGCCTCCCCGACGCCCCTGTAACCACCACATTCACAGCACACATGCCATTTAGCCTCCTTGGGAGAGACCATGGGGTAGGGATAAACCTATTGAACGACAGGCTTGGATTCAATAACGACTTTCTTTTCAGTGTCTCCTATGCCTACAGGATGGATGTAGGAATGGGAAAGCTCGGTATTGGATTAAACATAGGGGTTGCCAATCAGTCCATGGAGCCTACCTGGCAGGGGCAGGACGTTATTGAACCCGATTCTGATCCTTCCATACCCTCCGGGGGAAGTGTTTTTGGATTTGACATGGGATTGGGCGTTTATTATAATACTGAAAACCTCTATGTGGGGCTTTCCACCAGCCACCTGAACCAGACTTCCTTTATATACCCCGAGGAAAATGAAGAGACCAAACTGATCAGGCATTACTACCTGATGGCAGGATATAACATTCAACTCACAAATCCGATGTTCGAGGTAATGCCTTCTTTGATGGTTCAGTCCGACGGAAGATCGCATGATGTATCCCTGAATACCAATGTGAGATACAATAAAAAGTTCTGGGGAGGAGTTTCTTATTCAGTCAGAGGTGCATTGTCTGCACTTTTTGGAATAGAATTAATGAACGGTCTGCGAATCGGGTATTCGTATGACTTTGAACTTTCACCCCTGATGGGTTATAATAGCGGGTCCCATGAAGTGACGGTTCGATACTGCTTCGACCTCAGTGTTGACAAGAGTCCGCAAAAGTATAAGAGTTTAAGATTTTTATAATTTTTATCTATATTTAGAGAGTTTTTTATAATTTAAACAATTTGTAAAAGGCTGGTTTTAATACCTATTAAGCGTTAGACTATGAAACGTATCGTGATTATTGCAGTTCTGGGAACACTCATCGCTGGTTGTAGCACCTACAACACCGGTGAACTTGAGGGAGTACAGGGTCGTAGGGCCTACGCTGAACCTATCCCATTTGGAATGGTTCCTATTCCCAACGGGTCCTTTGCCATGGGGCCCAGCGACATGGATGTATCCTGGACACAAAATGCTATGTCCCGCACAGTGGCAGTAGATGCCTTCTGGATGGATGAAACTGAGATAACGAACAATGAATACAGGCAATATGTGGATTGGGTGCGTGATTCCATTATCCGCAAAGAGCTGGCTATTCAGGGCGTCGAAGATTTCATCATGAAAGATGCTGAAGATCAGCCCTATGAAGACAGGAACGGAGAACCCATAATCAATTGGGATGCACCCCTTGATGCTAAGAAAGACAAGGAAGGAAACATCCAGCAGATTATTGAGGATCTGGGTATTTATTATACCGGTGACGATAAGCTCTCCTATACTTCAAAAGAGATTAATGTTACCAAACTGATTTATAACTATTACTGGGTTGACCTGAGGCAGGCAGCATCATCCGCCAACAGATTTAAACTTGACTATGCTGCTGGATCCTCTGACCCTGTAGTAAGCTATGAAGGGACTGTCACCAGACCCGATGGCACGCAAGAAGATGTTACAAGCAGATCCTCTTTTGTAAATAAAGACTGGGTGCTGGTTTATCCCGACACCCTGGTATGGATCTCAGACTTCACCTACTCCTACAACGAGCCAATGACCAACATGTACTTCCGCTCACCTTCATATGACAACTATCCTGTAGTCGGTATTACATGGAAGCAGGCTAACGCTTTCTGTATCTGGAGAACCCAGTACCTGAACTGGGCACTTGTGAAAAGTGGCCAGCAGATTGTACAGGACTACAGGCTTCCCATCGAGGCCGAGTGGGAATATGCTGCAAGAGGAGGCCTGAAACACAGCATGTATCCCTGGGGTGGAGTTTACCTGAGAAATATGAGTGGCTGTTTCATTGCCAACTTCAAGCCTTTACGTGGTAACTACACGGATGATGGCTCGATGTACCCTGCAAGGGTAGCTCATTTCTCCGGCAACCCCAACGAATTCGGATTATATGATATGGCTGGAAACGTAGCCGAGTGGACCATTACCGCTTATGACCCTTCGGCTTATGTATTCTCACATGACATGAACCCGTATTATAACTACCAGGCTAAACCCGATGACCTTCCGGTGATGAAACGTAAAGTAGTCAGGGGTGGTTCATGGAAAGATATTGCACGTTACCTGCAGGTAAGTACCAGGGATTATGAATACCAGGACTCTGCTAAATCCTTCATTGGATTCAGGTGCGTTCGCTCATATTTGGGAGATAACTAATTAAATATTTGATATAATGGGAATTACAGAAATTGTCCAAAGCTCTGGCTGGAAGAATTTTACAGCTAAGCTGTACGGCTTCGGTGCTGCTATTGTAATCATTGGAGCTCTTTTCAAGATCATGCACTGGCCCGGCGCAGCCATCGCGCTTACTTCAGGGCTTTTGATTGAAGCAGTTATCTTCTTTTTCTCAGCATTTGAACCCCTTCACGAAGAGCTCGACTGGACACTTGTATATCCTGAACTTGCAGGCATGTCCGATCCGGACGAGATTGACGAGTACAAGGAGCAGGCTATTGCAGATCGAAACGTAGGCCTTCAGAAATTTGATGAACTGTTCCAGCAATCCCAGATCAACGCTGAAGATGTTCGCAGTTTAGGGAAACACCTGAACACCATTTCCACAACCACTGAAACCATAGGTGATATTACTTCTGCATCCCTGGCCACCAAGGAATATTTCAACAAGATGGGGACAGCTGCCCAGAACATGGACAGCGTTGCCACAGCCTACGGAACCAACACTGGCGAACTGAATGAATCTGTAAACACCCTGGCAGCATCGTACAAAAATACAGCTTCCCTGATTGATCAAAAGGGCAAGGATATAGCAGAAAAATTTGCTTCCTCCAGTGCCAACCTGACCGCTACTTATGAAGCCATGTCCGGTGAAGTTAAACAGGAACATACCCAAATATCAGAAAGTCAGAAGCAGTTCAACAGGCAGCTTGAAGCTCTGACTAAGAACCTTGCTGAATTAAACAGCTCATATTCCGAGCAGGTGAAGGGAAGCAAAGAACACCTATCGGGTACTTCCGGCGTTTATCAGGGGCTCAACGATATGCTCACTAATTTGCAATCCTCTGTTGAAGAAACAAATAAATACAAAACTGAAATCGTTAAACTCAGCGAAAGTCTTTCTGAACTGAACAATGTATACGGCAACATGCTCTCAGCCATGAGCATCAGAAAAAAGTAAAATAATCCATTAATCCTGATCTATGGGACACGGTAAAGAAACACCGAGACAAAAAATGATCGGCATGATGTACCTCGTGCTGACGGCCATGCTTGCACTGAATGTGGCCAAGGAGGTACTGAATGCGTTCATTCTGGTCGACGAAGGGCTTGTTACCACCACCGAGAATTTCGCTGCCAAAAACGCCAGTCTATACAACACTTTCGCCCAGGCCTATGAACTGAATCCGGCCAAGGTAGGAGATTGGAAAGACAAGGCAGATGCAGTCCGGGTACGTTCAAATGAACTATACAGCTTCATTCACGAATGTAAGACCGACATACTCGCTATTGGTGAAGAAGAAGCCATTGATCCGGACCATGAAGAGATTCATTGGGATCATGTGGAAGCCAAGGATAATACGGATCATCCTGCTGAGGTAATGATTGTTAAAGGGAAAGCTACTGAGCTCAAAGAGAAAATCAATGAGTACAGAGAATTCATGCTCTCCCTGATTGAAGAAAAAGACAAATATGCTGGAACTGTTAGTGCCCTGGAAGGAATTCTAAGCACTGATTTGCCTGATATCCATCTTGAACATGGGGGAAAAAAGGTAACTCCCACCTGGGAAACCACCTATTTTGAGCACCTTCCCCTTGCATCTGTTATTACCTTGCTCTCCAACTTTCAGGCCAATGTTAGAAACGCAGAAGCAGAAACGCTTAACTTTTTGCTGGGCCAGGTTGAAGCTGGTGATATTCCCATTAATACATTGAAAGCCGTTGTAATGCCCGATCATAGTTTGGTTTTCCCGGGACAGGAGTACAGGGCCAGGGTGTTCCTGGCAGCTTATGACTCCACCAATGCCCCCGAGGTAATTCTGGATAATGGAACGGTTCTTGACGTTGAAGCTGGAATGGGTGTCTATTCCACAACCTCCAATTCACTGGGGGTTAAAAGCTGGGGAGGAATCATCAGACTTGACAATGACGGACAAATCATCGAAAGAAAATTTGAAACTTCTTACGAAGTAGCTGAAGCCAATGCCACCATTTCTGCGACAGCAATGAACGTATTCTACAGGGGTCTTAATAACCCTGTCGCCGTTTCTGCAGGAGGGGTTTCCGAAAGTGCTGTAGATGTAAGAATCACAAGTCCGCACAGCATTCGAAGAACCAGAGCCGGGGAATATGTTGTAAAGCCTGGTGTTCAGGGCGATGAAGCCACTGTAAGTGTTTACGCCAAGATTGACGGCTCATCCAAACTGATGACCAGGATGGATTTCAGGGTTCTTGACCTGCCTACACCTACAGCAAAAATTGCAGGATCAAGGGGAGGGAAAGCCAATCTGACTGTTGGACAGCTGACCAACCTGAAGGTTGTAGAAGCCGAAGCTGAGGATTTCCTGTTTGAAGTGGATTTCGAAGTGACATCCTTCACAATCGGTTTCAACGACGCCAGCGGAATATGGGTGGAGCGGGCCGCCAACAGTAATACATTCAATTCTGAACAAAGAGCAATCTTCCGTAATATGAGAGCTGGACAGCGAATGTCCATTGAGAATATTAAAGCCATAGGACCTGACGGAAAGGTTCGTACACTTAGTCCAATTAACATAACTGTGAGATAAAATGATGATGAGAAAGGTAATATTTGCAGCGATTTTAGCCGGATTTGCAGTCACTGCAAACAGTCAAAACGTAAACACATCCATTACTCCTGGAAGTGCGCCAGTTATGTCTGAGCAACAGTCTCCTTCCACAGACGTATATAAAAAAGAGACCATCGTACCAGAAAAAAAGCCGGTACCATATCCATATGTGCGAGAAGCTGACGTAATGTGGGCAAAAGATGTGTGGAGGACTATTGATCTCAGGCAGAGAATGAACTTTCCCCTGAGGTACCCCATTGAAGGGAAAATGTCAGGCGGCGATCGTTACAGTCTGTTTGGACTGATCATGGAAGGCATTAAAACAGAGGAGATCACCCCTTACGAATATGTGCCTAACGTTGGCTGGAAAGACCCCTTTTCAAAACTTACCACACTTCCTGCTATTTATGACCTTACAGGTGGAGATTCCATTGTAAACGATGACGGTTCTGTGGAGGTTCTTCAGGGAACCAGCTATGTATGGCAATTTATGGTCCAGGAGCAGTGGTTCTTTGACAAGAAGCATTCTGTAATGAAAGTCAGGATTATTGCACTCGCACCTGTATATTACAACCTTTTTGATGACTTTGGACAGCGTTTGCCCCAACCCACAAAAAGTATTCCTTTCATAGTCCATTTCCCCCAGTGCAGGAGGCTTTTTGCCACAAATGCTGTGTACAATGCCAACAACGATGCGCAATCCATCTCCTTCGATGACCTATTTTTCCAGCGCCGTTTTTCCAGCACTATTATGGCTGAATCCAATGTATATGGGAACAGGGCCCTGGCACAGTATAAAACAGGCCAGGACATTCTCTTGGAGGCTGATAAGATCAAGAACGATCTGTTCATCATGGAACACGACCTCTGGGAATATTAGACAACAAAAACCGATCCGCCAGGGCGGATCAGTGAAACAAACCCATTACCAAAAAAGCCGAGGCTCAACAGCCTCGGCTTTTTTATTTCCTGTCGGGTGAAGGAATTATGAATTCCGAAGCCAAAAATCAGCGAGGA
>CAZRPW010000081.1:7576-20213 GCA_964601975.1 uncultured Bacteroides sp.
AGCCTACTTTTTGCGAAGCAAAAATCAGCGAGGAGTTACATCCCCTTTCGGCGTCTTTTATAACATATCGTCGCCGATCTCGGCCTTTATTTCGTTGACAAACTGCTTAATCTTTTGCTCCTCCTCCCGACGACAAACCAGAATAATATCCTTATTCTGCACGACAACGTAATCCTTCAAACCCTGAAGTACCACCAATTTATCATCCTGAACATTCACGACATTTCCAGAAGAGTCATGCATAAACACATGTTTCCCTGTGATCGAATTCTGATTTTCATCTTTATCCAGCTGCTCATAAAGAGAGCCCCAGGTTCCCAGGTCTGACCATCCGAAATCGGAAACAAGCACATATACATTATCTGCCTTTTCCATTACCCCATAGTCAATACTAATATTCTTGCAAGAGCTGTAGGTCTCTTCAATAAATCTCTGTTCATCTTTAGTCCCGTAAGAAGCAGCTCCTTCACTGAACCGGGAATGAATCTCTGGCAGGAAGGTATCAAAAGCATGCATAATACTTTTGAGTGACCAAAAAAAGATACCTGCATTCCAATAAAAATCTCCACTGTCGAGAAAAACCCTTGCAAGTTTCAAATCGGGTTTCTCAGTAAAGGTCTTCACCTTTAAAAAGCCGGTGGACTCATAGCCTGGGACCTTCTCCTGCACAGACTGTATATAACCATAGCCTGTTTCCGGTCTTGACGGTACAATGCCCATCGTCAGCAGGGCATCATTCTTCTCAACGAAATCAAACCCCTCCTGCACATAGTTAAGAAACTCTGCCTCTTTCACAATTAAATGATCAGATGGGGCTACCACAATATTTGCATCAGGATCTTTCTGCTGAATGCGAAAGTTTGCATAATCTATACATGGGGCCGTATTCCTTCTCATGGGTTCCAGGAGAATATTCTCCTCCGGAAGATCTGGCAACTGCTCTGCAATCAGCTCTCTGTATTCCAGGTTGCTTACTATTAAGATTTGTTCCGCTGGCATCAATTGAATGAAGCGGTCGTAGGTTTGCTGAAGCAGCGTCCTTCCCACACCCAGGATATCAAGAAACTGTTTTGGACACTCTTTTTTGCTCAGGGGCCAGAAACGACTACCAATGCCGCCGGCCATAATTACACAATAATTGCTATTACTCATACAAATCTGTAAGTTACATTTCTTTAAATATAAGGGCTTTTTGATTAAAGCTAAGTGTCTCTGGTATGTTTTATACAATATTTAATATATTACCGTCTCTGCCATTTCAATGAAACTACTCAACAATATAGGATCCTATTTCATGCTGATGAAAAGAACGCTCAGCCGACCTGAGAAGTTCCAGATTATTTATCGGCAGACCATGAAAGAGATTGAGAAGGTGGGAATCAATTCTTTCCCCATTGTGGTTATCATTTCCATCTTTGTCGGGGCAGTTATAACCATTCAAACCAATTTTAACATTGAAAGTCCTCTATTCCCAAGGTATGCAGTGGGTGTAACTGTCAGGGATTCCCTTCTGCTGGAGTTCTCCTCCACCATGGTAGCACTTATTCTTGCAGGAAAGGTTGGATCAAGCATCGCATCGGAACTGGGTATGATGAGAGTCACCGAGCAGATTGATGCCCTTGAGGTTATGGGCATCAATTCTGCCTCCTACCTGATTTTGCCTAAGATGATTGCAGCCGTCATTTTCTTCCCGGTTCTCTGCATCTTAAGCATGATTATGGGCATTACCGGCGGATACCTGGCCTGCATATTCTCAGAACTGATATCCCCGTCTGATTATATTTATGGAATCCAATATGCCTTCCGACCCTACTACATTAGTTATGCGCTGACGAAAGTCGTATTTTATGCAATCATTATTACTTCAGTATCGTCCTACATGGGATATAATGTCTCCGGTGGAGCCATTGAGGTAGGCAAGGCAAGTACCCAGGCGGTTGTTCGGAGCAGCGTGTTAATCCTGTTGATCAACCTTGTGCTCACCAGACTAATTTTGCAATGATCAGGGTAAAGGGCCTATATAAAAGTTACGAGGACAATCATGTTCTGAATGACGTAAGCGTCAACTTCGAGCAAGGTAAATGCAACATGATCATTGGTCGCAGTGGATCAGGGAAAACTGTACTGCTGAAATCCATTGCAGGGCTGAATAAGGTGGATGCGGGAGAGATCTGGTATGATAAACAGGAATTTACCACCATGAACGAAAAGGAGCAACAGGTGATCCGCAAAGAGATGGGGATGCTTTTCCAGGGAGCCGCACTGTTTGATTCGCTTACGGTGGAGGAGAATGTTCGCTTTCCCCTCGACATGCTTACCACACAAAGCCGATCTGAAAAACTGGAAAGGGTAAACTTTTGTCTCAACCGGGTAAAAGTATCCCGTTCAAACCAGCTCTACCCCTCCGAATTAAGCGGAGGAATGAAAAAAAGAGTGGCCATCGCCAGGGCCATCTCCCTCAATCCCCGTTACCTCCTGTGTGATGAACCCAACTCCGGACTCGATCCTGAAACCGGTACAGTGATCGACAATCTTATCAAGGAACTTACCGAGGAGTTCAATATGACCACCATCATTAACTCGCATGATATGAATTCTGTGCTGGAAATTGGCGATAACGTAGTATTTATCTACCAGGGATGCAAATGCTGGGAAGGGAGTGGCAAGGATGTTCTCGACACCGATAATGATGCCCTGAACAAATTTGTTTTTGCCACCAAGTTCGCCAGGCAGATTAAAAGAAGATAATTTCCTTACGCTAATGCACCAGGGGATAGTCCATCTTCTCTTTGTATCCGAATACAAAATTCATCCCAAACCAGAGATTAACAGACCTGGCCTCCTCGGGCCAGAATATTGCATTCAGTGCATTGTCCGAAACCAGGTAAAGATTTATTGGACCCGCATTTATCGATAGCCCCGCCCCGATATTCTTAAAATAAGCATTCATATACGAGTAACTGAGCGTAAGATTCAAGATCCGGCCTGCCGAAAAATTTGCGGATGCCGTTACCTGCTCAGCCACTTTCCCCTTCAGAAAGTCCGTTCTTGAAAGCAATCCAAAGTTAATTTTCGGAGTCAGGTAGAAGGAAGCCCCTGCATAAAGTTTTGTGTTAAGCCTTTTACTATATGCACCCCCCGGGGTGAATTGCAAAAACCCCTGCAAACTGTCCGCCATCTGGCTCAGGGTACTGTCCAGGTAATCCTCGAAGGAATAGTCCTCCGAAAGGTCAAAGGGGTTAAATTCCCCTCCAATAAAAGCATATTCCGTTTTATAATCGACCTGTTGCACTCCATCTTTCCATTTGATATAACCAAGGTCAACCAGGCTTAAGCTGATCTGAAGGGGATCAATGGGACGATACTCCAATCCCAGGTCCACACCAAATCCAAGGTTATTGGTGTTGAGCATATATTTTGAAATGGTGGAGAAATTTGGATTCTCAAGTTCCTCCTTGATCACCACATCCTCAATCATTCCATCCTCATCGTATGTCACATCAGCAAAAGGCAGGGAAGCATTAAAACGCATATTGGATTGGATGTTCCAAAAATCTTCTGAAGTGCTTACTGTAAGGTCTGAGTTAATTGTAGAGAGATCTCCTATCCCGAATAAGACCTTGGCCTTTGCCCCGATTGTAAGATTCTCCATGATCTCACCCGACCATCCTGCCGAGATCTCATCAAAAGCCATTAAATCGACTCCTATGCCATCCAGTGAAAAAGGCTCCCCTTCCACTGGTCCGGTGACCATCAGCCTGGCAAGGTCTCCCGGGTAGTAAATGTTACCGTCCAAGCGGGTGATCATATCCAGTGTAATGAAACCCACACTGGTTCTGAAACCCACCGAAAGCAGGGAAGTACCCAGGTCGGATGTAACCATATTGACAGGTTTCAACTTGTTCAGAAATACTTCCTGAGTACCACGGCGATACAAAAAGGTAATCAGGGAGTCCGGCTCGGTCGGGTGTTGATAGATTATATCTTCCCAGGCCAGGGAGCTGGACGATAGCTCAGCCCTGATGGGAGCCAGGAGCGGAATCCCGATATAAAGATTACCCTCTGGCTGATAGGCAGGGTTTACACGATTTGCCTGCGGAACACCGTGCATGAAATATAATGTGTTGTTGACCTGTGCCTCTCCAGAGATACCCAAGAAGAGGGAAAATAGTAAAGTCAGCAAACTCCGATATAGGATTTTATACGATAGCCTCATCATTTTCAATTTAAGTCTCCGGTATTAATTTTCACATTTGCTGACATAGAAAGCTCATAGTCGAGAGCGTAGGAAGCATATATTTTTACAAAGGGCTCGCCTAGCTTTGTGGGCTGCATCATTGTACTTATACGCATAAAAGCTATATTGTCAATGATTCCGATCTTTTCTTCATCAAAAGTTGAGCTGTTCCCATTTTCAGATGCCTCCAGGAGCTTTCCATCGCTGTCAATGCTGGATGGTTTAACAACAATCCCCTGCATATCGAATACCGAATCAAGTACCACATGATTCTCATCCTCCAGGTAAATTTGCATGTGGGTTTCAATGGCCATTTCATTAATTGCTCCCAATTTAATCTGAAAATAGGTTACCATATCCTCTGTCAATTCAAAGTCCAGAGCAACTGTTTCGTCTACGGAATAAATGGTGTCGGCATACACCAGGTAATACCTGAGGCCGTCTTCATCTTCCAGCGAGTAATCGTTCGAATCGAGAACATCAACCAGATCATCCATATCGAAGGATCCGTATAAGAAGGGGGCCGCAAAACCTGGCTCAAATTCCATCTCGGTAGAAAGCCGATCCAGATCAAAATTATCCTTGATACAGGAGCTTAATAATAATGCACCCGCAATAAGGAAGCTGATTCCAAAAAAGAGTCTTTTCATGGTCTACTCGATTGAATAGTTATATAAAAAATTGCTCGCACTTCCCACGATGAGATTAAACCTGCTATCCGATCCGGCAAAATATCCAATGCTGAACCTGGTGGTTCCCTCAAGGGGAAAGCCTTCATAGAGTGATCCGTCGGCATTGATCAGGTAAATCCTGTTTCTCGACCGGTCGGTAATACCAATCTTAATGTCAGCGGTAGAAAATTTATAAATATCTGGCATCTCACTGATATGGCCTCTAACGCGGAAAGAGAACAGCCTTGTACCATCTTGTTTCACAGCTTTCAATTCATCCCCTTCAGCAAAAACAAAGTCAGGCACTCCATCTTTGTCCATATCCTGCATCCTGAAGAAATGATCCTCGTCCAGTTTCTGATCAAGCAGGGTCGACACTGTTCCATCCAGATAAACAGCCTTCACACAGCCGGAGGTATCAGTTGAAATCCATCGGGGTCTCTCTTCCATAATATTCATATCAAGGGTAAATTGATTTTCCCCCGAGAACACCACCCGCTCTTTGGGCCTAATTCGCTCTTTCCCTTTGCGATCAAGGAAATATGCCCGTGTTCTGTCCTTTACCAAAATATAGTCCTTTTGCCCGATCCTGAAATGCTGAGGCGGAACGCTTACTAACGATTCCGTTTTCCCAAATTTCCACCCCGTCACCAGATTGCCTTCAATATTATATAGATAGATTTTCCGGTCCTTCCCCGGTATAAAAATCCTGTAATCCCTGCTATTGTCGTAATCAAAAAGTGCAAGAGGAGCCGATGCTTCCGCCCTTAGTGTTACGGGAAAACGCTCAACATAGTTACCGTTTCTGTCAATCAGGTGTAGTTTTCCTGCTGTATTAAACAGGTATTGAAGTTTTCCGTTTTTGTAAAAATCCACCTGGTGCATCTCGCCAATAAGAGGTCCCTCCAGCTTCTGCTCCCATAAAATCCTGCCTGTACTGTTTATCAGATATATCTTATTTGAAGCATCCTGAACGAAAATCTCCTTCTCCCGGGTGTTGTGATTTATTGCCAGGGCTGGCTTGGTGATCGCTACAGAATCCATCAGACTTTCCCATACAGTTAAGGCTTTCTCCCTGATTTGAGAGGTATACCTGCAACTGATACTATGATAAAACATATCACCCTCCGAGCTATACTGGACCACAACGCCTGGAATCCTGCGTAGAAAGAGCTCCATACCATCGAGACGGTCCGAAGCTTTCTTGTTCAGCTCATCCCTCCTGTAGTCAACATAAGGATACGGCCTGAAGAAGAAGGTGATATTACTCCGGTTGGAGAGATATTCCGACATCTCCTTATACACAGGGTCGCTTATAAAAGTTTTTTGCAATACGTTCTGATAGATCACCCTGGAAAGAACCTCCACAGAAGGACCGAAGAGGAGATAATTTTCATAGATGGCAAAATAGTTATTGAATAAGCCCCGTGGCAATAAACCCGGTGGGTAGAAAGAGGGCATTTTGTAGATGTTGAAACTGGTCTGATTGTCCAGTTTATACCGATGACTATAAGAGCTCATATCAAAGGCATGAACCTGAAGGTACTGTTCAACCCAGTGCATCACCACCTCAGAGGTCTCGCTCTGACTCCTGGTTTCCAGCACAAAGATTTCATCCTTTGGGACACCGGTTACACCCTCTATGGCGAACCAGGCCATCTCATCATCCATGATGTTCATCAGATCTTCAAGGGGATCAAAGCCATATTTCTTATATAATTTCTCCTGTTCCTGTTCGATTTTTGCCCATTTACCCAGGCCGCTGAGGTAAGATTCCAACTGAACCCCAAAAAGCTTGCTGTCGCTGATTCCCAGGTGAAGAAAGGAAGATGTACCCGAAGGCATCATCTCGTGGAGCTCCATTTTTACAGGCGACTGATTGGCAAAAGCGCCCAGGAATAGCGCCTCTTCCTTATCGGCAACTGACATTCCATTCAGAATCAAGGCATCTTCCTTGATATCAAGGTCAAGTTCACCCCATGAAGCCAGGCGGGAAATTCCAAGCATTTTAGACCAGCTATTCTCGTTAAGGACAGGATAGAATAACTTATCAATCCGGGCGTAGTTTATATAAATATTGGCATGAACAAAACGACCGGCTGTTCCTCGGACCTTTTCCAAACCCTTATCCGCCGATGGCAGATCGACACCGGCATGGATGGTCCTGACCGCTTGTTCCACCAGCATGGAGGAGGCTCCTGCCAGGCAAATTCCGTTCACACAGGAAAATGTGAATTTCCCCGGAAGGGTTGCCGGATTTCCGGAAACATCAAAAAGGGTCTCGGTTTCATACTTCCGCTCATTCACTATGGATTGATTTCCAAGGATTGCAAACACCATTTGTTCAAATTCGTGATCGCTATGGTACGCTGCATAGGGAATATAAACCAGGGGAGCAATCTGATTCTTCCCCAGTAAATGCAATGACACACTAAATCCCTCTTTTAGTAAAAGTTCACGAAAAGCTTCATTTGAACCAGCATGGCTAAGGATGTTCCTTACCGTTGAATCAAGACCATTACGGCCGGTTGTATTTACAAAATCTATCCAAATACGATTTTCAGGCAGAAATTTCTCAGCTACATACTCATAATCAATCTCCTCAATAAACAAAAGAGCATCATCGGGCACGGCCTGTATGACCTCACTGGGTGCGATTTTATCCAATTTTTTCAAAAGGATAATACCTACCAGGCTCAGGCATACCAAAGCAAATAGCCCTACATATATATACCTTTTTAACATATACGGCCGGTTTACATCAAAAATAGACAATTAGTAAGCAGGTTCAGGGGAAAATTACCAACACAGTCAACACAAGAGAATGAAGCAGTATATATAGTCAAACATTGGTATAATTTTTGCTTATAATTGCGTGTTTTCACAGCACATGATATTTCGGATAAGCTTCATACTTAGTTTCCTTCTTCTTTGGACATCCCTGGAAGCACAGCAGATCAGGGTCCTGAATGCATCTGACCTGACTCCCATCGAAAATGTGGCTGTATTTACAGGCAACCGGGAAAATTCAACCATCAGCGATACCCTTGGAACCATCGATTTGTCCGTTTTCTCGCCATCTGATACATTATTTTTCCAGCATCCCTCATATCATACCCTCATTTATTCAATGGAAGGCCTGAAGGAAATGAAAACGCTGGAGCTAACCAGGAAGAAGGTGCTGATTGATGAATTTGTAATTTCTGCTTCCAAATACAGGGAAAGCAAGCTGATGATTCCCTATATGGTGGATGTGATGGAGGAGTCTACGCTCAGAGAGAGTACCGGTCTGACTGCTGCAGACATCCTTGAAGGAACTGGAAATATTATGGTTCAAAAAACCCAGGGGGGAGGCGGAAGCCCAATACTCAGAGGCTTCGAGGCCAATAAAATCCTGCTGGTAGTTGACGGGGTCAGGCTCAACAATGCCATTTACCGGAATGGGCATCTGCAAAATTCAATCACCATCGACCACTCTATTCTTGAACGAACCGAGGTGATTTTCGGACCCACATCCATCATATACGGAAGCGACGCACTGGGCGGTGTCATTCATTATTACACCAAAGATCCGGAAATGGCTGTGGATAAACCCACCCTGCTAAAAGCCAACGCCTATACACAATTCGCCTCGGCAAACACCGGGTTCACCGGTCACCTGGATTTCATGGCCGGAAAAAAGAGATGGGCATCTCTTACAAGTATTACCCACAAAAAATTCGGAGACCTACGCATGGGCTCACACAGAAACCCAACCCTGGGAGAGTGGGGGAAAACATTGCATTATGTAGACCAGGTAAACGGATTGGATTCAACTCTGACGAATCCAAATCCACTTGTTCAGCTCAATACGGGATATAGTCAGACCGATATCATGCAAAAAATCCGGTATACCCCATCAAAATACGTGGACTGGATATTGAACCTGCAGTACTCCACTTCATCGGATATAGACCGGCTGGACAAGTTAAACGACTATAGTGGCGATGACTTGAAATATGCTGCCTATTACTATGGTCCGCAAAACAGATTCCTTGCATCACTCAAAAACGTAGTAAAAAAGGACAACCTCTTTTTTACAAACATGACCAATATCATCGCCTTCCAGAGAATCGATGAGGACCGCTTCTCAAGGAAGTTCAGAAATGATGAGCTTCTCACCCAGGTAGAAGATGTCTTTGTGTTCAGTCTGAATACCGATCTTCTTAAAATATGGGGATCAAACCATAAACTAAATTACGGACTGGAATTGAACCAGAACCTGGTGGAATCAGAAGCATGGTATGAGCATATAGTGAGCGGTGCGCAGAGCCCAACACAGACCAGGTACCCCGAAGGGGGGAGTGAGACCTGGAGTGCATCTGCCTATGCCAGTTATAAATGGATAATCAGTGAAAAAAGCGTGCTGAACGCTGGTGCCAGATATAGCAGGGCGGCACTATCTTCCGATTTTACAGCGGGCATATTACCCTATGAGCACATCGAAATTAATAATGGGGCATTTACCGGAAGCCTTGGTTTCATCTATACACCCTCCGACAACTGGCAAATCAATACCATCCTCTCCTCAGGGTTCAGGAATCCCAATGTAGATGATTTTGGGAAGGTCAGGGCCAAAGACGATTATATTACAGTGCCCAATGCAAGCCTTTCGCCCGAATACTCATACAATGCTGAAATTGGCTTCAGCAGAATTGTGGAGGGTTACATGAAGATCGAAGTTGTCGGCTTCTACACCTACCTCAGGGATGCGATAGTCCGAACCTCCTACCAGATCAATGGAGAAGATTCCCTGCTTTATGACGGCGACATGTACAAGGTTACTGCAAACTACAATGCTGCCCGGGGTATTATTTATGGCGGATCGTTTCGATTTACCTCCAACCTGAACAAGAACATCACGCTGAACGGCACCCTCAATTATACCCATGGTCACAACATCACCGATGATGTTCCCCTGGGCCACATTCCTCCCGTCTTTGGTCGGACCAATATTACCTACCGGCGCGATCGCTTCTTCTTTAACATGTATGCAATATACCAGGGCTGGAAGCAAATTGAAGATTTTTCTCCCTATGGTGAAGATAACGAGGGTGAAGCCATGCAGTACGGCTTTCCGTCCTGGTGGACCCTCAACATGAAAAGCGGATTCAACCTGGGCCAGCACTTTGAAATTATGCTGGCCGTAGAGAACCTGTTCGATGAGTTTTATAAACCCTACGCTGCAGGGATCAGCGCCGCTGGAAGAAATTTCATTCTAACAGCCAGGTATAGCATGTAACACTTTGCCGGGAGCAGACACTTTGCCGGGAGCAGACGCTTTGCCGGGATCTGCACCTCGCGTACAAACTTTATCATCACAGCCAGGTTTTACATCCGACACATTGCAGGGAAGCTGTACAATTGGTATCTTTCGATCCTGTGTCTAACATTGACCCGCATATAGAAGAGGGCTGGAAAAAAATCATGTGGGATGAGTTCCAGTCACCCTGGTTTAGTGAACTGAAGGAATTCCTGGTACAGGAAACCTCTTCCCGCACCATTTATCCTCCAGGCTCCTTGATTTTCAACGCTTTTCAACATACTCCATTTGACAAGGTGAAGGTGGTGATCCTGGGACAGGACCCCTATCATGGGGCGGGACAGGCCCACGGGCTCTGCTTCTCTGTGCCCCCGGGCATCAAGCCCCCTCCCTCCCTTGTAAATATCTTTAAGGAGCTTCAAAGTGATCTCGAAATTCCCATTCCTAATCATGGAAGCCTGGAAAGCTGGGCCGACCAGGGGGTGTTGCTATTGAATGCCACTCTGACAGTAAGGGCAGGTGAGGCAGGATCGCACCAGAACCGGGGATGGGAAACCTTCACATCTGCGGTCATTGAAAAGATATCCCGGGAAAAAAGCCATGTGGTCTTTCTTCTCTGGGGAAGGTTCGCCCAGGCCAAAGAGGCCCTTGTAGATCAGGATAAACACCTGGTCCTGAAAGCTGCACACCCCTCACCCTTTTCTGCCTACAATGGCTTTTTCGGCTGCCATCATTTCTCCCGGGCCAACAGCTACCTGGAACAAAAGGGAATTGAGCCCGTCAACTGGTCCCTTTAACTCGGAATTATTCTTTTTTGATTTCACCTTTGGCACGCTATTTGCACTTTAGTAAAGTGACAGTTCATCTAACATATTCCCTGATCACCTGGGCCAGGTCCGTCTTCTACAGGCGGACTTTTATTTTTTTATAGCCCTCCTTATTCACCAAACCCAATGCTTCAGCAATTCCGCTTCGTGTCCTTTTCTGACGTCCTTTATTTCTGATTCAAGAACTGAGGATGGCTTCTTCAAGCTTTTTTATCACATAAAAGATGCTAAATGTCCCCCTATTAACTATATCGGGTAATAAACAGACATATTATTATATTTACAGGCATTAAATAGTCGTTAAAGCACCAAATAAGTTAATAACTCGATTTTTTATGTTCCTTGGCTCCGAAGCGGCAGCGATTCCGCTTGGAATTTAGCGATCCCGTAATTGTCTGATAATTAAGCTTGGAGGAAATTTTGGGAAAGATAATTTTCGCACTAATTTTACAGTAAACACCACAGGCGAAGATTGTTTTTGTAACAACTTTATTTTCAAGCTCATACAAAGGCGGCGCTGCCGCCGAACAATTAATGTTGTGGTTTCATTTTTTATTTTTTTAAAACGCCAGGAAGGTACCACCCATTTCACTGGCGTTTTTTATTACACTATTAAAGCACTGATAATAAACGTAATACGCAAGTTATGCGGGTATTTTATTTTGTAATTTCAGGTGTTTTTCCCCACCTTATTTAGAAGAGAAACAGAAAGAAGAGCAAAGAACAAAAGCGCAAGGGATGCAGGGAGAAATTGAGTTGTTACGAAGGGTTCTACTTCGCCATGCAAACAGCCATTATCCTGAATAGGCACTTCCCCAAATTCCTTGAGATGCTGTCCACACTTCCGGATTACCGGAAGTTCCCTGATTACAAAACCGAGGAGGTGTTGATGGCCTCGATAGCCATATTCCTTTTCAAGCGCGGTTCGCGCAACGGCATGGACAACCTTTCCAGGAAGGGTCGCTTTGCAGCTAATTACAAAAGAATGTTTGGTTGTCGGCTCCCCGACATGGACACTTGTGACAAGCTGCTACGGAAACTACCTCAAGAATGCCTTGAAAAGCTTAAGCGAGAGATGATCATGGTGTTAGTACGCAAAAAACTGTTCGATAGGTTCCGTTTCGATAGACGTTTTCATAACGTGGCGATTGATGGCACCGGACTTCACAGTTTTGATTATGAGCCATATCCAGGTTGTCCAAAAAAGACATCCAGGAGCGGTAAAACAACCTATACGGTCTACGTGCTAGAAGCCAAGATCGTGTGTTCTAATGGCTTTAGTATATCCATTGCCACGGAGTGGATACGTAATCCCGAACATGGCCATTACGATAAACAAGACTGTGAGTCGAAGGCTTTTTCAAGATTGATTAAGAAGCTCAAGAAGCTGTATCCCCGTATGCCGATCCTGATCCTGGCCGACGGCCTGTACCCGAACAACACGGTTTTTGATGCCTGTCGGAGATGCGGTTACCGCTTCATCTTCACCCTCAAAGATGGTAACTTGAGAAGTGTGTGGGATGAAGTTGATTTTCTCACTCGCAGAGGCAGGGATGAGCAATACAAGAGGAGTGAGTGGATAGAGCGAGTTGATTTTCTC
>CAZRPW010000082.1:0-20198 GCA_964601975.1 uncultured Bacteroides sp.
ACTATTTACTAATTGCTATTTGCTATTTACCATTTACCATTTACTATTTTCTATTTTTCAAATACTTAACCGCAGTTGTAAGTTTCTCACCCTTAATTTTTACCAGATACATTCCAGTCTTTAGTGAAGACAGATCCAGATCCACCAGACCTGCAACAGCATAGAATTCCCTCTGATCAACCAGCATGCCCACCGTATTAAACACCTGTACCACGTAATCACCCTGATTCTCCAGTTCAATATGCATAAATCCATTTCCTGGGTTTGGATAGATCATAAGTCCGTCCACCTCTTCAAGCTTAAAACCAGTCGTACCCGGAATGGCGATGCCTTCCGTTTCAATTATGAAATCAAGTTCTGAAACGATCGTGTTATCTACAACATTCACATCATAATTCCCATTCATGGGCAGTCCGGGAACATCCACAAGCATCTCATAAGTCCCATCGGGCACATACTCAAAAATGTAGTTCCCCTCTTCATCTGTATCCAGGTAGGCAACAACATCCTCATCTTCGCTGGTCCCCTTACTGGAAGCCTTGCTCCTTAAAATAACTGCTGTCTTCTTTGCCGGACGAGCCAGGGTACTCTTGGCAATGAAATCGTCCGCATAACTCACATTACCAGACAATTGCCCACTTCCATCCGAAGCAGTCAGCTTGGGCAATTCTGACAAAGAAATATCCAGAAGGGAGGTCCTCTCGCTGCTTCTTATATTAAGATTCTGCGCCCCTTCCCATGAAATCGCTCCACCAGCATAGGTGGGCATTCCATCGGGATAATAATTGAGATCCGGAATTGCAAGCAACCTGTATGATCCCGGGTAGAGACCTTCAAACATATAGCGCCCCGAATCATCGATATCAACCGTTTGCACCAGGGGATATGCCCCTTTTGATGTTGCTTTAAAGGCCTTTACAATTCCCGGGTATACTGTTGTACCGGACTTATCATAAATCGTCCCACCCAGCTGCGTATTGGCACCCAGTTTAACCAGAATACTGGAATATGGATCCTTGCTGTAGATCGTAACCCCTCCGATTATAAGCGGATCAATCACATTTTTGTACATTGAAGAAAACACCTCCCCGTTTTTTAAAACCTCCAGGTCAGAACCGTAAAGACTATAACCTCCAGGATCAAGGATTGCATTGTTTAACCAGAGTGGAATCCCCTTATAATCAAGACCAAGGTGAAAAACCATCTCCGACTCCCCTGTGTTGGCTCCAAGTCCCTGAAACTGCTGATCATTTCCGGTTTTCCCCAACAGTGCTACATTACCACTGCCATCCACATCAAAACCACAAAGTTCGGTGAAGGTCGACGATAAAGAATATCCCCACCTGTCCAACCCGGTTTTCATATCCAGGGCTGCTACGAATGCACCTTCTCCTAACTCATTCTCCAAAAATTTGCCTGCTACTTCTAGCTGCACGCCTCTAAATCGCCCACAAAGGTAAAGTACCTCTTCCTTCCACTTTACTATATCCATATCAATGATGGACGTAAATTCTTCACTTTTTGCCCCTTTCTTTCCACCATAGGCATCCAACATGTTTTGTATCGGTCTTTCCCATTGAACCTTTCCCTCACTTGAAATTCTGAATGCAAACATATTGGTGTATCCATCTCCATCCGCAAAAACAATTTTCAAATCCCCCAGGCTGAAATGCCCGGTTGCAGTAGCCCCCAACATTATCAGGTCTCCATTACCAAGGGCTAAGCCTTTGGTAATACCACTACTGCCATCGTAGTCAAATCCGTTCAGATTTCCCTTTATCACCCACTCTTTCTTGAGATCGATGTCCAGTTTTACTGCAAACACACCCTCATTTTCAATTTCGTCGCCAAGGATTTCACCATCTATAACAGGGCTCTGGTCTCCCTCCCAGCCACCTGTAATTATAACATTACCTGTTCCATCGGGGATAATTTCAATATTTTTATAATAGCCAGATTCACCCCCTTCTTCCATTCCGGCTATGAAAACCCCGGTCAGGGACAGGCTCCGGTCATAACTAAGCACATATAGATATTCACTCATGTCCTTACCAATGATCCCATGTGTCAGAAGATTATATGGCTGAGAAGCCCTGCCGGCAATATACAGCGTCCCGGTATTAGGATCCATCATTGAAGTCGAATAAGGATATTGAGAGGGGTCCAGATCCCAGATGGATACCAGCCTTTCAAACTGGCACAGATCGTTGTATTTAACAATGTATTCAAGACGGTCGGCACTGTTTAAGGCAAGTACATTCCCATTGGCTTCTACATTTGTTACAGCATCGCCAAACACGGTAAGGCCGCCTTCAAAAGTGAATACATCTGGTGTTGTGTAACTTCCTACTATGTATGCAGATCCCAGCGGATTTAAATCCTTATCATATTTGATAAAATAGATATTTGAGAAATCACTGCTTAGCTCATTAAGCATATCATGGTTCACACTTGTTCCCTGATAAGAACTGCCTATCCAGTAGAAATCTTCAGCACCCGATTCAACCAACAGGGGTGTATAAGGAAAGCTGCTGAAATTTATAATGTCCGATTTATCGGCCACCAGGCCTGAATTTTGTCCATAAAAACTTAAAACGCTCAGAAAAGCTAATAACAGTGTAAAGAACTTCTTTTTCATCTCTATCAATTTTTATATAATCGTCATATTATTCGTAGCGGATACCCATTACAAGTATGTCATCTACCTGTTCAATATCTCTCATCCATTCTTTCAACTCCTCCTCCAGCAATTGTTCCTGCTTTTCCATGGGCTCTGAGCTGATGCTCTGGAGCAATCGCCTGAAAGGCCGCGACTTATATTTCCCGCCCTTCTCTCCACCAAACTGATCGGGGAATCCATCCGAAAACAGGTAGATCACATCTCCTTTCTGCAATTGAATTCTGTGGTTAGTGAATGGGCGTTCCTCTCCAATATGTTTACCTACGGGCATTTTGTCTGCCTTATACTCAATCATTTCACCATCCCTGATCATTACCAGCGGGTTGTATGCACCTGCATATTCCATCTGATTTAATTGCCTGTCAAGTACGACCAGCGAAAGATCCATGCCATCTTTGGCCTGACTGTCCTTGTGGGACATGGCATTGATAATATATAATCTTAAACGATCAAGAATCTCGGAGGCCTTGAGGATCTCATCCTTGTTCACAATCTCGTTCAGAAAAGTCAGCCCCAAAAGGCTCATAAAAGCCCCGGGAACCCCGTGTCCCGTACAATCGGCTGCACACACAATAACCCGTTCATGCTTCTGCTCCACCCAAAAGAAATCTCCACTTACAATATCCCTGGGCTTCAAAAGGATGAAGTGCTCAGGAAGGCTTTTCTCAAGTGTTAGCTTTCCGGGAAGCACTGCATGCTGAATTCTTCTTGCATAATGGATGCTGTCGGTTATTTCCTTGTTCTGACCAGCGATCTCGTCACGCTGTGCCTCAATCTCAACCTTCTGGTCTTCAATCTCACGTGTCCGGATCTTCACCTTGGTTTCCAGCACCCTTTTTTCGCGGATCATCTGGCGCTCCCTGTAAACAATAAACCCATAAATCAATGCCAGTCCGGCCAGTACATCAAAAAGAATAAACCAGGCGGTTTTCCAAAATGGGGGCTTTATACTGAATGCAAAACTGACCTCTTTATCTGTGGATACACCATCCAGATTATATGCCTTCACTTTAAACACATAATTCCCATTGGGAATCTTCTTATAACTAATACTGTGTTCCGTACCCGGAACAGACCAATCTGTGTCAAAACCCTCCAGGATAAAGGAAAACCTGTTCTTTTCCGGAATGGTGGTATGAATACCGGTAAAGTTGAATTCCAGGGAATTCCTGTTGTAAGGGAAGCTTGCAACAGTCCCTTTAAGGGAATCCTCTTGAAAATAGGGTTCCCCATCTACGAGGGGAGGCTTGAGGGTCAAAATGGGAGGATTCAGGTCAATCCGGTCATATTTTGACTCATAGTGAACCAGGCCTGCAACGGTCCCGATCCACAGATCACCATTCCTGCCCTTTGTCACAGCCCTGGCATTGGTCTCCACAGGGGTAAAGCCATCAGAATAACCATATCTTTTTACAGATCCATTGAAATTATCAAGCCTGATTAATCCACGCTGTGTACCGATCCACAGGAAACAACTATCGGCAATTTCCACAAAATATGCCGTATTGGCTGAAATTCCGCTTTCCTTCCCCACTTTTTCAATTACCGGATTTTCACCCATTATCAGTTTTGAGAGTCCCCTGTCTGTTGCAATCCATAAATTACCATCACTCCCTGTAACCAGGTCATGGCAAACATTTGAGGAAAGATGATCATCAATAGTAAAGTTTCTCAGGTGTTCTCCCTTCATATTAAATACAGAAAGACCGCCATCGGTGGCACAGTATATATACTCACCCACCTTTTCCAGGTCATTCACATAAAAATCTGCAATTTGATCCATGCCCGACGGGACTTGTGGAACCCCATTCTTAAGCATTATCAACCCTGAATCCGTAGCACACCAGAGCACATGATCCTCTGTATATAGAAGACTTAAAAATTGTCTTGCGTTATTCTCATCATTATAGAGAACCGGCTGCACAGATCTGCTATTGTAATACCAGAGGCCAAGGTTGGATCCGATATACATATTCCCATTTTTGTCTTCAGCAAATGAATGAGGTGTTGCTTTAACCGGAAAACCCTTATTCTCGCCAAGACTGAAAATTTTGCCGTTTTTTAAATATAGGAGATGATTAGTGGTTCCACACCAGATTCGTTCCTTCGAATCGAAATGGACGGCCAGAACCTTGTTATCGGGCAAGCCGGTCTCTTCATCCATAATCTCAAATATCGCCCTTCCGTATTTGGAAGCGCCCTGATCGGTGGCCAGCCAGATATTTCCGAAATAATCTTCGGTAATATCATGCACCAGGTCATCCACAAGTCCGTTAGAGGAGTTAATCAGCCTCGTTTTTTCACCATCGAGCAACCAAACACCATCACCATCAAAGGTTCTGACCCAGATCCTGTTGTTCTCATCCTCAAAAATCTTGGAAACTGAAGGATTACTGTTACCCAGGCTGACTTTCTGAAAGCTCGTGCCATTAAACCGGAAGAGTCCGTCCAGGTAGGTTCCACACCATACATTTCCCTGGTGATCCGCCATCATGGAAAGAACGATTTCATCTGAAAGGCCATCTTCTTCACCCAGCCACCGGGCTTCCTCTCCCATATTGATCCTGATCCCACTCCCCTGGGTGGCATACCAGATATTGCCACTGAAGTCTTCAACAATATCCCATATGCTATTTTCTTCTTCATATTTCTGATATGAAACGGGACTTTCAAATATGGTCAAACCGAAAAAAGGAGACGTGGCGACATGCACCCTTCCCTTTGAATCCACAAATACCTTATCCACAGAGTTGTCTGAAAGCGCTTCGCCTTTGATATAGGAAACAATGGTATCCGGAGTAATGACTGAAAGTCCGTATGCTGTGCCTACCCAGATATTTCCATCCAGGTCTTCCACCAGCCTGTCAATACGCTTGCTGACCAATCCGTCATCAAGGGTATATGAACTAAATCCGCTGCCGTCAAAAACAGAGATTCCCCCTTCGGTCCCAAACCACACCCTGCCCGTATGATCCACCATCATACAATTCACAAAAACGTCCACAAGTCCTTCATTGACACTGAAGTATTCAAAATTATAGCCATCATAACGTGCAACACCCACCTGGGTGGCAAACCAGATATAACCTTCCATATCCTGCACGATTGCATTTACAGAAGATTGGGGAAGTCCGTTTTGAACCGTAAAGTTTGAGAAAGGAATTTTCTGTGAATAGGCTGGTGTAAAGATCAATATAAATGGGAAAATCCACAGGTATTTTTTCATAAGCAATTCAGCTTTACTTTTTATAACTTGCAACCTTTGCATTATAAGCCTCAATTTATGAAAAAATACCCGCTGTTTCTAGTCCTCTTATTAATATTATCAAACTGCATTCATCCTGAAGGAAGATCATGGATCATTCCACTAACCATCGATGACGCTATGCTGGTTTATACGCCTGAACAGATTGAAGGTTTCGAAAAGAGAAGAGCAGATGTGCTGGAAGAAATGGAGTCAGGATATATGATCCTGAAATCCACTGATCAACAGAGTCATAATCTGCATCAATACAGAACAAACAACTATTTTTTCTACCTCTCTGGTTTTGAAGCTTACAATAGTTACCTGATCCTTTCAAAAAATGAAGGAGAAGCATTTTTGCTCACCATGCCGGAAAAAAACATGCGCCTGGAGATCTATATGGGCAAACAGCCCTCAGCAGAGGAGATTCAGTTGCAATACCATGCAGACCGTGTACTCTCCTTTGAGGAAAGCAGGAAGTTTTTAATGAGCATTCTCGAATCAGAAAAGGCTGTTTATGTGGACAGGCAGAACCGGGAATTAATGGATGAACTCGGGAAACTTGCAGAGAACTATCCCGAAATTGAATTTCGGAATGCTGCAGCCATACTGGATGAAAAGCGTGTTATCAAAGAGCCTATGGAGATTGAGCGCATGCAGAAAGCATGTAATATCACAGCCTTATCACTCACCAGGGTAATGCATGCTTGTGAGGCGGAAAAGTATGAATTTGAGATGGAGTCCATCATTGAGGGATGCTACCTGGAATACGGATCAGGCATGCCTGGCTTTCCTTCCATCGTGGGCTCAGGTCCCAACTCCACCACCCTTCACTATGAACAGAATACGCGGATCATGAAGGACGGTGAGCTGCTATTAATGGATATAGGAGCCGATTATGGATATTATACGGCAGACATATCACGGACCATTCCTGTAAACGGCAAATTTTCAACAGAACAAAGGAGCATTTACCAGCTGGTACTGGATGCCCAGCATGCTGGTATCGAAGCAATGAAGCCCGGAATGGGTGTTCGGGATGGTCATTGGGCAGCAAGAGAAGTAATGGGTAACGGACTTGCCGAACTGGGTCTGATCACCGATACAGCATCTGAATGGCAGTTGGAATTCTACTGCATTCATGGCTCTTCACACTACCTGGGGATGGACGTCCATGACGTAGGATATTACGAAAATGATCCAGGTCCGGGAGGCGATTATAGGATGAAAAAAACAGGTTCGGGCCGAATATTGGAGCCGGGTATGGTGCTGACCATCGAACCTGGCATATATATAAGGGAAAATGGGCTTGAGCAACTGGATGCTATGCTTGGCTCAAAGATCGACTCATCTGAAATTGCGGCTTTCGCGGAGGCTGTGCGACCGGTTTACGAACGATACCTCCACATTGGTGTCCGCATCGAGGATGATGTCCTTATAACAAAAGAGGGCAACCTGGTTCTTTCCAGGTATGCCCCCAAAGAGATTGATGATATTGAACAGTTAATGAGATTGAGAAGCTCTAGTCCTCGGTGACGGTCACCTTTATGATTTTGTCGCCCTGGCGGATGTCATCAATTACATCAAGACCTTCAACAACTTTCCCAAAACAGGTATGCATCCTGTCCAGGTGTGCTGTATTTGTACGGGAATGACAGACGAAAAACTGGGATCCCCCGGTATCTCTTCCGGCATGAGCCATGGAAAGCACACCCCGATCGTGGTACTGATTATCCCCATCCAGTTCACACTTAATATTATAGCCAGGTCCGCCTGCCCCGGTTCCATCCGGACAGCCACCCTGGATCACGAAATCGGGAATTACCCTGTGAAAGGTAAGTCCGTCATAGAAACCATCTTTGGCAAGTTTAATGAAATTTTCTACGGTGCCCGGAGCATCCTTATCATAGAATTCCACCTGCATTACACCTTTTTCGGTATTTATCTCTGCCTTCTTCATTTTCCTTATTATTTAATTGAACCGCAAAATTAACAAAATTTCCCCACTCACCCATTTCCCCATTTACCCACTTACCCACTTACCCACTTACCCACTTACCCACTTACCCACTTACCATTTACCCACTTACCATTTACCTATTTACCCATTTACCCACTTACCATTTACCCACTTACCATTTACCATTTACCATTTACTATTTACTATGCCTTGATTCCAAAATCTTCTCCACATCCTCCAGTTCGAAACCCTTGGCGGTAAGCAATACCAGGAAGTGATACATCAGGTCTGCAGCTTCATTCAGGAAAAGATCACCATCATCGTCCTTTGCTTCAATTACAAGCTCCACAGCCTCCTCTCCCACCTTTTGGGCGATTTTATTGATCCCCCTTGTAAAAAGCTTGGTAGTATAGGAATCCTTGGGCATGTCCCTTTTTCGCTGCTGAATCAGGTCCTGCAGGGAATTGAGAAAACCAGTCTGCCCATGGTTTATTTCGTTGAAACATGTATCCTGACCCAGGTGACAAACCGGACCGGCAGGTTCAGCTTTTATAAGCACTGTATCCTTATCACAATCTTTAAGGATCTCTTTCACATAGAGAAAATTACCACTCTCCTCACCCTTGGTCCACAAACGATTCTTGGTACGGCTGTAAAAGGTAACCTTCCCTTCCTTCTTGGTAAGCTTGTAGGCCTCCTTATTCATAAAACCCAACATCAATACGCGATTGGTTTTGTAATCCTGTACGATTGCAGGAATCAAACCATTCATCTTTTCATAATCCATATCATCTGACATTTATATTGTTTTGTTTCAAGTAAAACTTTAACTCCGGAATGGGGATTTCATTGTAATGAAAAATACTGGCAGCCAGGGCTGCATCGGCCTGTCCCCTTTCAAAAACCTCCACAAAATGCTCCTTCTTACCGGCCCCACCCGAGGCTATCACGGGTATGGACAGGCTTTCGGATAGCCTGCGGAGCGCGTCGTTGGCATATCCATCCTTTGTGCCGTCATGATTCATGGAGGTAAAGAGAATCTCTCCTGCCCCCCTTTCCTGTGCTTCCAGTGCCCAGCTAAACAATTCTTTGTCCACAGGGATCCTTCCTCCATTCACAAATACAGTCCACTTTTCGTCCTTCAATTGCGCATCAATGGCCACTACCACAAACTGATTTCCAAAACCGCCTGCGACACGATCGATCAGGTCCGGATCCCTCACGGCCGATGAGTTGATGGAAACCTTGTCAGCACCGGCAGAGAGCAAGACATCAGCATCTCTGACGTGGTTAATTCCCCCTCCTACTGTAAAAGGTATATTCAGGTGTTCGGCAATGCGTCCCACCAGGTCGGCAAAAAGCTTTCGTCCTTCATGGGTGGCTGTGATATCCAGGTAGACCAATTCATCGGCACCATCCCGCGCATATTTGGCACCCAGTTCCACCGGATCACCCACATCCACTACATTTTCAAAGTTAATCCCTTTCACCGTTTTTCCATTCCGGATATCAAGGCAGGGTATAATTCTTTTGGCCAGCATACTCAGCTGTTTTTTAATATATAGTTTTCCAATACTTTCAGGGATATACGCATCTCATAGATGGCTTTCCCCACAATAACACCGTCAATCCCAGCTTCATCCAGTTTCACAATCTCCTCCATTTTCCCGATTCCTCCACTGGCAATTAACTCCAGGGCATTCAGCCCACTCTTAATCTCCAGGTATGTAGCCATGGAAGGCCCCACCAGCATACCATCCAGAGCTATATCGGTGCAAATGGCTTTTTGAATTCCCTCAGCCATGTATTCAGACAAGAAATCCATGAGTTCCAGTTCGGTCTCTTCTTCCCAGCCAGACACTGCGATCTTTCCGTCCCGGTAATCCGCTCCCAGTATGATCTTTTCGGGACCATACTTCCGAAGCCAGCCCATAAAGAGTTCCCGGTCCTTGACCGCCACACTACCTCCGGTAACCATACGGGCTCCGGATTCAAAAACAATATGCAGATCCTCATCACTACGCAGCCCCCCTCCTGCATCAATTGCAAGGCTGGTTTGTGAAGCAATCTTCTCCAGGATCCGGTGGTTTACCACACGTTTTTCCCTGGCTCCATCCAGGTCCACCAGGTGAAGCCTTTTAATCCCGTGGTCTTCAAACCTTATGGCCATATCCAGCGGATCTCCATACTCCTTTTTCTGGGTGTAGTCGCCCTGACTGAGCCTTACGCACTTGCCGTTAATAATATCAATGGCCGGAATGATCTCAATCATAGTTCAAGGAAATTTGAAAGAATCATCTGTCCGGGATCTCCACTCTTCTCGGGATGGAACTGGGTGGCATAGAAATTTCCCTTTTGCAAGGCTGCGCTGAATGGAAGCATATAGTTACACAGTGCAGCGGTTTCGCTGCACGCAGGCACATAGTATGAATGCACGAAGTAAACATAAGCTCCCTGGAGTTCAGCGGGGAAAAGATCGCCGCTTACCTGGTCCAGGCTATTCCATCCCATATGGGGCACCTTTAGCTTTCCTGGCAGAAACTGCTTCACAGGCTGATCAAAGATCCCGATGCATTCGGTATCTCCCTCCTCAGAATACTGGCACATCAACTGCTGTCCGAGGCAAATCCCAAGCACTGGCTGGGTAAGCCCGGCAATGAGTTTATCCAGCTCACGCTCTTTCAGGTAGGCCATTGTAGATGCAGCTTCTCCCACACCGGGAAAAATCACCTTGTCGGCCGAGCGTATCTGTTCCGGATCATCGGTTATTTTTGCTGTCACTCCCAATCTTTTCAGGGCATGATCGACCGAACGGATATTACCTGCATTATATTTTATGATTGCTAACTCCATTGATCCTTCCTTATAATTTTCCTTTGGTGCTGGGTAGCATTTTACTCTCAGGATCCAGTTTCACAGCCCCCTTCAGCGCCCTGGCAAAACCCTTAAATACGGCTTCAATCATATGGTGCTCATTCTCACCTTCTGCCTTGATATTCATGTTACAAAGGGCTCCGTCGGTGAAACTTTTGAAGAAATGGAAAAACATTTCTGTGGGTACATCCCCAATCATCTCTCTTTTAAATGTAAGATCCCATTCAAGCCAGGGCCTTCCTCCAAGGTCCAGGGCCACTGTAACCAGCGCATCATCCATGGGAAGCGTAAAAGCATAGCGCTCTATGCCTCTCTTCTCACCAAGGGCCTGGCGAAAAGCCTCACCCAGGGTAATGGCTGTATCCTCAATGGTGTGATGCTCATCCACATGCAGATCGCCCTTCACTGCCACTGACAGGTCCATTCCGCCATGCCTGCCAAGCTGATCCAGCATATGGTCAAAGAAGCCAAGTCCCGTCGATATATCAGTCTTTCCCTCCCCGTCAAGCGACAGTTCCACACTGATATCTGTTTCTCCGGTTACCCTGGAAATCTTGCTATATCGCATTCTCCTTCGAATAAAAGAATAGATCTGGTCCCAGTCATCACTCACAAGGGCCACAGAACTGGAAAGCCCCTTCACTTCAATATCTTTGCTCATGCTTTCCGGGCCATAGAAAATCCCTAAGGCTCCCAGATTCCGGGCCAGCTCCATATCTGTAATCCGATCGCCAATCACCAGTGAATTTTCAAGATCATAAGCCCCACCCATATACTCCTCCAGCATGCCTGTACGCGGTTTCCGCATGGGTGAATTATCTTCTGGCATAGACGGATCGATATGCTCTGCATCAAATTCCACACCTTCATTCCGGAAAGCTGTAAGGAACTTTTCGTGGGCCGGTGTAAAATTCTCCTTTGGGAAAGAGGCTGTACCCAGGCCATCCTGGTTACTCACAATCACCAGCTGATAATCTGTGAAAGATCTCAGCTTATACAGGTTTCGAAAAACACCTGGAATAAACTCCAGCTTTTCAAGAGAATCGAGCTGAAAATCTACAGGTGGCTCCTTCACCAGGGTTCCGTCCCTGTCCAGGAAGATTACGCGTTTTTTCATGACTTGGCTTTTTTCTTTTCTTCCTCATATTTTCCCAGTGCATCCATGAGAAGGTCATTCTCTTTTTGGGTCCCCACAGTAATTCTAAGGCATCCCGCGCAAAGGGGAACCGAGGAGCGATCTCTAACTATAATTCCTTGGTCCACCAGGTAAGTGTAAACAGTACCCGGATCCTCTACCCTTACAAGCAAAAAGTTCGCATCCGATGGACTTACCCTCTCCACGAAAGAAAAGCCAGCAAGCGCAACTGATAGTCTCTCCCGCTCTTCAAGGATTTCCTTCACCCAAAGCTTCATTCCTTCATGCTGTCGAAGCGCACGCAAAGCCTCAGCAATGGTGAGGGAATTCACATTGTAGGGGTATTTAACAGCCGACATATAGGCAATCAATTCGGGATTGGCAAAGGCCATTCCCAACCTGATCCCCGCCACACCCCACGCTTTTGACAGGGTCTGCAGCACCACCAGGTTTGGTTTTTCCGGGACCAGCGACAACAATCCCGGTTCGTTGCTGAAATCAGCATAGGCTTCATCTACCACCACCATGCAGGGAGCATGGTCAATGACCTCCATAACAGCCTCCCTCTCCAGGGAGTTCGACGTGGGGTTATTGGGAGAGCATAGAAAAATAATCTTCGTATGATCATCCACAGACTTCAAAACCGCCGCAGGATCCAGGCTGAAATCGGGCCTGAGAAGGACCGATTTACATTGAATATCATTGATCCCGGCACATACTCTATACATTCCATAGGTGGGATCAACTGTGATCACATGGTCCACTCCGGGTTCACACAAGGCCCTGTAAAGCAAATCAATGGCCTCATCACTCCCATTCCCCAGGAAGAGATTCTCCACTTTCTGTCCCTTCAAGGCTACAATCACCTCCTTGAGTGCAAGCTGCTTTGGATCTGGATAGCGATTCAGCGGGGGATTATGGGGATTCTCGTTTGCATCCAGAAATACAGATGCCGACCCTGAAAACTCATCACGGGCCGAAGCATAGGGAACAAGATTACGTATATTCTCCCTTACCAGGCTGCTAACACTGAATTCTTTATTCATCTTCTTCCCCATTCAACCTTATTGAAACTGCGTTGCTGTGCGCCTGGAGCTGCTCGGCCTCTGCCATGGTCATCACCGCGTTGCCAATATTGTGCAGTCCGTATTTACTGATCTCCTGGAAGGTGATTTTCTTAAAGAAGCTATCCATATTGACCCCGCTATAGGACACTGCCCATCCGTTGGTGGGCAGGGTGTGATTGGTTCCAGAGGCATAGTCTCCGGCACTTTCAGGAGTGTAGTCTCCCAGGAATACCGATCCGGCATTTACAACCTGTTCGGCAAGCTCGGCATAATTCTCCGCTACAATTATAAGGTGTTCCGGGGCATAGAGATTGATCATCTCCATAATCTCCGACCGGTCTTTCAGCAGGATCATTTTACTGTTCTCCAGTGCGGCGGTGGCAATCTCCATTCTGGGAAGGGCTGCCAGCTGCTTTTTCAATTCGGCCTGAACTCTGCCAATGAGATCGCCCGAATCGGACATGAGGACGACCTGACTATCAGGACCATGTTCGGCCTGGGAGAGCAGATCGGATGCAATAAAGGCAGCGTTAGAACTTGCATCGGCTACAACCGCTAGTTCGGACGGACCAGCAGGCATATCAATAGCTACAGTTTCACGGCTTACAATCTGTTTTGCCATGGTTACAAACTGGTTGCCCGGTCCAAAAATCTTATGAACGGCAGGAATGCTCTCTGTTCCATGGGCCATGGCAGCAATAGCCTGAACACCACCCACACAAAAAACTCGGTCGATACCCAGGAGATTTGCAATATAGAGGATTGTAGCGTTTACTTTTCCATCCTTATCGGGCGGGGAACAAAGGATTACCTCTGGGCAACCTGCTATCTTTGCAGGAATTCCAAGCATCAGAACCGTGGATAATAAGGGCGCTGAACCTCCGGGAATATATAGTCCAACCCGCTGCATGGGCACTGGTTTTTGCCAGCAACGAACCCCTGCAGTGGTTACGATGGTCTCCGACTGGTGCATTTGCTTCTTATGAAAAGTGGCAATATTCCAATGGGCTTCCTCAATCGCCCTCCTCAGCGGTTTATCTACTTTTCCCTTAGCCGCCATCAGCTCCTCCTGGGAAACTTCAATGGACTCCAGGTCAACTCCGTCAAACTTACTGGTATAGGAAAGAACAGCCTTATCACCATTCTTTTTTACATCCTTGATAATCTGAACCACCTGGTCCTCCAGCTGATTATGATTAAGCTTTGGTCGTTTCAGTATATCCTTCCAGGATTCACGTTCAGGATAACGAATTATATTCATGGTTCCGGATTTTTATATCAAACAATCATTTTCTCAATGGGAATCACCAGTATTCCCTGGGCTCCCAGGGCTTTCAGCTGATCAATTACCTCCCAGAATGTCTTCTCCTTCAGTACCGAGTGCACCGAACTCCAGCCTTCTTCTGCAAGAGGCATTACTGTGGGGCTTTTCATTCCGGGAAGGACAGAAATAATTTCCTCTAAATGATCATTAGGTGCGTTCAGCAGAATGTACTTATTATTTGATGCTGCCATCACACTGCGGATCCTGAAAAGCAAATCGGATAGGATTGCCGCTACATCTTCATCCATCTCACGGTTGGCAATTACTACCGCTTCTGACTTCATGGCAACCTCAACTTCTTTCAATCCATTGCTTATCAAGGTACTACCCGAGCTGACAATATCGAAAATCGCATCAGCAATCCCGATGGAAGGTGCAAGTTCAACCGAGCCACTCAGAAAATGAATCTCGGCCGTAACCCCATGCTCTCCCAGGAAATTCTTCAGGATTACCGGGTAGGATGTAGCAATCCGCTTGCCCTGGAGATCCTCAACACCCTTATATTCTTCAGATTTGGGAATGGCAATAGAAAGTCTGCATCTTGAATATCCGAGCCGTTCCACCAGGTCCACCTCACACTCCTTTTCGGCATACTCATTTTCACCAACGATTCCGATATCTGCCACTCCATCCTCTACATACTTGGGAATATCGTCATCCCTCAGGTATATTACTTCAAGAGGAAAGGTCTGTGCCACTGAACGCAGTTTCCTGGATCCGTTATTCAGGTTGATTCCCGCCTCCTTCAATAGGTTCAGGGACTTTTCACTCAGCCTCCCCGATTTCTGTATGGCAATTCTTAATGTCTTCATGTCAAACTAATTTAAATAAAAAAAGGTCTGCAGTATCTGCAAACCTCGCCTCAAAATTCCGGATTACAATTAACTGCACAGGGTCCTAACCATTTCTATGGTGATGAGGATGATGGACGCTATGCTGCCTGTAAAAATTCATGTTTTCTTAAATGAGTTGCAATATTAGCTAATAGTCTGTAAATATCAAAGCGAAATGACCATTAAATTAACGTTAAATGTCACCCTGCATTAACAATCCGACACACCTAAAGGTCCTTCAGTAGAATATTTGAGGGAGATTCTCGAATGGAATGCAGGATATGATCATGGATGTGCGTGATCTTTTCAAGTTCTGATGATTCGGTCACGTAGAGGTGATCGCCACCGGTCTTCTCCATCCGGGAATAGATAAACTCGACCGTAATCTTATTAATATCTACAGCAGGCACATAGGAGCGATCCTTGGGATTATCAGCTGCCAGTTCTACCAGAATTCCGGCACTCACCAATTCATAAACAAGTTCATTAAGCAGCCTGAGAGGTATGCCCAGTTCATGACTTAGAAAATCCGTATTCCGGGGTTCTCCCCCCTCCTCAAAATTTTTAATGATCTGGTAGGAAATCAGCAGTGTCAGAATCCGTTTGTTGTTATGACTCAGGTTGAGTGCATCCTCCTCAAACTCGTAATGCTCTATATTCTGGTAGGCAAAAGAGAGCTCTGCACCCATAAGCACAATCAACCAGGTAAACTGCAACCATAATAAAAAGAGAGGAATCATCGCAATACTACCGTAGAGGGTATTAAAACGCCACACCCCAATCTGCAGATCCTGGTAAAGGGTCTGGAAAATTACGGCCACTGTGCCCGCAATTACCCCTGCAATCAATGCATTTTTCACTTTCACCTTGGTATTGGGCATGACAATATAGACGATTGTAAACAGAATCCACATGGAAACATAGGGGACCGACTTGATTAAAAGTAAAATCAGCGGTCTCAGAAGCTCAAACTCACTGGCCATGGTCTGTATCTTCACCATCATACTTCCAGAGAGACCAATGGCAAAGGGCGTTAAGATAATGATGGCCAGGTAATCGGAAAATTTCCGGAAGGGACTGCGTGCCTTTTTTATCTGCCATATGTCATTAAAGGAAGCCTCGATATTGTTCAGAACCTGTACGACCGACCAGAAGAGTACGATACCTCCAATACCCGCTATCAGTCCGCCTTTCACATTGCCCAGGAGATTATCCACCAGGGCAGTGAGCCTGGTCATGAGCTCCTCCTGTCCGGCTGCATTATTGTTAATCATTTCATGGAGACGCTCTTCAAAACCAAAATTCCGGGCGATTGCAAAGACGATAGCAAAAATCGGAACAATGGAGAGCATGGTGAAATAGGTAAGGGCAGCCGCTCGCACGAATCCCCTGTCCTCAAAGAACCCTTTGAATGCCAGTATGTAAACCCTTGACTGTCTGATCAGGAATGTCTTTCGCCTCGATTTCGATGTCAGATCGTGACTCCAGATCTCCTCTTTGAAGAAAGTTCTTATCTTTTTAAGCATGCTTGCCATTTAGCTGAACAAATATAATAAACTTGCCCAAAGGATATTTGGGGAAAAACTAACTTTGCTAAAAATACCTACGCCCATGGCAACAATCAAAGAAAGAATTACCAAGTGGAAGGAGTCCCGAAATACCTGGCAAAAGGCCGGAGACATCTTCTTCTGGGTGCTGCTGATCCTTTTAATTATCCCCGGTCCGAGAAGAGTCATTTCAACAAGTATTAACCGCCTGGCACTGAACATTAAAACCCCGGGGATGATCCCCGAGGATAAGCAGGCAAGCCTGTCAGAAAGTGATTACCAGTGGCCGATACAAAACGAGGAGGGCGAAGTTCTGACCCTGTCCCAGTTGGCAGACAGACCGGTATTCCTGAATTTCTGGGCCACCTGGTGCCCTCCCTGTGTGGCAGAATTGCCCGAAATACAGAAGGCGTGGGAGAAGCACGGAGCATCTGTAGCCTTCCTGCTGGTCACAAACCAGGAACCTGCTGTGGTGGAAGCGTTTATGAAGAAGCATGGCTATACGGTTCCGGTCCACTACGCTAGCGCTGCTGCACCCCGGGTATTTGATCACAGATCCATCCCCACCACCTACATCCTTTCGAGAGATGGAAAAATTGTAGTTCACAAAAAAGGAGCAGTGAACTGGGACTCAAAGGGAACAGACCGCATTTTCGAACAGCTGCTCAGGTAGTCTTCCGGTAGTTTGTAATTGCAAGGGTCAGAATCAGCACTGCATATACAGAAAGACTGTAGAATTCCCGCTTAATATCCATAAATCCTGAGCCTTTCAGAAGAATCATGCGAATGACCTTCATAAAATAGGCTACCGGGTTAATTATATTGACTTTTTGCGCCCAGGGGGGCATGCTTTCGGCCGGTGTAAATACCCCGCTCATAAGGATGAAGGTGATCATAAAAAAGAAAGCGATAAACATAAGCTGCTGCTGGGTATTTGAGATGGTGGATAGAAAAAGACCTATTCCAAGTACTACAAGCAGGTAAATGCATGTAAACAGGAAAAGTAGTCCGATGCTCCCCACCATGGGCAGTCCAAACAGCAACCTGCCGATAATGAGTCCGAATGCCAGTTCAAACAGGGCGATAATCATAAAGGGAATCAGTTTGGCCAAAATGAACTGGTATTTCCGGATGGGGGTCACATTGATCTGCTCGGTGGTCCCCATCTCCTTCTCGCTCACCAGGTTCAAAGCCGTCAGCAGCATGCCTATAAGGGTCACGATAATCACCAGGATCCCCGAAAACATGTATATTTTATAATCAAGCAGGGAATTATACCAGTACTGGGGAATAATCTCCAGGGCAGTCAGCTTACCCGAACCTTCCAGCCCAAACCATTCGCTGCGTACCTGGCTGTTGAAACCCGTGATAATCTGGGTGCAGTAAGCATTCACCAGGCCCCCTTCAGTGGCATTAATGGCATTTACAACCAGCTGAAGGTCACTTTGTTTTTCACTGTAAAGCCTCTTCTCGAAGCCATGCTGCATATGGAGAATAACATCCACCTTATCGCCGGTAAGCGCATCCAGGGCCTCCTCATAAGAGCCGGTGGCCATGTTCATCTCAAAAAACGGGGATGCTTCGAAACGGGAGACCAGCAAACGGGAGGCCTGGGAGTGGTCCTGGTCCACCACAGCCATGCTGATTCCCTTCATCTCAAGACTGGCGGCATAGGTAAGCAGGATCATCTGTACCACCGGCACCACGAATATGATGGGGAGCATCAACCTGTTTCGGAAGATTTGCTTGAACTCTTTAAGCAGTAATGTTGCAAGTATCCTCATATCCGTTCTTCTAATTCAGCCTGATTTTAAACCGCTTTACAGATGCCAGGATAAAAAAGAGGGTCATCCCGAATAAAATGAGGGTCTCTTTCCAGATAAAGGCAAAACCGGTTCCTTTCAGCATAATATTTTTAATAATTACAATAAACCAGCGGGCCGGCATAATGGTCGAGAACCACTGGAGCACCTTTGGCATATTCTCAATTGGAAAAATAAAGCCGCTAAGCAGAATGGTGGGCAACATCAAACCCAGCATACTCAAAAACATGGCCATCTGCTGGGTTTTCACACTGGTTGAAATTAGGACTCCCAGGGAAAGAGCCAGGGTAATATAAAGCATACTTTCAAACAAGAGCAGCCAGAGGCTACCCAACACAGGTACTCCAAATACATAGAAGCCCAGCACGATAATTGTAACTGCATTTACAAAGGACAGCAGCACATAAGGGGTCACCTTTCCCAGGATAATCTCCCTGGGTTTTAAGGGAGATGCCAGCAGCAGTTCCATGGTGCCAAATTCCTTCTCCCTGGCAATTGTAACCGAGGTCATCAGTGCCGAGATAAGCATCAGGATCAGCGCCATCAGTCCGGGTATAAACATATAAACCCCTTTCAGTTCCTCGTTATAGAACATCCTGGATTTTATATTCACCGACCAGGGCACCACTACATCCTGGTTCATGGATTGAAAGTAGCTCATCAGGACTCCCTGAATATAGGTCAGGGAAAGCTGAGCGGTGTTGGCATCCGAGGCATCTGTTATAACTTTAATGGCAGCCGTGTTCTCCCTCAGTAGCTTGCGTTCAAAGCCCTCCTCAAAAACTACGACCACCCTGGCCCTGCCGCTTCGAAACAGTTCCCCGATCTCCTCCTCATGATCGATATAGCCTGCGGGAATAAAATAACCCGATGAAAAAATCTTTTGAGTGGCACTGATGGAAGCCTGGTCCATAGACCGGTCCCAGATTCCCACCTCCACATCACGGATCTCGGTACTTACCACAAACCCAAAAAGGATGATCATCACAATGGGAAGCCCGAACAGGATCACCAGTGTCCGCACATCGCGAAAGATATGCTGGAACTCCTTTTTCACAAATCCAAAGAATCGGTTCATGAGCGGGCCAGTTTAAGAAATACTTCATTCATATTCTCTGATTCATACTTCTTTTTCAATGCTGCCGGGGTATCCAGGGCTTCAATACGGCCATCCACCATAATGGATACCCGGTCACAATATTCAGCCTCATCCATATAGTGGGTAGTTACAAATACGGTAATCCCCTCATCCGTAGCATCGTGAATCATCTCCCAGAACTGTCTTCGGGTAATGGGATCCACGCCTCCGGTGGGTTCATCCAGGAAAACCACGGCCGGCTGGTGAAAGATGGCTACCGAAAATGCGAGCTTTTGCTTCCAGCCAAGGGGGATTTCCCTGATCAGTCTTTTGCGGATGTGGGCCAGACCCAGTCGTTCAAGCAGCTGCTCTTCCCGGAGTGTTATCTGCTTTCTCCCCAATCCATAGATACCTGCATAGAGGTGGATGTTCTCAGAAACAGTAAGATCCTCATAGAGAGAGAATTTCTGAGACATATAGCCAATTTTTTTCTTGATTTTTTCCCGTTCACGATAAACATCAAAACCCGCCACCCTGATTTCACCCGATGTGGGATATGAAAGTCCGCACAAAATTCTCATGGCAGTGGTCTTCCCTGCCCCGTTGGCACCCAGGAAACCAAAAATCTCTCCA